>JBAYIC010000005.1:0-79658 GCA_041665845.1 Patescibacteria group bacterium
GAAGCGCAAAATGACTTCATTTTTGCAGTCATTTCTGAAGAATTGGGGTTTTTAGGGGTCATTTTGGTCTTACTATTCTATTTTATCCTTTTCTTTCGTTGTTTTAATGTTTTGAAGAAAATTAATAATGATTTTGGGATTTATTTTCTAATTGGAGCGAGCGGCTTGATTTTTATTCAAATGTTTATTAATATTGGTATGAACTTAGGCATCATGCCAGTTGTTGGTTTGCCATTACCTTTTATTAGCTATGGCGGAAGTTCACTTTTATCATTAATGATAATTGTTGGTATAATGCAAAATATTATTATTAAGTCAAAAACTAGATACTAAAATTATGGAATTAACATTGTTAACGCAGAAGCGTGAAAAAAATGAAAAATTAGATAAAGATTCTTTAGCGGCAGTTGTTTATGGAAAAGGAATTGAAAGCCAAAGTTTGAAATTGAAAAAAGCTGATTTTGAAAAAGTGTTTGCCGTTGCTGGTGAATCAAATTTAATTAAGCTTGATTTAGGATCTAGCTCGGTTAATGTTTTAGTTAAAGATATGCACAAGGATCCGATAAAAGGTTTTTTTACTCATGTTGATTTTTATCAAGTTAACATGAAGGAAAAAATTACCGCCGAAATACCTTTACATTTTATTGGTGAATCAAAGGCGGTTAAAGAATTAGGAGGAATGTTAAATAAAGAAATTCATGAAATTGCTGTTGAATGTTTGCCTTCAGATCTTGTTGACCATATTGAAATAGATATTTCAGTTTTAAATACTTTTGAAGATGAAATTAGAATGACTGATCTTAAACTTCCTAAGGGATTAGAGTTGGTATCAGAAACTGATGATATTATTGTTATGGTTATGAGACCAAAACTTGAAGAGGAAGAACCGGCTGAAGTTGCTCCTGTTGTGGATCCTAAAGCTCCGGTCGCTCCCGTCGCTCCCGCTACCCCAGCACCGAAGAAATAATTTTTTCTGAAATTAAATAAACAAAAATAGGCTGAAATTAGCCTATTTTTTGTTTTATAGTTGACAAAATTATAATAGTATGATATGGTATTTGGTTATTATGTACATTAAAAATTAACCTCAAATATAGAAAAATCATGGAAAAAAAGCTTACTCTGCACAAAATGCATGAAGGTATGTCGTTTGACGCGTGTTTAGTCGCTATTAGCGACGGTGTTATTGGGCTTATTCTGTTATTGCCTAAAGTTTGCCAAAAGGCAGTTGATATCTTGGGTAAGGGCCATACCCCTTACGCTATCCTTAGCATGCTGGACGCCATGCAAATTTATGGCGATGATTTAGCAACTTTATACGCCCGCATCTGCAAGGATGATGCTTTAAAGCTAATCGCCATTATTTGGGCAGTTGAAGTTGGAATGTATGAGGATGCTCTTGAACATCCAATTCCGGAATTTGCGAAGAATGAAAATGTTAAGCAGTTAATCGCTGATTTTCGCTCTGGCAAAAATACTGAATACCCCTTTGACAATGCACGGAAATATGTTGAATCTAAAAGCTCAGTAGTTTTTCCGAAAGCGCCATGGATAAAAAGAGAAACATCCCTTTGGGAAACTTTCCAGGAAATGCTCAGCGACGCTTACGCATTTGTAACTGACCCCGAGGCCAGAACGCCATCGGAATTTACGTATGTTCACGGAGGACCAATGTCCGTTCGGTATGCTAAAAAAGAAAAATTTATCAAGTAAATAAACCAAACAAAAAAACACCAAAAAAATGACAAGCGCGGAAATAAATGAAATTGCCAAAATTAATTTGGAGGCTATCTTTGCAGAAATGTATAAAGGAATGGACTACCCTCCAATTTATTTTTCCGATGACCTAATTGCTCTCCAAAAGGAAATCATTGCTTCTGACCCCAGGGATGCTCAGGGAAATGAACCTGAAAATTTCCTCTATTATGAGTATTATATTTGGGGATTAAGCCTGGGACTTCGCCCAATAGAAATTTTAGCCGGTCAAAAAAGTTTAGCCGATAGAATTATTGAGGCCGATGCAAAAGGTTATTGGTACCAATACTGTAACGGGTTCACTGATTTTTCTCATATTATTGAGATTTGTGTTGAAGGCAAAACCGGAATTAGTGAAACAAGAGAGATAGTTGTTTATCAGCTATTATTTGATCAGTGGGCCACCCTCGCTACCCAGTCCATGTAAAAGGCAAATTATTCGCCTTCAAGAATAATAAAAAACGGATTTCATTGAGATCCGTTTTTTAATTAGTATATACTTTTTTATCGCTTTATTTCTACTAAAACGAAGCGGTTTTGTTTCCTTAAATCTTTTATTATCTTAGGTTTACTATTTGGCCACTGTTTCTTAATTAATTTTTTTATTTCTTGAGTTTGTTTTGGATTAATTTCTAAAATTAAAAAGAGGGAAGTAAACTTTATCTGCTTTAAGTCTTTTAGTAGACGTTTATAATATTTTAAGCCACCTGCTCCGCCATCAAGAGCTAATTTGGGCTCTTTACTAATGCTTGGTTCTGATTTTACCTGATAAGGCGTTAAGTAGGGTAAATTAGCAGTAATAACTAGATCCTTTTCAACTAATTCTTCTGGTTTTAATGAGCCTAATAAATCACTTTCAACAAACTCAATTTTTTTATTTAGTTCTTGTTGCTTAGAATTAAATTTAGCGATATTTAGGGCAGCAGCGGAAATATCAAGCGCGGTGAATGAAGCTGAGTCGTATACATTAGAATATTTTTGTTTGCAATTTTTAACCAGCGAAATAATAATTGCTCCTGACCCGGTCCCGATATCAATAAAGTTTAGATCTTTAATTTGAGAATTAGCATAATCAAGCACAAGATCAACTAACATTTCTGTTTCCGGACGGGGAATTAAAACATTTTTATCAACTTTAAATTTAAGGCCGTAGAATTCTTTATAACTGATTAAATAAGCTATCGGCTCGTGGTTTAATCGTTTTTTTTCCGCTATTAAGAACTTTTTTTGATTTAATTCGCTTATTTTATAATCTTGATGAACAATTACAAATTCTCTTGGTTTTTTTATTATAAAAGAAATAAGTATTTCTGCTTCTAACTGGGGGAGTGATGATGCTTGGATAAGTTGTTTGAGATTCATTATTTTACTTCTTCTTTAGCAGCCTTTTTTAAAGACTTTACTATTTCGTCAATTTCTCCATCCATGAGACGGTTAATACTATGCCAAGAAATATTTATACGATGATCGGTAACACGATCTTGAGGAAAATTATAAGTTCTAATTTTATCAGATCTATCGCCGCCGCCAACTTGAATTTTACGAGCACTAGATTCGGATTGCATTCTTTCTTCCTCTTGTTTAGCTAAAATTCTAGAACGTAAGACTTGAAAAGCTTTTTCTTTATTTTGATGTTGAGATTTTTGATCTTGGCAACTCACGGTAATTCCAGTTGGTATATGAAAGAGACGAATAGCAGAATAGGTTGTATTAACACTTTGCCCACCCGGGCCACTAGAACAAAAAGTATCAATTCGAACATCATTTAATTTTATCTCAACATCAACCTCTTCTGCTTCCGGTAAAACAACTACAGTAGCAGTTGAAGTATGAACACGGCCTTGTTTTTCGGTTTCTGGAACACGTTGAACACGATGCGTTCCGGCTTCAAATTTCAATAAGCCGTAAGCCCCCTCGCCCTTAACTGTAAAAATTATTTCTTTATATCCGCCTATTCCCAGAGCGCTAGAATCTATTAATTCCATTTTCCATCCCTGTCTTTCGCAGTAACGGGCATACATTCTAAATAAATCTCCGGCAAATAAAGCCGCTTCATCTCCTCCGGCCCCAGCTCTAATTTCAATAATAGCGTTTTTCTTATCATTAGGGCTTGAGGGATTAACTTCTTCTTCAATATCTTCTGTTAATTTAGCAGCTTTTTCTTCTAGTCCACCCATTTCTTCTTGTGCCATATTCTGTAATTCAGCGTCCTTTTCAGAATTAATTATTTCTTTATTCTCTTTAATATTTTCCAGAGTTTTTTCCAAATCTAAAATCATTGCCATCGCCCGTCTGAGGCCAGCATGTTCTTGGGAAACTTTAATCATTGCCGCCTGATCCTTCATTAAATCTGGACTAGCTAATTGCTGTTCAATTTCAGTAAATTTTTGTTTAATATTTTCGTACATATTTTTAATTTTAAAGCCGTTTTATTTTTTGATAACAAAAAAGCAATCAGATATAATTATTTTAGCATAAATACGCCAAATAATTAAAGTTGATTGCTTTTTAGTTTTGCTATTTTTTGTTTAATGTTACTTGAGCAATTTTTTTAATATCTTTTGTTTTAACGACTACTTCCTTTTTAGCCTTTTCTTCAGCTCTCTTAGCGCGTTTTACTTTTTTACCTTTTTTATCGCTAACCCCTGTTTTAGCTGAAACCTTAGCCTCGAATTTCTCAACTCGACGAGCAGTATCAACTAACTTTTGCTTTCCGGTATAGAAAGGATGGCAAGCAGAACAAAGTTCAACTTTAATAGCCGGTTCGGTAGAGCCGGTAGTAAAAACGTTTCCGCAAACACAAGTTACCTTACAATCTGCGTAATATTTTGGATGGATATTGTTTTTCATAATAAATAAAAAAAATCGTATTGATTTTTTATAAAATTTCAACTATTAGTTATTTTTCTTTTATGGTATTATTATACTATCATAACTTTTAAATTTAATCAATAGTCTGGTATTGTTGATTACTGAGGATTAAAACTTCCAAATTATGGCTAAAATACATAATATTGCTAAAAATACTTCATATTTAACAGTGGCCTTAATTTTACAGAAGGTCATTTCTTTTGCTTATTTTGCGATGTTGGCTAGATATTTGGGTCCAGCTGACTTAGGAAAGTATTATTTTGCTATATCTTTTACAACAATTTTTGCAATTTTTATTGATTTAGGCTTTGCTAATGTTCTTACTAGAGAAGTTGCTAAAGATCAATCAAGGGCTAGCCATCTTTTAGGAAATATTTTAACAATGAAAATCCCCTTGGCGATTTTATCGTTACTAGCAGTTTTTGTTTCAATAAATAGCCTCCATTATGATCCTTTGGTTAAATACCTAGTTTATATTTCCTGTATTTCAATGATTCTTGACTCTTTTACCTCAACGTTCTTTTCTGTGGTAAGGGGAAACCATAATTTGAAATATGAAAGTATCTCGTCGATTGTTTTTCAGTTAATAGTTTTAATTTTTGGTTACAGTGCTTTATTGCTTAATGGCGGATTGATCCCGGCTATGGCGGCACTTGCTTTAGCTAGTATTTATAATTTTTCCTATTCCTGGATTATCTTAGTCAAGAAGCTAAAAGTTACCGTTAAGATGTTTTATGATAAACCGCTAATCAAAGAAATTATTAAAATAAGTTGGCCATTCGCAGTGTATGGAATATTTCAAAGATTATACATGTATTTAGATTCGGTTCTTTTAGCATTCTTTGCTGGTAACGAACAAGTTGGACTTTATCAAGTTGCTTTCAAAATTATTTTTGCTTTGCAATTTCTACCGATGGCTTTTGCCGCTTCGCTTTATCCAGCAATGAGCGCCTATTGGAGCAATAATCGAGAACAATTAGTTATCTCGTTTGAAAGAGCAATTAATTATTTAATTATAATCTCTTGGCCGATAATAATTGGAATTATTTTATTGGCGGATAGAATTGTTTTATTGTTCAAATCGGGTTACGATGGGGCGATTCTACCATTACAAATTTCTATTATTTCTTTATTTTTTATTTTCATAAATTTTCCAATTGGCTCACTTCTTAATGCTTGCGACAAACAGAAAAAAAATACACTGAACATGGGAATTGTAACAATTGTTAGTATAGTTTTAAATATTATTCTTATTCCGAATTTTCAAGCAATTGGCGCAAGTATTACAGTACTTATTACAAACATTTTAATGTTTATTTTGGGAATTGTATTAGTTAAAAAAATTATTAATTACCGAGTACTTAAAAATTTAATGGTTCTTTTTAAATCTTTAGTAGCGGCGAGCTTAATGGGGGTAATAATATTTTTAGGTAAAGCCTATTTTAATATTTTCATTCTTATTCCGCTTGGTGGAGTATTATATTTTTATTTGTTATATTTACTTGGCGGATTTAAAAAAGAAGATATTGCTAGCGTCTTTAAATCTCTTAAGCTATGAAAACATTACTTATTACCCTAGAATATCCGCCGTTTAAAGGTGGAGTTGCAAATTATTATTCTAATCTAGCAAAATACTGGCCATTAGAAGAGAGAATCCAAGTTTTAGATAATGCTCGTGAAAGCCTTTTATCTACAAACAGCCGTTTTTCTTGGCTAAAAACAGTGAGTGTTTTAGTAAAAGAAATTAGAACACGAGGTTTCGATTATTTATTAGTCGGTCAAATATTACCGTTAGGAACCGCCGCCTGGTTAGCTACTTTTATTAAACCTTTTAAATATGGAGTTATCTTACATGGCTTGGATTTTAATTCTGCCTTGGAGTCTAGTCATAAAAGATTTTTAGCTAAACTAATTCTTAAAAAAGCTGATAAAATTATTTGTGCAAATTCAAGATTAGCTGAATTAGTTAAGAATTTTAATGGCGATCTAGCAAATAAAATAAAAATTGTTAACCCTGGTATTGACCCCATAATTTCACTTCCAAGCACAGAAGGCCTTAACAATTTACAGGATACTTATAATCTAAAAGATTATTTCGTTTTATTTACTCTTGGCCGCTTAGTTTTAAGAAAGGGCGTTGATTCAGTTATTAAAGCTATGAGTAATTGGGGGACTGAAGATTTAAAAATAAAGTATTTTATTGCCGGGTCAGGAAAAGAAGAAAAATATCTACGTTCTTTAGCGGCCGTTTCACCGCTTAGCGAATCAATTATTTTTCTAGGAGAATTAACCGAAGAAGAAAAATGGCTTTGGCTTCATGCTTGTGATTTGTTTGTTATGCCCGTTCGAGAGATTGGTCCTGATTTTGAGGGTTTTGGAATTGTTTATTTAGAGGCTAATTTAGCCGGAAAACTAGTTTTAGCCGGTAATTCCGGCGGCGTTAAAGATGCGGTTGAAGACGGTATTAATGGATTTTTAGTTAATCCGGAAAATATTGAAGAAATAAGAAATAAAATTATTGAATTAAAAAATAATCGTAATTTACTTTTAGAATTAGGAGAAAATGCTAAAAAAAGGGCAGTAGATAAATTTAATTGGGAAGGGCAAGCTCGCCGCTTGTGCGAAATAATCAAAGAATAAATATGATATCGATAATTATCCCGCTTTATAATGGCGAAAAAACAATTCTTAAGACTTTGCTAAGTTTAGCTCAGCAAACTTATCAAGATTTTGAAATTATTATTGTTAATGATGGGTCGACTGATAATTCTGAGCAAATTGTTGCAAGTTATTTACAAAAAACTCAGACAAATACTTCTTATTTTTTTATAAATCAAAAGAATCAAGGAGCGCCGGCGGCTAGAAATCGTGGTTTTAAAGATTCTAAGGGGGATTTTCTCTTATTTTGCGACGATGATGCCGTTTTGCATCCACAGGCTTTAGATATTATGTTAAATACACTTCTACAACATCAGGAGGTTAGCTATGTTTATTCCTCCTTTAATTGGGGGAAAAAATTATTTCAGCTTGAAGAATTTAACCCGGAAAAATTAAAGCAGATGCCTTATATTCATTCCTTATCTTTAATTAGACGCCAAGATTTTCCGCTTACTGGCTGGGATGAAAGTATCAAGAAATTTCAAGATTGGGATCTTTGGTTAACAATGTTAGAGGAGGGGAAAGTTGGGTTTTGGATTTCGGAAGTTTTGTTTAAAATAAATCCTGGCGGAACAATGAGCTCTTGGCTTCCAGCTTTTGCTTATACCTGGTTTCCATTTTTACCAGCTGTTAAAAAATATAAAAAAGCAATGCTAATAATTAAACAAAAACATGGAATTTAAAAAATTATGGCCTTCGGCCATTGTTGGTTCATTTGTTGTTATCTTTTTAATTTTATTGTTTACCGTTAAAAACCAAAGTAATACTGAAAATCTAAAAAAGATGGCGGAAGTTAATATTAGCGGCCAAACGTTAAAAGTTGAAGTTGTTAGTTCGGCGGCCGATATGTATCAAGGTCTTAGCGGACGCAAGAATCTTTGTTCTAATTGTGGGATGTTATTTGCTTTTTCTGATTTAGAACCAAGAAGTTTTGTGATGAGAAATATGCTTATTCCCTTGGATATAGTTTTTGTTTCTGATGATGTTATTGTTCAAATTTATAAGAATTTAGCGCCCGAAGGAGCTAACACTAAGAATATATATGAAAGTATTGTTCCGGCTAATTATGTTTTAGAAATAAATGCCGGGAAAACGGACGAGCTTAATCTTAAAGTCGGTGATAAATTAGAATTGTAAAAATGGAAACAATTAAAACAAAACAAGTAGCCGTTCTATTGGGAATATTTTTATTTTTAGAGATTATTTCCATTTTTGGTTTTAGCTTTTCTTTTGTTAATCAAAGCGCCTTTTTTATTTTAGTCCTAATTACTCTAGTTCTTTCTATTTATAAATTAGAATATGGCTTACTTTTAGTTTTAGCGGAATTAATGATTGGCTCTAAGGGTTATCTATTTTATTTACCGCTTGGAGAGGGAAGTTTATTATCTTTGCGACTAGTTATTTGGTCAATTTTAATGATTGTTTTTTTGATTAAATTTCTTATTTCTCTTAAGAAGCTTGGATATGAATCGCCTTATTTTAAAAAAATAAAAGATTTTGTTTTTTGGAAGCCATATCTTATTTTAGCAATCTTGGTTCTAACCGGGCTAGTCTCGGCCATCATTTATAAAAATAATTTAATTGATATATTTCTTGATTTTAATGCTTGGATATATTTTCTTATTTTATTTCCGGCTATTTCAGTAAATATCAATCGGCAGCGTCTAGAGACGATCTTTATCGCCGGTGCTATCTGGATTAGTTTAAAAACTCTTATTTTATTAGCGATTTTTTCTAATGATTTTACTTTTGCAGCTAATGTTTATGCTTGGCTTAGAAAAACTCTAGTAGGCGAAATGACCGCCTCAAGTAATTGGAATAGGGTTTTTATCCAATCGCAAATTTTTTCAATAATTGCTTATTTTTTCTTATTCTTTAAAATAATTAAAATAAATAATTTAAAAAGTTTTTTTAACAAACAGAATATTTTAAATTTTGTTTTAATGGCTTTATTTTTTAGCACCTTATTAATTAGTTTATCTCGTAGTTTTTGGCTAGGTTTTGCGGCTGTTATTTTATTTAGCTTAATTTTTACATGGCGCTTTTATTCTTTCAAACGAGCAGCTCTTATAGCCCTAGAAATGACTCTAGGCGTAGTTTTAGCGGTTATAATGATATTTGTAGCCGCCCCGCACCTAACTGGCCTACAGAGTCAACTTTTAAATCGAGTGGGGAACAAGGAGGAGGCGGCCTTAGTTTCACGTTGGACACTGTTACCGGAGTTAATTAAAGAAATAAAAAATAATCCTATTTCCGGACAGGGATACGGGAAAACAGTAACTTACATTTCTAGTGATCCACGTATCTTAGAAAATGAAGCCAGCGGTCGTTATACAACCTATGCTTTTGAATGGGGGTACTTAGATATCTGGTTAAAAATTGGTGTTCTTGGTTTAATTGCTTACCTTTTACTGCTTTATAAAGTTATTCATGCGAGTTTAATGAGCGGGATTAAATCAGGAGATTATTTATATTTAGGAATTACAGCCGGTTGTTTATTTTTAGCGATTGTGCACTTTTTTACGCCCTATTTAAATCATCCGCTCGGGATTGGTTTTATTGTAATAAGCTCTTGTTTAATTCTAAAAGATAGAGTATATTAAACATAATTAATTTTAATTATTAAAAATTATGAATGAGCAGATAATCTCTCAAGAAGGCTATAATAAAATAAGCGAAGAATTAAATTTTTTAACAACCACTAAACGAAAAGAAATTGCTGAAAGAATTGAAAGAGCTAAGGAACTTGGTGATTTAAGTGAAAACGCCGAATACAGCGAAGCTAAAGACGCTCAAGCTTTAAATGAAGGTCGAGTTTTAGAACTAGCGGGTATTTTAAAGAATGTAACGGTTGTTGCTAGCGGCGGAGCTAATGGTGAAGTTGTGATGGGTTCAAAAGTTACTGTTTCAAGTGATGGCAAAGAAAAGCAATATGTCATCGTTAGTTTTAATGAAGCTGATCCAATAAATGGTAAAATCTCTAACGAATCGCCGCTGGGCGTTGCTTTTTTACATCGCCGAAAGGGAGAACAAGTCGATGTTGAAACTCCGCGCGGTCTCGTAAAATATAAAATTATTAAAATAGACTAATAATAAAGGTATGTTAGCCGCTCATGATACTAATTTAAAAGATTCTGCTATAAAAATCAGTGAACGTGAAGAACGTTTAAAGAAGCTGGCTGATTTAAAAGAAAAAGGTTACATTACTTATCCCGCGAAAGCCATTCGTGATTTGGAAATAGCTTCTATTGTAACTGATTTTGTTGACCTTGAAAAATCAGCTAAAAACTTTAATATCGTTGGTCGCTTAAGAAGTATTAGAAGCCATGGTAATCTTACTTTTGTTAATTTAGAAGACGCTAGCGGGAGTATCCAAGTAGCATTATCAAAGAAGGAATTAGGTGATACGAGTTATAAAGATTTTGTTAAGTTAATTGATAACGGCGATTTTATTCAGGTTAATGGTTCTTGTTTTACGACGCATAAGGGCGAAAAAAGTTTGATGGCCAAAGAATGGACATTACTCACCAAAGCTTTGCGACCAATCCCTGATGCTTGGTATGGCTTAAAAGATGATGAAGATCGGTTTCGCAAACGTTATTTAGATTTATTACTTAATCCAGAAATGAGAGAAACCTTTTATAAACGAGCAAAATTTTGGGAAGTTGCTCGTGATTTTATGAAGAAATTAGGTTTTTTTGAAGTAGAAACGCCGACTCTAGAAACTACTACTGGTGGTGCAGAAGCAAACCCATTTAAAACTCATCATGATGATTATGATCTAGATGTTTTTTTAAGAATATCTGTTGGTGAACTTTGGCAAAAACGTTTAATGGCTGCCGGTTATGAAAAAGTCTTTGAAATCGGACGCGTCTATCGCAATGAAGGCTCCAGCCCCGACCATCTTCAAGAATTTACCAACTTGGAGTTTTATATGGCTTATGCTGATTACGAGAAGGGAATGAAAATAGCTCAAGAGTTATATCAAGAAATTGCTAATAAAGTATTTGGTAAGACTAAATTTACTACTAAGGGTTTTGAATATGATTTAGCAGGTGAATGGCCAAGAATTGATTATCAAGAAGAAGTACTTCGTCAAACAGGAATTGATGTTTTGAAATCGAGCGAAGATGAAATGAAGAAAAAACTAGCGGAACTAGAGGTAAAATATGAAGGGAATAATCGTGAACGTTTAATGGATACGCTTTGGAAATATTGTCGTAAAAATATTGCCGGTCCAGCTTTTTTAATTAACCATCCTAAATTAGTCTCGCCGCTTGCTAAAGCTAAAATTAATAATCCCGAACTAACTGAGCGTTTTCAAATAATTATTGCTGGTAGTGAAATTGGAAATGGTTTTTCCGAGTTAAATGATCCAGTTGATCAATATAATCGTTTCTCTTTACAACAGAAATTAATAGATAGGGGTGATAAGGAAGCAATGATGCCCGACTGGGAATTTGTTGAGATGCTTGAATACGGTATGCCACCAACTTGCGGTTTTGGTTTTGGTGAAAGATTATTTGCCTTTTTAATGGATAAACCGATAAGAGAAGTTACTTTATTTCCGTTAATGCGACCGAAGCAAGAGATTGAAAATGAATAGATAACCGAATATTCGGGGATCGTCTAACGGTAGGACTCAAGCCTCTGAAGTTTGCTATCTTGGTTCGAATCCAAGTCCCCGAGCAAATAGACAAAATGGCACTTTCTGTGCTATTTTTGTTATATAATCTAAGAATATGAATTGGCAATCAAATTTTAAAAAAAATAAAGAAATTATATTATCTACTTCTTCAAAAAATAATATTCCTAATGCTAATATCGTTATTTCGTTAGGTTTTATTGAAGATAAGTTGTTAACAGCAAATTGCCAAATGAATAACACGATAAAGAATCTAAAAGAAAACAATCATATTTGCGTTATTGGTGGATATTTTAGAATTAAAGGAAAAGCTAATATTCTTTCCTCCGGAAAATATTTTGATATTTGCGTTAAAAATAGTGCTAATTATAAAGTCAAAAATGCTATTTTAATAACTATAAAAGAAGTCTTTGATCTAGATAGAGGTATTACAGTCTATAAATCGAAAAAAAATGAAACTCATATTTATAATTAAACAATATGGAAAACATTAAATTTATTGAAAAATTATCGACATCAAGGAGGGAATTACTACTCAAATTATTACTCAGCGCGACTCTAGCTATCTTTTGGGTTATTTTTTTATGGAATTTTTGGAACACTGGGATATATGCTTTAGGTTTTAATGCCGCTATTTTTTGGCTTCTTCTACTTGGACTATTCATTTTTGTTTTATATAAAAGCAATCATTATTTACGCTACGATTTATATTGGATAGTTCCAATATCACTGATAATGTTCAGCTACGCGCTATATGATAATCCATTTTTAAAACTTGTTAGTCTACTGGTTATACCTTTAGCTTTAGGCATCTTCTATAATCAATCTTTTTTACCGGATAAGAAAAACCAGCTATGGAATTCCGCTTTTGTTTTAAGAATAATTGTCCGTTTTTTCTCTTTCTTAAGAGAAATTGGCCAAACGGCCAAACTATACATTAACTTGGTTATACCGGAAGATAAGACAAAAGAACGCGTCGTATTAAGGACAATACTCGGTTTGATTTTATTTTTAATTATCGCTTTTACTATTTTCATTCCTCTCTTATCGTCCGCCGATCTTGTTTTTGCTGTTAAAGTGCAGGGTATTTATGATTGGTTTTTGAAAATATTCTCTTCGTCTTTCGTTTATAAATTACTTACATTCATTATTTTATCATTATTACTTTTTTCTGTTTTAACAGCTTGGAGTAAAATATTTGATTATAAAGAAAAAGAAGATGGCGGTAAGAATATTGATGCAATTATTTCTGGGATCGTTTTAGGAGGCATTTTAGGTTTATATCTATTATTTTTATGGGTGCAAATAAATCATTTATGGGTGGGCGCACTGCCTTTTGATTTTAAAGAAACGGAAAATTTGGTAAAAAGTGGTTTTTGGCAACTCTTTTTTCTTTCAGTAATAAATATCTTAATTTACTTTTTTACTTATAAAAAAACTGTACCGCTGGTACAGTGGGTACTGACGGCGTTTACAATTACCTCTTTGCTTTTGCTTGTTTCAGCTGGTTATCGCATGGGGCTTTATGTTACTTATTATGGATTTAGCTATGAGAAATTTTTTGCTTCATATACCGTTATATACTGTACTATCCTTTTTGTTTGGCTAATATCGAGACTTTTTATTGCCAAACGATCGAATATCGTTAAATTTTTACTCGTTTTGTTTCTTTGGATGTATGCGCTTGTATCTATTTTCCCGGTTGAACAGTTTATCTTACGTACTAATGTTGCTCTCTCTAGCCTCAAAGAATCAAGGATAAAATTGTCCGAATTGACAATGCTTTCTCCAGATGTACTCGCCTTAGTAAAAGAATATCAAAAGAATGGTGTGCTTAAGGAACAAATAAGCTATCTTTCCGAAGAAAGCGGGGAATTAGTTAACAAAGAATTCGATTGGAATCCCTGGATTAAGAGCCAAGAAGAAGTATTAAATAAGCTTTGGTATGAAAAAAATTTGTTAAACGTTATTAGATAGTAGTTTTTAACTCTGGTATAATAAAACTATATGAAAAAATATTATAGAAGAATAATATATTTTGTTTTCGCTATATTGTTTGGCATGTTTATGTTTGTATATGGTGAGCTTGATGATAGCCCTGGCGGACAATTAATGGGGCTTATAGTGGGTATTGTTGGCGTTGTATGCTTAATAAGAAACAAGAAAAAAAACTAAATAAATTGCTAATTCTATTGATAAATATCTAGACGAAATAGCTCACTTGTGATATTATTAATTTATATGAAAAAATATATTTTTATTTTAATTATCGGATTTTGTTTAATGTTCGGAGCGTTTACTTTTGCGGCTGAATTAAAATTAGATTCGAATGAAACTGGACTAGTATCAAGGGCGATGTATATTCATAAGGGATGGAATCTTGTCCAAGGGTTAGAGAGTCGAGATTTAATAGTTGGCGGGACTGATATTGAGATAAATAATATTAAGGCAATTTTTGGCTTAAATCCAATAAGCAAGAAATATATTAGATTTTATCCCGCTCCAGAAAAAGAAGAAATAGATAAATTGCGCTACACCGCTAACATGACTTATTGGGTATATTCAAATAGCGATGGTACTTTAAACTATCAAACAGAAAAAGTAGACATCACAAAATTTAATTGGCCATCTGGCTGGAATATTATTCCGGTAGCATCTGAATTCGTTAATAAGTCTTTAGATGATATAAAAGGTGATTGCACAATTGAAAGAGCCTATTGGTGGTCGCCGAGAGAACAAAAATTTATTAATGTAAAAGATGAATTTCTTAAAATATCTCAGTATGATAACAATGTGGGGACCGGGCTGGTGTTCAAATTTTTAAATGAATGCAAATTAAGCGTTTTAACTAACAATGGCGTTGTTTTACCTCCTAAATTACCAAATTAACTTTAGATAAAAACTATGAAGAAGCTTATATTAATTTTAATTGTTATTTTTTTACTTACAGCCGTTTACTTTATGTTTATAAAAAATAGCAATAACTCCTCAAATCAACCATCATCAGCGAATATTGAGGTAAATACCGAGAAAGAAGATGCAGAAATCATTGATATTAATAATATTCCTCAACCACCAGAATTACCAGAATAATGCTTTACAATAATTATCTAAAAAAATTAAAAAAATGTCCTTTTTGCGAAGCAAGCAATAGAGAGCTTATTGCAAACAATAATGCCTATTTAACGTACGCTAAAGCTCCTTATCATAAACATCATTTATTAATTATTCCCAAAAAACATGTAGTTTCATTTTTTGACATTACAAAGAATGAAGCCAAAGATATTGATGTCTTAATTAAAACGGGAACTAGAATATTAAAAAAGTTAAAATATAATAATTTTACCATTCTAGTTAGAGAGGGTGATGACTCCAATAAAAGTATTAAACATATTCATTATCATTTAATTCCTAGTGACCCAATAGGAGATTTGAACAACAAAGGAAAACCTCGTGTAATGTTATCAAATAAGGAAGTCATAAATTTATCAGCTAAAATTTCTTCATTAGCTAATTCTTTACCCCCAATAATTACGCGAGATTAATCAATATTAAAAAAACTATCCTATTCGGATAGTTTTTATTTTAAAATCTAGTAAATTTAATTAATTTTTCATTGATAATAATTTATCAACGCTGCAATTTAAAGCATCGGCGATTCTTTTAACCGTTTCTACTCGCGGATCAAGAGTCGCTCCTGATTCTATTTTAGTAATCGTGTGTAAAGTGATACCGGCTAATTTAGAGAGCTTATCTTGAGATAGCTCAGCTCTTTGGCGGTATTTTTTAATATTCTTAGCAAGTGGGATATTAATCTTTTCCATATTTGACTTAATAGTAAAACTTTACTATAATTATTATATACTTAATATTATATACTTAATATTATATACTTAAATATTTACTATAGCAAGTTTACCAATTTGTAAGTTAAGAGGGAACTAATATCCCCTTTAAATATCAGTATACCTGATTTTTAAAAGAAATCAATCCTATCGTCGTTATTTCTAAGCATCATCAGCCAAAATTTATATATTTTATTAATTAGCTAGTTATTAACTTATGAAAAAAAACATTAAAAATTCAATAATAACCTTAATAGCAGTTTCATCTGCATTCCTTGCTTTCGGTTTTAACGGAGTAAACACAACCTTGGCCGCTAGTCCAACCACGGTAAACCTTGGTGCGGCTGGTAATTTTTCTATTTTAGCTAAAACCGCCGTTACTACTACTGGAGCGACTTCAGTTACTGGAAATATCGGAGTAAGCCCAGCGGCCGCAGCTTCGATGACAGGGTTTGGTTTGGTTATGGATAGTTCTAATACATTTTCGACCTCAGCCCTAGTTGTTGGTAAGGTATATGCTTCTAACTATGCTTCTCCTACTCCAACTTCCATGACCACCGCTGTTAGCGCTATGGAAGCGGCCTATACTGATGCGGCCGGAAGACCAGGACCAACAGCAACTGAGGTAGATAGTGGATTACTTAGTTCGACTACCCCGGCTTTTGTTGCTGGAATTTATAAATGGAGCACCGGTGTTTCCATAACCGATAGTATTACTCTTTCTGGTAGTGCTAGTGATGTTTGGATATTCCAAATAGCTGGAGATTTAAGCTTAGCCGCTAAGGGAAGTGTAGCTTCTGGTACTAAAATATTACTTAGTGGCGGCGCTAAAGCAGCTAACGTTTTTTGGCAAGTAGGTGGGGGAACCGGTGCAACTTTAGGAACCTACTCAACTTTTAATGGTAATATATTGAGTCTTAAGCAAATTATTATGGAAACCGGCTCGGTGTTTAATGGCCGTGCGCTCGCTCAAACCCAAGTTACCCTTGATGCTAATACTATTTCTTCAACTCCAGCAACCCTTCGTGTGATAAAAGTTGTTGTAAATACTCACGATGGCGCCTTAACTCCTACAGACTTTAGTTTGCATGTTAAAAACGCCGGGGTTGATGTGGTTAGTAGTCCAGCAGTCGGAACTTCTACCCCTGGAACTGCTTATACTCTCGCCGCTGGAACATATGTTGTAAGCGAAGATGCTAATTCTTCTTATTCGCAAGTTATTAGTGGAGATTGTGATACAGACGGTAGTATAATCTTAGCTGAAAGCAATAACAAAACCTGTACAATAACTAATACTTACATATACACGCCACCAACAAGTAATAGTGGCGGACAATCACCAATTACTGGAGTAATCGGTGTTACAAAAACTCCAAGCCCCCTTGCTTTAACAGCGGGACCAGGATTAGTTACTTACAATTACACTGTTTGGAACGTTGGGAAACAAAGAGCCCTAGCTAATATCACTGTAACTGATGATAAATGCGGCCCGGTAACTTTTGTTTCTGGTGACTTAGATCAAAATTACAAAATTGAAGCCGATGAAATTTGGAAATACAGTTGTACTACAAGACTTTTAAATACAACTACCAATACTGTTACGGCTACCGGTAAAAGTGATGATTCCTATCAACAAACTACTACTGCAACCGCGGTTGCTAGAGTTATAGTTTCAAATACAACAACTCCAACCCCAACTTCAACTCCGGTAGTAATTTTGACAACTCCAACCCCAACTTCAACAACTGCGATTGTTCCCGTTGCTACTACCACTTCTATTCCTAAATTACCAAATACTGGTGTTAGCACCGACAAGAATACGCCCTGGAGTATTGCAGCTTTAGCCGGTATTTTAACTATCGCTTCACTTTTCTTAGTCCTAAGAAAACGAACAGTTAAAACTAAACAATAATTTGCTTGGTAAAGTATTAATTTTGAATGAAGTTAAGACCCCGCCAAGCCGGGGTCTTTACGTTGCTAATATTTTAGGTCTATGAATTTACAACCCCCATTAAAGCCAATCCGATTAGTTAATAATCTTATAGGTATTATTTTACCTTTAGTAATTATTTTTGTTTTATTAATTGGTTTACCAGTTTACAGCTTTAATAAACCAATCAAAATAATACCGAATAAAGTTCTACAGCCAAATATTAAGCAACAAGATATTAAAGCCGGAGTTCCAGTTCGTCTGAAAATTCCTAAAATTAAAGTTAGTATTGCCCTGGAAAATGTTGGCCTCACTAAAGAAGGCGCTGTTGGAACGCCCAAAGCGCCTCTTAAGGCCGCCTGGTTTAATCTTAGTAAACGTCCCGGAGATATCGGCAATGCAGTTATTACGGGACATTATGGACGTTTCAAGAATGGTAAATTAGCTGTTTTCAATAATCTAAAAAAATTAAATCAAGGTGATGAATTATATGTTGAAGATGAAAATGGAAAAACTACCATTTTTATAGTACGGGAATTAAAAACATATAACTGGAACGAGAGGGTTCCTAGTATTTTTATTACTAATGACGGCAAATCTCATCTCAATCTAATTACTTGCACTGGAGCATGGGATAAAGCTTCTCAAACTTATTTAAAACGATTAGTAATTTTTGCTGACAAAAAATAGCCAATCTATGGTATAATATTAATCGAAGTCTAAAATACATTAGTTTTAGTGTTTTGTTTTTATATGCTTAAGAAAAGTTTGGTAGTTTGTTTAGTAATAGTTTCTGTTATTATTATTTATCTATGGCTAGTTAATTGGTCTATTTATTATCGTATTGGTTCTGCTGGGTTAAAAGCGATTGATATCCAAAATAGCTATATTTTTAATAAACAAACTACCGGTTCTTCTAGCCTAATTTATGTTGCTCTAGGCGATAGTCTAACGGCCGGCGCCGGTGCTTCAAGTTATAATGAATATTATCCTTATTTAATAGCGGAAAGATTAGCTGATACCGCTACTCAAGTCTCTTATTTTAATTATTCATATTTAGGTGCTAAAACAAGCGATTTAATTAATAATTTATTAACTCAAGCAATTGTTAAAAATCCCGATGTAGTAACAATCCTAATCGGGACTAACGACGTCTATGATAATATAAGTAAAACTGAATTTCAGCGTAATTACGAAATTATTATAACGGAAATAAAAACTAAAACTAAGGCTAAAATAAATATAATTAGTATCCCAAATATCGGCGTTAATTCTTTGTTTTTACCACCTTTTAATTATTATTATCAAGCGAGAACCGCTAATTTTAATAAAATTATAAAAGAATTAACTATAAAATATAATCTTAATTATATTGATTTAACAACACCAACCGCTCAATACACTTCTAAAATGAGCTCTTATTACTCAGCTGATGGATTTCATCCCTCTAGCTTAGGCTATAAGTATTGGTCAAAGATAATTTATGACAATCTTAATAAATAACGCTTTTCAGGCAACGCAAATTTTCATAGTAATATTTGTTCTCGTTCTATTATTAACTATTCGTAAAAAACCAATTCTCGATGGCCTTTCTATTAATGTTACCCAAGAACTGAAAGGTTTTGCTATTCTCGCCATTATTTTTTCTCATATTGGTTACTTTTTGGTAAGCGATACCCGTTTTTTGTTTCCGCTTTCAATCGCCGCCGGAGTAGGGGTTAATCTATTTTTAATTTTATCTGGTTACGGGCTAACTATCAGCGCTCTTTCAAAGCCCTTATCAATTATTCAATTTTATAAACATCGTTTACTAAAAATTTATTTACCGTTTTGGATAATTTTTTTATTATTTTTAGGATTAGACTTCTTTATTTTAGGAAAAGTTTATAGCTTTGATTATATTTGGCAATCATTGCTAGGTTTTTTCCCAAGTGCTAATTCATTCGATATTAACTCACCATTTTGGTATTTTACTTTTATAGTTGCTTATTATCTACTTTTTCCTGTAGTTTTTCTACGAAAAATACCTTGGCTATCGGCCATTATTCTTTATTTAGCGGGATATTTTTTATTTTACCAAAATCCTCATTTTCTAAATGAAGTCATGCGCTTATATAAAGTCCATATTTTAGCCTTTCCGTTAGGAGTTTTGATTGGCAGCTTAGTTTTTAAATATAAAGGAAGTCTCGTTCAGGCTCGTTTTAACAATATTTGGCAAAGAGTTACTAAGTTAAAGCTATTAAATATAATAGGGTATTGCATCTTTCTGCTTTTTCTGTCAGGGTTAGTTGTCTATACGGCTTATTACTCTAATGTCGGCGGTACACGCTTAGCGGAAGAATTAACTAGCATATTAACTTGTTTAGCCTTGATAGCACTATTCTCAATTAAAAAGATTGAAAATCGTTTATTTTATTGGTTCGGTATTTTTTCTTATGAAATTTACTTGTTCCATTGGCCGATTTTATCACGTTTTGATATTTTCTATTTTTGGACGCCAGCCTGGTTAGCAACAATACTCTACTTGACATTCTTTATGGCGATTGCCTGGACAATGAGATTTTTACTAAACAGAATAAAGTCATAGTTTATAACGAGCAAATACGATACGTAAAAAAATAATTTATGAAAACATTTCAGGAACTGGGTTTAAATTCTCATATCCAAAAAAGTCTAGAGGAGCTAGGTTATATTGAAGCAACTCCTATTCAAGAAGAGGCAATTCCGTTTGTTCTTGAAAATGACCAAGATCTTATTGGCTTAGCCCAAACAGGAACCGGTAAAACGGCGGCTTTTGGTTTACCAATTTTAAATAAATTAAAGAAAAATAAAGAAGTCCAAGCGATTATCTTATGCCCAACTAGAGAATTATGTCTACAAATTAGCAAGGAAATAACTCATTTTGCTAAATATTCTCAGGGGGTAACCATTGCAACTGTTTATGGCGGCGCCAGTGCGGAAATTCAAATCAGAGACATCCGCGCCGGTGCAAATATTGTTGTCGGTACGCCGGGTCGTGTTTATGATTTAATTCGCAAACGAGTTTTAAAGATGCATACTATTCGCTTCGTTGTGCTTGATGAAGCTGATGAAATGCTAGATCTCGGCTTTAAAGATGATTTAGACGCTATTTTAGAAGATACTCCGGAAACCAAACAAACTATGCTTTTCTCAGCGACTATGTCAGCGACTATTTATGGAATCGCTAAGAAATTCATGAAAGACCCGAAAGAAATAAGTGTTGGGAAAAAGAATATCGGCGCCGATAAAGTTAATCATCAATATTATTTTGTTAGGCCTGGTCATAAATATGAAACTTTGCGCAGAATAGTTGACTCTGAACCAGATATTTATGGTATTTTATTTTGTCGCACTAAACATGAAACACAAGAAATTGCTGATAAATTAAAGGAGGATCGTTATTCAACCGAAACCTTGCATGGTGATATTCCGCAAAATTCTCGTACTCAAATTATGGAAAGATTTCGTCAACGCCGCATTCAACTCTTAGTCGCAACTGATGTGGCGGCGCGCGGAATAGATGTTAACGATTTAACTCACGTTATAAACTATAATTTACCGGAAGTTAATGAATTATATGTTCATCGCAGTGGTCGAACAGGAAGAGCACAAAAAAGTGGAATTTCAATCTCTCTTTTATCTACTCGTGAAGCCTACAAGATTAGAGAACTCGAACAAAAAACCGGTAAAACTTTTGAATTAAAAAAAGTTCCGACCGGACGAGAAATTTGTGAAAAACAATTAATCAGCTTGGTGGATAAAATGAAAAATATTAAAGTTGATCAGAAAGAGATTGCTCCTTTCTTGCCGGCCATTGAAGAAAATTTAAAAGATTTTTCCCGCCAAGAATTAATTACTCGTTTTGTTTCTGCGGAATTCAACCATTTCTTAGATATTTATAAAGATTCAAAAGACCTTGACGTTGTAGCGCCTGATAATAGATTCAATAACGAAAGAGGCGGACGCCATGAACGCAAAGAGCGCCAACCAGAAGAGAATTTTATTAATGTAAGAATTAATATTGGTCGGAATGATCGCCTTGATATTAAAGATTTGTTTGCGATGGTCAATAGTCAGCGCGAATTAAAAGGAGCGGAGATTGGAAAAATTAAAATGTCTGGAGATTTTACCATCTTTGGAATTGATAAAAATAAAGAAAAAGTTGTTGCTCGATGTTTTAAAGGTATTCGTTTTAGAGGGCGACCAGTCGAAGCGAGAATTGTTAATTAAACTAGTAAAATAAATTATGACTATCTCTGATTATCAAATAATTACTAGCTTACAAAACAATCAGATTAAATTGCTAGAAAAATTAAATTCTAAAAAATACCGACAAGAATCAAAAAAATTTGTAGTCGAGAATTTAGCGATTATTTTAGATGCTCTAAAAGATAAGCACGATTTTATTGCTTTATTTATTACCGAAGACTTTGCCAATAAACATACTTTGGAGCTTGAATATCTACAAAATAATTCTCAAAATAAAAATTTCTATCTGATAGATCAAAAGTTGAACAAGCATTATTCTAATTTAGATACTCCATCTGGGATTACTGCTATCTATAATACTAAAGTGCAAAAATTAGATAAAACATCCGTTGTTTATTTAAATGGTATTAGCGATCCCGGAAATATTGGTGCTATAATGCGCAGCGCGTTAGCATTCGGCTTTGTGAATCTAGTTCTAGGAAAAAATTGCGTTGATCTTTATAATCATAAAGTTATTAGCGCCGCTAAAGATACTATTTTTAAATTAAACATCATTGAGGATAAGGCCGGTGATTGGCTTAGAGACAATAAATTGGTTATTTATACCGCTGATGCTCATCTAGGGGTTGATATAGCCAAATTTAAGCCCGCTAAGGCCTTCTGTTTAGTCTTGGGGAGTGAAAGTCATGGTATAAATTCGGAAATTTCTAAGTTAGCACACAAAAGCTTAAAAATCGAAATCTCTTCAAAAATAGAATCTTTAAATGTTGCGGCCGCGGCTGCTATTTTGTTTTATGAACTTAAAAATAAATAAGGTAATCAGGATTGAAGAGGTTACTCTCGGTATAGATGATGAGGAAGGAATTTTAAAATCTAAAATAGCAAAGATTTTAGACTTGCCAGAACAAAAAATTACCAGTTACCAAATTGTTAAAAAAAATATTGATTCTCGCCAAAAGAATATTCTTTTTGTTTATTCGCTTGATGTTCAAGTTGAAAATATTGAGGCGATTAAGAAATGGGATATACGCCATCGGGTTAGAACCCATGAACCCTTTGTTTATCAAGAACTAACGATTATCAAAAAAATAAACAAAAAAATTGTTGTTGTTGGTAGCGGACCTTGCGGCTTATTCGCTTGCTTATTGCTCGCTAAGGCCGGTTTAAAGCCATTGCTAATCGAGCAAGGGAAAGATGTTGAAACGCGCATCCAAGATGTTAATAATTTTTTTAAGGAACGTAAGTTTAATCCAAAATCAAATATTCAATTTGGTGAAGGTGGAGCGGGAACTTTTTCTGATGGAAAATTGTATACGTTAATTAACGACCCTCGTTCTAAATATGTATTTACTGAACTAATAAAAGCCGGGGCGCCGGAAGAAATCGCTATTAGTGCAACACCGCATATTGGAACTGATAAATTACGCGCGGTTATAAAAAATATTAGAACTGAAATAATAAAATTAGGCGGGGAAGTGAGATTTGAAACCTGCTTAACGGATTTAGAAATAAAAACTGAAAGATTAAAAGCTATTATTTTAAATAAAAAAGAAAAAATCAAAGTTGATGAGCTTATTTTAGCCACCGGACATTCTGCCCGCGATACCTATCAAATGCTTTATGAAAGAAAATTAAAAATGAGCGCTAAAGCTTTCTCTATCGGACTAAGAATTGAGCATGAAGCAATAATGATAAATAAAGCTCAATATGGTAGTTCCTACAATCATCCAAAATTAAATACCGCTAGATATAAGTTAGTTCAACATTTAGATAATAAGCGGCCGGTCTATAGTTTTTGTATGTGTCCCGGTGGTTACGTTATGGGCGCAGCTTCTGAAGAAGGCAGAGTAGTAACTAACGGGATGAGCGAATATGCTCAAAATGGAATAAACTCAAATAGTGCTTTGTTAGTTCCGGTTACTCCGGCTGATTTTGAGTCTAATCATCCTTTAGCGGGAATAGAGTTTCAACGTAAATTTGAACGAGCAGCCTATCTCGCCGGCGGAAGTAATTATTTTGCCCCCGCGCAATTATTAGGTGATTTTCTTAAAGGGCAGGCTTCAAAAGAAATAAAAAGTATTAAACCAAGTTATAAGCCTGGTATTAAATTAACTACCCTAGATTCTTGTTTGCCGGATTATGTTATCAGTAGTTTAAAAGCAGCGATTCCTCTGTTTGAAAGGAAAATAAAAGGTTTTTCTAACCCGGAAGCGATCTTAACCGGAGTTGAGACTAGAAGTTCGGCACCGGTTCGTATTTTACGTAATGAAAATTGTGAATCAAATATCTTAGGTATTTATCCGGCCGGAGAAGGGGCCGGTTATGCTGGTGGAATTGTTTCTTCGGCAATTGATGGTTTAAATATCGCTGAAATAATAATAGAAAAATATAAAAAAAGAAGCTAGGTTTATAGCTTCTTTTTTTGTATCTTCTTCTAATTATTAATCCTAATTACCGACGGTATTAAGTCTTTTATAAAATTGCTCTTTTACAATTTCAACAGTTAGTAAATATAGTAGCACTAAAGCAAAAATAGCCAAGAAAGCAAATAATGGCAACGGTAGAAAACCAAAGATATGGCCTATCCCTTTCAAGGTTAAAATAATTCCAGCCCCAACCGCGCCCAACGTGGTAGTTAGCAATAATTTACTCGGCCATGACTGTAAGAAAGGAATCTTTTTAGTACGAATAACATAAATTACTAAGGTCTGAGTCGCTAGCGATTCTATAAACCAGCCGGCTTGGAAGGCGCCGTTGCTTAAATGTAAAACACCAAACAAGACAAAAAAAGTTAAAAAATCGAAGAGAGAACTTATTAGGCCAAAAACCAACATGTACTTTTTAATGAATTTAATATCCCAATGTTTTGGTTTTTTTAAATACTCCTTATCAACATTATCTGAAGGAATTGATAATTGAGAGGAGTCATAAATAAAATTATTCAAGAGAATTTGACCGGCAGTCATCGGGAAGAAAGGAAGGAATAAACTAGCTCCAATCATTGAAAACATATTGCCAAAATTTGAGCTCAAACACATAAGCAAATATTTCATGGTATTGCCAAAAGTTTTTCGGCCTTCAATAACTCCATCCATTAGCTCTCTCAGTCCTTTTTTCATTAAAATAATATCAGCCGTTTCTTTGGCGATATCGACGGCATTATCAACCGAAATACCAACATCGGCCGCTCTTAAAGACGGCGCGTCATTTATTCCATCACCGAGATAACCAACCACTAGTCCATTGCGTTTTAGTTCAACAATAATTTTTTCTTTTTGGCTTGGACTTAAACGCGCACAAATTGTTGCGCCTTTAATCTTCTTATAGATTTCTTCGTCCGTTAATTTATTTAAATCTAAATCTTCGCCGATAATAATTCCTTTAACCTCTAAACCAATATCCGCACAAATCTTCTTAGTAACCAGCGGGCTGTCTCCAGTTAAAATTTTCATTTCTATTCCATAACTCTTCATAAATACTAAAGTTTCTTTAACATCAATTTTGGGTGGATCATAAAAAGCCATAAAGCCCTTAAGAACTAGATTATTCTCCTCAGAGAGGGGATATTGTTTTTTTCTTTCACTGATTACTTTTTCGGTAATAGCTAAAACTCGTAAACCTTGACTGCTTAATTCGTCGTAAACTTCCTTAGCTTTTGTTAATACTGCCTGCGTGATTGGTTTTATCGTTAAACCTTCATAATAACTAGTACTAATTTTAAAAATTTCTTCAGGCGCACCCTTGGTAACCATTATTAGACGGCCATCTTTTTCATAAACAATTGAAGACCTTTTACGATTAAAATCGTAGGGAAGTTCTTCAACTTTTAAATAACCATCCATTTTTAGTTTTTTATGGTTTAAAATTGCTTCATCTAAAATACTTTTAATTCCGGTCTCAAAATAACCATTAATATAGGCCGCTAAAAATATTGCCTCAGAATCATTACCAAAAACATCAATATGCTTAATTAAAGTAATTTTATCTTCAGTTAAAGTTCCTGTTTTATCAGTCGCTAAAATATCAATCGAGCCAAAAGTCGGTATCGAATTAAGTTTTTTAACAATAACGCCTCCCTTGGCCATTTTAGCCGCCCCCTTGGCCATATTAATACTCATAATCATCGGTAAAAGTTCAGGTGTAACGCCAACGGCAACTGCAAGCGCAAACAAAAAGGAGTTCAAGGCCCCTTTATGCATAATAGCGTTAATCAGGAATATAATTGCAACAATAAAAATAATAACGCGAATTATTAAGAATCCGAAACTTTTAATTCCTTTTTCAAAAGCGTTTTCTAATTCTGGACGAAATAAAGTATGAGCGATTTTACCAAACTCAGTGGTTATCCCAGTATTAGTAGCTAAGTAGCAACCAAAACCAGAGATAACATTAGTTCCAGCAAAAATGACATTATTATTATCAACAAACTTTTCCATTGGTAAGCTTTCACCAGTTAAGCTAGCCTCATTTAAGAAAAAATCATCAGCCTTAATAATTTTTCCATCCGCCGGAACAATATCACCGGCAGATAAATAAATAATATCTCCCGGAACTATATATTTATTATCTAACTCCTGTTCTTTATTGTCGCGTAGAATTTTAGCGCGAATAGCTAAGCGACGAGCAATTTTTTCAGCCGCTTTGCTTGATTTATGTTCTTGATAAAAATTAAGAATCACACTAAAGAAAATCATGGAAAGAATAATTATCATACTTCGCAACTCGCCAGTCATCCCCGAAATTAGAGCCGCAACAATAAGAATGATGATTAAGGGGTTCTTAAAATAACCGAGAAACAAAATAATCGGTGAAACTTTTTTTATTTTTTTAAATTCGTTATAGCCAAAAATTTTGGAACGATTTATAGCTTCAGTTGTTGTTAAACCATCGGAACTAGCGCCAGTAACAGCGTAAAGCTCGGGAAGTGATAAGGCCTTAAGATCCTCGATCGTAACTTTATTTATTGGCATAAAATTAAAATATAATTTAGTCCTTTTATTATAGCATTTTTAAAATGAAGTGTATTTTTGTATTTACTACATTTTAAAATAGTGCTACAATTAACCAACTAATAAATAAGTAATCAATAATTATATGACAGAAAAAACCAAAGAAATTCTTAATAATCAAATAAATGAAGAATTCTATTCAGCCTATCTTTATCTAGCCTTCTCGGCTAAATTAGAAAAATGGGGATTTAAAGGAGCAGCACAATGGATGAAGGTTCAGGCTCAAGAAGAAAATGATCATGCCTTAGGTTTCTATCGCTTTTTATTAGAAAGAAACGAAGAACCTGAGCTAAGAGCTATCGCTCAGCCGCAAGAAGCAGACCTAAAAAATTTATCCGATATCTTTTTAGCTGGTTTAGAACATGAAAAACATATTACAGCTTGTATCGGTAAGATCTATGAATTGGCTAGAGAAGAAAAGGATTATGCCCTTGAATCTTTTATTAAATGGTATATAGATGAACAAGTTGAAGAAGAAGCAAACGCCGTTGAAGTAATAGATAAGCTTAAGTTAATTGGCGATAATGGCTCGGCTATTTATATGCTTGATCAAGAATTAAAAGCAAGAATGTATGTTCCATCTGGACCCTATGCGGCAACTACGATTGTCTAGTAAAATTTACTATAAATTACTTAAAAGAGGTTTTAATAGAGCCTCTTTTTTGCATCTATTGACACAATCTAACAAAAGTTGTACTATATTGGTAATTCTTTAAAAACATACAATGGAAAGAGAAAAAAAATACGGCAAGCCGCCGTGCATTTTTAAGACCGACATATCTTTTGCGCGATATTCAGCAATCATGAATGATTATAAAAAAGCTAAAGCAAAGAAAATGTCCTATCTCTATTTTGATACGGGTTTACAGGCCAGTGAGGCCATCTTTTTTCTCTTAAACATTCGTTTAAGATTAAGAATAAAAAATGGTAATGACTACTCCCTGGAGCTCAAAATTCATCCGCCTAATAATTCGTCTGAAGATTTTTATCAGAAATTATCATTTCTTGACATAGATTTGTTATTTCAAGGATTAATACCAAACGGCGTTATAAAAAATAAACTCGTAAAGTTAAATGTATTGCGTCCAGTAATCTGGATAAAAACTACGCACGTCGCCCGTATAAAGAGATTTTTTTATGGCGGCATTCTCGTTCTTGAAAGAACTAGTTGTTTAAACCAAACAAGCTATCAGATTGAGTTTAGATCTGAGCGGCCGATATCTGTTTATAACATTAGAACGATAAAGAAACAACTCGGCCTTTGTGGTCGTTTATACTTTTGTTCAAAATTAAAACAAGTTTGGACAAAATAAAAGAAGTCGACATTTTCCATGTACGGCTTCTTTTCATTTTTAATTGATTTAGAATTTTGTTAATGATATCATCTAAGTAATCAAATAAATTTTATATTATATGAAGAGTTTCTTAAAAGTCGGTATGGGTTTTGGAATGACTTCCGCAACCATAACTACCCTTGGTTTAATGATTGGATTACAATCAAGCACTGGTTCCGAATTAGCTGTTGTTGGCGGTATTTTAACTATTGCCGTCGCCGATTCATTCTCAGACGCTTTAGGGGTTCATATCGCCAAAGAATCAGAAGGGAATTTTACTCACAAAGAAGTTTGGCAAGCAACAGTTGCAACTTTTCTATTTAAGTTAATTCTCGCTTCTACTTTTTTAATTCCAGTTTTGCTCCTACCGATGAACTACGCCATTTGGGCCGCAATTGCTTGGGGAGCTATTATTTTAATATCTCAAAGCTACCAACTAGCAAGATCCACCAATACTAAACCATTAGCGACAATCTTTGAACATGTTTCAATCGCCGCTTTAGTTATGGTCCTAACTCATTATTTTGGTCTTTTCATTGCCTCTCGTTTTAACTAAGGATTTACTATTCTGAAGCCATATTAGCCAATCAAGGCATTTCTCTTGACGTATTTATTTTTATGTGTTAGAATAGTTAGGCAACAATAATCATCAAAAAAAAGTGGTCGATTTTTAAAATCTTTATTATCAAATTGCAATCTTACAAACTAAGTATATAAATTATGACTGGTGTTATAAAAGCTTTAACCGATAAAGGTTTCGGTTTCATTGCTGTTGAAGGCCAAGAAAAGGATTTATTCTTTCACACTAACTCTTTAGTTGGAGTTCAATTCAATGAACTACGTGAGGGCGATACTGTTTCTTTTGAAACAGAAATGTCTCCAAAAGGAATGAATGCAGTTAACGTTCAACGCGCTTAACTAAACTCTTCAAATCAAGATCCCGCCCTATTTCATTAAGGCGGGATTTTGATTGGAAGGTCAATATTAAAAATTAAATTAATCAAACAATATGTTTAATCGTAATGGCGGCGGTAGCCGCGGTGGATTCGGGGATAGAAAGAGTAGTGGTGGCGGTTATTCTGGTAATCGAGGAGGAGGAAATTTTGGTCGTCGTGATTCCGGCGATAGAGGTGGCCGGATGGAAATGCATAAAGCGGTTTGCGCGGAATGCGGAAATGACTGTGAAGTTCCTTTCAAACCAAGTGGTGAAAGACCAGTCCTTTGCAGTACTTGCTTTGGAAACAAAGATGCTGGTGCACCAAGACAATCATTCTCTCGAGATAGAGAACCAAGAGATTCTAGCCGGGATTTTCCTAAACCAAGTTTTCACAGTGAGCGTCATGAACATCGTGAACGTCCAGTTGATAACTTTAAAGAACAATTTGAAGCTTTAAATACTAAGTTAGATAGAGTTATTCGTGCTCTAGAACAACTTTCTACCGTTAAATCTGCTCCAACCAAAGAAACTATTAAACCAGAAATAATTGTTAAAGAAGCAAAAAAAGCTGAAGTTAAAAAAGCGGCTGATAAACCAGTTAAAAAGGTAGCGACTCCGAAGAAAAAAACAAGTAAAAAATAAATTGAACTAGAAAATATAAAAAGAGGCGGCTAAATACCACCTTTTTTTATATTTTTGCGTAGCTAAATATTGTATTTTTTTCAATAATTAGCTATGTTATATGAGTACCTATTAATTTTTTAATATCCATACTATGCCGGAAGAAGTCGTTTTGAGATTTGATGAAGTAAAATTTGAATATCTCCATAAAAAACCAATTTTAGATGAGGCTTGTTTTAGTTTACGCAAAGGGGCAAAAATAACTTTAATGGGTCAAAATGGCGCTGGGAAAAGTACCATTTTTGGACTTATTACTAAAGAGTTAGTGCCTCAGGCCGGTCAAATTTCTGTTTCTTCAGGTGCAACCATTGGAACTGCTCGCCAAACAATCGCCCGCGAAGATATCGATCTAACTGTTCTTGAATATTTTTCCAAAAGCTTTGAAACTATCCCTGGTAATATTAAAGGTTTAATTGCTAAGGCTTTAGACGCTGTTAATTTTGATATTCCGCTTGATAGGAAGGTTGGTGATTTATCCGGAGGACAACAAGCTAGAATTCTGTTAGCCTCTTCTTTAATAGAGAGCCCGGATATCTTACTTTTAGATGAACCGACTAATAATTTAGATAAAGCCGGGATTGACCATTTAATTGGCTTCTTATTGACTTACGATAAAACCGTAATGGTTATTTCCCATGATGCCGATTTTTTAAATTGTTTTACCGAAGGAGTTATTTATCTTGATAGCTTTACTCATAAGACTGAGATGTACGTTGGAGATTATTATTCGGTTGTCGAAGAAATTTCTCGTCGTGTTGAAAGGGAACAACGTCAAAATGCTCAACTAGAAAAACAAATTATAGACCGTAAAGAAAAAGTTAATTTTTTCGCTCATAAAGGCGGAAAGATGCGTAAATTAGCCGCTAAAATGAAAGATGAAACGGCCGAATTAGAAGAAAACAAAGTTGATGTTAGAAGAGAAGATAAAACCATTCGTGAATTTACTATTCCTGTTCAAGAAGATATGAGCGGTGAAATTGTAAAGCTAGAAAAAATAAAGATTGTTAAAAACCATGAACCCGTCTTGAAAGATATTCATAAATCTTTAAGAAAGAAGGATAGACTTTTAGTTATCGGTCCTAATGGAATTGGAAAAAGTACGTTACTAAGATCACTTGTCTCCGGAAAACAAGAAGGCCAAGCTATTTTAAAAGGAATTAGAGTTGGTTATTATAGCCAAGATTTTTCTACTCTGAATTTTCAAGAAACAGTTTTTAATTCTTTAATGACCAGTATGGCTGATGGCTTGGGCGAACAGGAAATGCGCTCAGTCGCAGCCGGGTTTTTAATTACCGGGGAATTAATGAATCATAAAATAGCAGCATTATCCGAAGGACAAAAAGGCTTATTATCTTTTGCGCGTTTAGTTTTAGCTCAACCCGGCCTTTTAATTTTAGATGAACCAACTAATCATATTAATTTCCGTCATCTACCGGTTATTGCCGAAGCGATTGATAATTTTGAAGGGGCAATCATGATGGTAAGTCATATGCCCGAATTTGTTGAGAAAATTCGTTTCACCGAAGAATTAGATTTAGGTAAATTATAAATAACAATAAAAAAATATGTTTTTTAGCGTCTTAGTAGTAATTATCGGTCTTTGTCTCTTTGAAATTATCAGCAGCGTTGATAACGCGGTTGTGAATGCACATGTCTTAAAAACCATGCCAGACAAATATCGAAAAATCTTTCTATTTTGGGGTCTTTTATTCGCAGTTTTCGTCGTGAGAGGTATTTTACCATTTATTATTGTGTGGATTGCTAATCCTGATTTAGGAATTTGGCAAGTTATTACCGCGACTTTCTCCAATAGTCCAGAAATTAAAGAATATTTAGAAAAATCTAAACCATTACTACTCATCGGTGGTGGCATCTATTTATTTTTTGTTTTCTTAGCTTGGATGTTCTTAGAAGAAAAAAAATATGCCTTTCTGGTTGAGGGCTTTATTCATCGCCAAGGAGTCTGGTTCTATGCTCTCGCCTCGATTATTACTACTCTAGTTGTTTATTATTCTCTACAACAAAATTCAATCATGGCCTTAGCGGCCACTATTGGTGTTTCCGCTTTCTTTATTACCGATGGTTTTAAAAAGAACGCTGAAGAAAAAGAGAAACAACTACTTGACCCCTCAATGAGCGCTTGGAGCAAAATATTATATTTGGAAGTACTTGATACCTCTTTTTCAATTGATGGCGTTATCGGCGCTTTTGCCTTTACAATGAGTATTCCGCTAATTATTATTGGTAACGGTCTAGGAGCCTTTGTGGTTCGAGAAATGACTATTAGAGGAATAGACTTCATCACTAAATTTGAATACTTAAAAAACGGCGCGATGTACGCGATTGGTGTTTTAGGGGCGGTAATGATTTTAGAAAGTTTTGGCCAAGAATTTCCATTTTGGTTTTCTCCATTAATTATGGTTGTCTGCCTGGGATTATTTCTTTTCCTTTCCGTTAGATACAATAAAAAAAGAGCACAACTATCGGCTGCTTTAAAATAATGCCACTTAAAAACCAGAAAACTATTTTAGTTAAATATTACTTGCCGTCCCAGGCAAAGACAAGCTCTTCTACATTGGGCTTATGACAGCCGTAAATATTAATGCTATAATGTTAAGATACTGCTGCTTAAATAATTTATCTAAAAATTAAATTAATTAATTTATTTAAAAACTATGAAAAAAACCTATGTTTTTCTGGCTACTTTAGGAATATTGGTAGTCGGCGCGATTGTTATCGCTGCTTTATATTTCAATAACAGAACTCAGGCTCAAGATAGATTTTCCGTTAACGGTTCTGGTACTGTTTACGCAAAAGCTGATATTGCTAGTTTAACCGTCGGTCTTAAAACTGAAATAAAAAAGACGGCAGCTGACGCAACTAAAGAAAGTACTGATAAAATGAATAAAATTGTAGCTGAAGTAAAAAAGCTTGGTGTTGAAGATAAAGATATAAAAACAACTGATTATCGTTTAAGCCCATCATACAACTGGACAGATAAAGAAGGCCAAAAATTAGTCGGTTACGAAGTCTCTCAAAATGTAACTTTAAAAATTAGAGACTTAAATAAGATTGGGGATATAATTTCCAAGACAACTGAAACCGGCGCTAATCAAGTTGGAAATATAAATTTTACAATTGATGATGAATATGAATTAAAAAATCAAGCAAGAGGATTAGCAATTGAAAAAGCGAAAGAAAAGGCAGAGATGATTGCTAAAGAATCAGGTATGAAATTAGGTAAAATAACAGGTGTTTACGAGAATTCCGCTAGTTATCCACCGGTAATGTTTGATTATAGTAACGCTAAAATGGAATTATCAGCCGTTGCTGGTCAAGGTGGTGGTATTGCCGCGCCAAGTATCGAAGCTGGTCAAAACGAAGTGAAAGTAGAGGTAACTTTAACCTACGAAGTTAAATAAAAACTTGAACAAGATAAAATATCCGTATTTGTTGGCATATTATTTATAGTATGCTATAATAACCTTATAAACATTGAATAATTATTAAAAGGAACTTCTCCTGAAAACTATTTAAGCTTTTAGGATGAGCCCCATGCAAAAATTATGCCAAAAATGACAAAGTCACAAATGATCACAGCTCTATCTGAAATTACAGAATTGAGCAAAAAACAAGTTAGCGGTTTCATCGATGGTCTATCAGAAATCGTTTACAAGGAAGTAAAAAAGAATGGTGAATGCATCGTTCCTGGATTCGGAAAATTAGTTAAGGTAAAAAGGAAAGCTAGAGAAGGTCGCAATCCTGCAACTGGAGCAACTATTAAAATCCCAGCAAAAACAGTTGTTAAATTCCGTCTTTCAAAGGCAGTAAAAGATACTGTTCTTTAGGCCATAACTTTAAGTACAAACAAGCGTACAAGTTAGTTTCTCAAATACAAAAATCATCTCGACGGAATCCGAGATGATTTTTATTTTTAGAGGATACGAGCTCTTGATAAACAAAAAACCTCCCCTTGCAGGGAGATTTTTTTATTTGTTTCGAAATGGTTCCAATACCGGACTTAGCACTCGTAAGATTATTATAACAAATTGGTTGAGACCGGTCAATGTGCGTATTATGTTTACTATTCCCAGATGTGGACCCGCGGGGAATCGAACCCCGGAAACCGAGTGCTAAGTCCGGTTTCGGAGGCCACTCCCGGGCCCACATCGGTTTGTATTATAACAAAAGCAAAATAAACTAAATCTAAATTATGTAAAACAAAAAAAAGAAGCAACCGGTAAAAGCTGCTTTTTAGAACTAATTTTTACGACAAATATCTTTTTAATATTAGTCATTAACACTTGACTTTGATTTATATTGTAATAATACAAATCACTCATTTAACCTTCAATAATCTCTCAATAATCTCTTATGTGCTTAAACCAAGCACTTAATCTACTAAATCTACAGTTCTAAAAAACACTGAATTCCACTAAATTTCAAAATAAGAAATAAAAATAACTAGATGCGAACTCCCAAGAAACGGTGATTATAATGCCATGTCTGGGAATAAGGTTTTCCCCTTAGAATGGTCTCATTAGCCTCAACGATACCTAAAACAGCAACATGTAAGTCGTCTAAAGCATCCAAACCATCTTCATCAGTCGAATCTAAAATTTTAGAAGGAGTTAAAGCAACAATTGGGAAAATGTTAGGAAGAAACATCACCTTGTTATTTTGGCTAAAAGCTAAAAGTTCCGCTAAAGTCGCGGGACGATAACCTTCTTCTGCCATTACTTTTTCAACATCCTTGCTGTCAATTTTTTCATTAAAATGAAAAAGTTTAGTACGGATTATCTCTCTCCGTCCAAATAATCTTTGCCGTGTAGAAACGGGAAAATACTTTTCATTGATACAGCCAGATTCAATGCTGTGCCAACTATCCATAAGTATCTCACTTAATGGACGGGTATAATCTACAATAACGATAACTTTGCTTACCTCTAAAGCGCGAGCGCCATGGTAAACCAAATTTTTCAATTGATCAACAAATGGCTTGTCTTTTAAAAATAAAGACAAATCGTCTAAGTTTTCTTCGAATAATTCACACATGGTTTCCATAACGGAACCTTTCCTTTGAATTGATGATAAAAAATTCATAACTAATCCTCCAAAATTTGCGCCTTGGCGTTTTGTTTTAGCCTTGGCAGGTTAAACAATATAAACAATAATTGTAAAATAACTAAAAGTATCATATCATATTTATCTATCTTTGTCAATAGTAACAAAAAACCTCCCCTTGCAGGGAGATTTTCCTTATGGCCAAGTTTAGGACTGATAGGGAAGCGCTCATTTATTACTAAATGCTTTCCACCCGCTCACATATTGCCCCAAACCAAAGTCTTGTAATTTATTATTCAATTTCTTATTGCGATGCAAAAAGAGAATTAAAGATCCTAGTTCTATCTGGTAACGATTCTTTACAATTCTAAAAACTAAATCAGCCTTCTCGTCTTTCAAAGCACGACGAATTGTCTTACCCTGAACACCACCTAAATCAGCCGCCTCGGATACTGAAATCCAAATCGGATGAAGAACTTCTTCAATAGCTAAAGCTTTATTATCCATCTTTTTCTTATTTAAGTCTACAATATTCTAGACTTAAGTATTCAAAATTATTGGCTAAGTTAAAACTACCAAAAGCTAATTATCAATTTAAGTCTATAACTACTTAGACTTAAGTCTATAAATCTTAAATTATAAATTTATAAAAGTCAAGGGCATCCAAGGTATTTAATTTTGGGAAAGACCCATTTAGACAATCCGGAAGGGGTATTATTTTTAGCCTTTTCTGAAAATCGGACAACTCATTTTTAGCCCTGCCTTAATACTAAACCATTGCTGATTTGTGAAGCTTTTTCTCAAAAACACCGTACTATAAACAGTTGCTTTTAAAATAAACTCATGCTAAAATATCAACAGATTAAAAAATGTTTAGAGGACGGGTTTTAGCATTTCCCGTTATTTTTTGTTAAGAGAAAATTACCTAATAACTCTTGCGTAGTAACGAAACAATGTCTTCAAATATAATACAAAAATTTAAGAATAAACAAACTTTAAGCCGCTTAAAAAGCCGCGATAAAGATGTTTTTACTGAAGTTTACGACGAAAACGTAGCGGATATTCATCGCTTTGTTTATTTTAAAATTGGAAGCAAGGAGGAGGCAAATGATTTAACATCAATAATATTTCTCAAGACTTGGAATCATATTCAAAACAATACCCTAGAAGATGCAAAAACCTTGCGCGCCCTACTATATAAAGTCGCTAGAAATGCAATTATTGATTACTATCGTGAACAGGGAAGTCGTAAGGCAGTTTCTATCGACGATGAAAAAAATCCCGTTGAAATAGCTTCTGATTCAGACTCGGATACGAGCCATCAAGAACGTTTAGATCAAGCGCAGAATCTAAAGCTCATTAAAAAGAAATTACCGCTTCTTAAAGAAGAGTATCGAGAAGTTATAATTATGCGCTTTATTAATGATCTTTCTTTAGAAGAAATAGCTGATATCACACAAAAAAGTCGGGGTAATATCAGAGTTTTATTGCACCGCGCCCTTAAAGCTTTAAGGGAATTAATAGACGTTGATGAGGCCAAGGAAAAGCAACTGTAACGTTTTAGCTCCTATTCCGTATACTAAAGTATATGCAACAAAAAGATTTAATCTCAAAACTTAATAGCTTAAAAAATATTAGCCCTGATAGCGCTTGGATAAAGAGCAATCGGGAGCTTTTTTTGGCACAAATTTCTAACTCCGGCGCGAGTGAGTTATCCGCTTGGCAAATATTTTTTATTAACTTCAAGAGTGTTATTAAAGCTTCTTCACAACCAGCCTTTGCCTTAACAACCTTTATGGTCGTTTTAGTTGCGAGCAGTATCTTTAGTCATAAAATATTCAGTCAAGCTAAACCAAACGACTCTTTATATATCGCCCGCATTATTTCTGAAAAAGCAAAATTAAATACCGTCTTAGATTTTCAAGAAAGAAATAAGATGGCTGTTAAATTTGCCGCTGATCACGCTAAAGATATAACAACTGTTTTATCAGACCCAAGTTTTAATAATGAGGAAAATAAAGATCAGGTTGCTAAATTAAATGATAGTTTTAATGAAGAGATGGATACTATTAAAAATAGAATGGTAAGTCTTGCTACTGCACCAACAAATCACAAGAAAGAAACCGCTAAAACAGATTCCAATAAACTTTCCGAAGAAGCAGTTTCAATCGCGACTGAAAATAAAACTGATAAAGGAATTCAAATAAGCACAAATGAAGAAGAAATAAAATTACCAGCACTAAGCGCAACCGCGACTGTTAAAACTAATGCTCCTTTAGAAAATGCAACTTCAAGTGAAAATATTAAAGAGAACATTACCGATGAAGCAAAGGATTTATTAGGAAAGAAGGAATATAAAAATGTAATTGATAAATTAAACGAAGTTGATGAGATTATAAAACAAGAAATCATCAAAGAATAAAAAAACAACGCTCAAGCGCGCGCTTATTAGTTTATCTCCCTTTTTGGCTGATCCTGACCGGAGGAACTTTCATCCTATCACGGACATCCGGGTGAGATAAATTAATAAGTTCGCGTTTCAATCCTGAAAAGGAATTTAATTCGAACTGGCGGACCCAGTCAAGGTCGAACCTCGAAAGAGGAGGTCTGTCCCTTACAAACTTACTTATGTTCAATTTAGCTTAAAACCAAATCTCTTATATTCTTATAAGGTAAATCGGTTAAGCTTTTCTCCAGCCTGTGGCAACACGCGCTAGGCTGGCAGAACTTTATTCATAGAGACCTGTCGGTCTTCGCCTTAAGCCTTAACGGGTTGGCGGAGCGGGATTCCGACTGATTTATCGAAAAAGTTTAACAGGGAAATGAAATAAAAGTTAAATTGCGCAAATCATTATTTTTAAATCGTTCCGACTACTATTGTCCGGACGTTTGAAAATAATATTAACATTAATTATGAATAAATTACGCAAATTCTTAGTTGTCGGCGTAATGGTATTATCAGTAATCTCCATGAGCGGTTTAGTTATCGCTCCTAATGTTCAAGCTTCAGCTTCTGCTGGTGACTTGATTAAAATGGATGGTTTATCTGCTGTATACTATTTGAGCGACAATGGAAAGAGATATGTTTTCCCAAATTCTACTACTTACTTCTCTTGGTATGCTGATTTCAGTGGCGTGGTAACCATTCCAGCTGCTGAATTACAAAGCTACCCAATTGGAGGTAACGTTGTAATGAGACCAGGTACTAAAATGATTAAAATCACAACTGATCCATCTGTATACGCTGTTGAACCAAATGGCGTTTTAAGAAAGATTGGAAGTGAATCTCAAGCTTCTGCTTTGTACGGTACAAACTGGAACAAGAGAATTGTTGACGTAGCTGATAGCTATTTCGTTAACTACACTGTTGGTACAGCTTTAACTGATGGTCAAATCCCAGCTGGTTCTTTAGTAAAGAATGCTGGTTCAGCTGCTGTTTACTACTACGATGGTACTAACTATCGTTCAGTAGCTTCAGAAACTGCTTTGACTGCTAACAGATTAAGCATGAGCAATGTTTTAACTGTAACTAATACCTTAACTGCTGGTGGCGCTGCTATCACAGGAATGGAAACTGGTTTAGTTAAAACTTCACAAAATGCTGTAGCTACTGGCCCAGTTTCAGTTGGTTCAGGTTTAATGGTTTCATTAAACTCTACTACTCCAGCTGCTGCAACTATTCCTAGCAGCTCTAACGGTGTTACTTTTGTAAAGTTCAACGTTACTGCTTCTAATGATGGTTCAGTACTTCTTGATACTATTAAAGTAAAGAGAACTGGTGTTGGTGCTTACAGTGATTTATCTGGTGTTTACCTATATGATGGTGAAACTAGATTAACATCTGCTAAAACTTTCGCTTCAGATACAAACGAAGCTGAATTCTCAGCTTTAAATTTAAATATCGCTGCTGGTACTACTAAGACCTTGTCTGTAGTTGCTAACATCGGTCTAAGTAAAACCGGTAACCATGCTATCGGAATTGCATCTGCCTCTGCTATTAACGCAAGTGGCGCTGCTGTTTCTGGTTCATTCCCAGTTACTGGTAATACTATGTCATTATCTGCTACCAACTCAGGAAGTGTTACTATTGATCCAGTAACAACTGGTTTAACTGATCCAACTCTTGGAGACAAGGAAACCGCTGTTGCTTCTTTCAAATTGACATCTACTGAAGATGCTTGGTTTAAAGGTATTACTTTAAAGCAAGATGGTACTTTAACTACTAGCCTATTATCAGGTTACAAGTTATACCAAGGTACCACTGAAGTTCCAGCAACTGTTTCTGTAAATAACAGAAAGGTTACTTTAACTTTAAATTCTCCATTTAAATTATTAAATGGTTCAGCTAAAACTTTTACAGTAAAGGCTGATGTTTCTGCTTCTGCTGAAACTACAAAAACCGTTGTATTCTTTATGGATACAACCGCTGATTTGTTAGTTGCTAGCGATGCTTATGGATTTGGTTTAACAACAGTTATTACTCCATATGACACAGCTGGAGAAAGCAAAACATTAACATTAAAGGGTGGTGCAGTTACTATTGCTAATGCTTCTGCTTCTGCTCATGATGTAAAAACTGATACTACTGCTGTTGAATTAGCTAGAGTTACTATGACTTCAAGTTCTGATACTATTGAAGTTCAAAAACTTACTGCTCAAATTACAACCACTAAGGCTACTTCTGGTGGTGATGATTGGGGTACTTATCGTGATACAGCTGATGATGCTGATTACGATTCAGCTGTTGATACTTTATTGTTAAGAAACATTAAAGTTAAGGATGCTATTACTGGCCAGACTCTAGGTTCAGCCAAGGCTATTACAGATGCTACTGGATGGGCTGATAGTAATGATGTCGATGCAGCTTTAACTTTCGCTTGGACTGATTATTTTACAGTTTCAAAGGGAGTAACTAGAACTTTAGTTTTAGTTGCTGATATTAACAGCGCTGCTGTTTCTGACATTAAATATGTTGGTAAATTTGACTTCAGCTCTGGTAATTTCACAGTTAAAGATTCACAAGACAAGACAGTTACTGATATCGTCCCAGCTGCTGTAATTGCTGGTAATACAGTAACAACAAAGACTTCTTCTTTGACTGTTTCAAGAGCAAGCACTCCAGAATCTAGAACTGTTGTTAAAGGTTCTTCTGTTGATGCTCTAGGAATGATTTGGGCTGCTGGTTCAGGCACAGGAAATGATGTTAAGGTTTCTGCTTTAACATTAGATACTTATGTAGATAATGTTGGAACTACTGATGGTACATATGTATTAAAAACAGAAGGTACTGTTAATGCTCAAGATTTAGTTCAACAAGTTGAATTATATGTTGACGGCGTTAAAATTGCTGGTCCAACTTCCGTTGACTCAAACGGACAGGCTATATTTACTTCTAGCAAATTTGTTGGTGGTTTCTATACCGTCCCTGCTGGAAGCAATAAAACTGTTATCGTAAAGGCTATTGCTTCAACTAACGCTCCTTATGGTGGAGATAATGATCGCTTTGCTTTCACTATGGATGCCGCTGATATGACTGCTGAAGATGTTAACGGTTCTGTTACAGCTACTGTAACTGGAACTAATGTTAACGGAACAACAGCTCCTAGCGTTGGAATCACTGTAACTGCTGCTGGTACTATTACCACTGCTATTGATAGTGGTCGTCCAGAAGCTCAAGTAGTTATTGCTGGAGCAACTGCTGAACAAGAATTAACTCGCGTTAAGTTATCTACAACAAAAGAAAAATTTGTAGTTGATAAATTAACTGCAGTTGTTGATGAAGATGGTGTATTAACTGGCGGATCTGAAGCAACTGAAAATTTAGCTGCTTATGATAACGTCGAGTACTTAAAACTTTATGATTCAGCTGGTGCTGCTTTATCAGGCAATGTAAGTCTTGATAGCACCGGAAAAGCTTCATTTACTGGTTTAAATATTGAAGTAGTAAATGGAACTGACAAAGTTGTAGTCATCAAAGGTAAATTAACAGCAATTGGCGAAAGAGCAGTAGCTACCGTTGGTACTGCTGGTACTGGAGCTGATTCTGGAGATACTTTAGCAATTTCAGTATCAACAACAGCCGCTGATTTTAGCGCAACTGGTGCTGCCTCAGGAACTGTTGACAATGCTGCAGATGCTGCAGTAAGCCAAGTTATGATTGTTAGAAAGACTAAACCAACCGTAGCTGCTTTGAGCTTACCAGTGACCAGTTTAGCTGATGGCGCACAGACTCTTTATAAGTTTTCTGTGATCGCTGATGCTGCTGGCGATGTAGTATTAAAAGGTATTAAACCTACCATGACTTTAAGTGATGGTGCTGTTGGTGCCGCTTTATCAATCACAGCCGGAACTGTATATCTATATGATGTTACTTCTGGTGAAATTCAATTAAATACTTCTGGTGTTAATGCCAGTGCATTAATTGAAATTGATGATGCTAAGATTGTTACTATAGCCAAGGGTTCTACTAGAACTTTTGAAATTAGAGGTACTGTTGCTGGTTCTTCAGCAGCTGACTCTATTAGTACTAAAGTTACTAAGGATGGCGCTGCTTTAAGCGCTGGTACAGAACTTGCTACTGGTGATGATGGTACTGATGCTTTATCGGATGGAGCAAATGCTTTCGTTTGGTCTGATAAATCAGCTGATACAAATGGTGTTGGTTCAACTGAATGGACTAACAGTAATTTATTGTCTGGTTGGCCAACAGGTGTTGCTAACATGAGCCGATAATTAAGCTGAACAGTTTTCTCGATTTTCTTTAATAAATCGAAAACAACAAGAGCCCTCGCAAGAGGGCTCTTTTGTTATCTCTAAAGTCCTTGTTTTATCTTTAGCTTATCCTCATCCTGCTAATATTTTGGCATAAGAATTAATTTTAATTTTATGAGTATTAAAAACAATCAAATCATTATTTATAGTGCTGCGGATGGGAATATGAAACTTGAAGTTAAGCTTGAAAATGAGACTGTTTGGCTAAGCCAGAAACAGATGGCGGAGTTGTTTGATTGCAGCGTCGACAATATTGGCTTACATTTAAAAAATGTTTATTTTGAAGGGGAATTATTGGAGAATCTAACTACCGAGGAATCCTCGGTAGTTCAAAAAGAGGGCTATAAAGAAGTAAAACGATTCATTAAAATATATAATCTAGACGCCATTATTTCCGTGGGTTATCGCATTAACTCTCTCCGTGGTACTCAATTTCGCATCTGGGCGACGCAGAAATTAAAAGAGTATATAATCAAGGGTTTTGTTTTAGATGATGAAAGATTATCGGACGGTCAAATATCTAAAACATATTTTCAAGAAGATGAATTTTTAATATTCAATGAGAAAAAAATATTAGAGGGTGCCGGAAGGGTATCTCATGATGATATGGAACAGAAGATTAGATTGGAACTAGCTAAATACAATCAGAAAAAGCTTAATTAACTTTCAGTTGTCCGATTTTTCAATAATGGCAAAAGAGTAATATATTGTGCCCCCAGAAAAACCGATCAAAGAGGCAATCTCTTGCTATTCGTTTTTGTTTCGGGTATAATATAGATATACTGTAAATTCCTTATTTTAAACATAAAAATATGCCTACTAATATTTTCGAAAAAATAAAAAAAATAAATAAATATAACAGTGAATATTGGTCAGCTAGAGATTTATATAAAGCTTTGGATTATTCAGAATATCGCAACTTTTTAAAAGTTATAGAAAAATCTAAGGAGGCCTGTAAAAATAGCCGACAGGATATCCACAACCATTTTGTTGAAGCCAACGATATGGTTTCTGTCGGATCTGGCGCGGAAAGAATTATTGATACCGTAAATCTTTCTAGATATGCCTGCTATCTTGTTGTCCAAAATTCTGACCCGACTAAAGAAATCGTTGCCATGGGGCAAACTTATTTTGCTATTCAAACAAGACGCCAAGAAGTTGCAGATTTAATGATTGAAAACCAAAAAAGATTAATTTTAAGAGACGAAACAAAAAAACATAATACTTCTTTGGCTGAGGCAGCCGCCGATGCCGGCGTAAAAAATTATGGCAAATTTCAAAATTATGGGTACAAAGGTTTGTACGGCGGACTTGATGCAACCGATATACATAAATTGAAAAAATTGAAAAAATCTCAAAAGATACTTGATCATATGGGAAGTGAGGAATTGGCAGCTAATCTCTTTAGAGCTACACAAACTGACGCTAAATTAAGAAGAGAAAATATACAAGGAGAAATGAGTGCAAATCTTACACACTATAATGTCGGTCAAAAAGTTAGAAAAACAATTGAAGAATTAGGAGGTGATATGCCAGAGAATCTTCCAACAGCAGATAATATAAAAAAGATAAAAAATAAATTGAAAAAAATAAAATAATAATATTTTAAACATATGACCACTCTAACAAAAAAACAGGTTCAGGTACGCGACTTTGTAAATCGCTATACTGAAGAAAACGGTTATGCACCGTCTTTAAGTGAAATCAGAGATGAGGTCGGACTCTCTACAATTTCTACTGTCCATGAACACATCTCGAACCTAGTTGATAAAGGTATCTTAAAACACGTCAAAGGCGTCGCTAGAAGCCTTGAGCTAGTTAAGCTAAAGAGTAAACAAGAATTTATGTCCGTCCCTCTAGTGGGCGTTATAGCGGCCGGAAAAGCAATCGAAGCAATCGAAGTCCCGGACGAAGCAATTGAAATTGCAAAAGATACTAGATTCCAAGATGGTGATTTGTATGCCCTCCGAGTAAGGGGAAATTCAATGATTGGCGACGGAATATTTGATGGTGATTTTGCGATTATCAAAAAACAATCTTGGGCTGATAACGGAGATACAGCGGTCGCAATTATTGACGATAATGAAGCAACTCTAAAGAAATATTATAAAGAGAAGGGAAGAATTAGACTACAACCAGCGAATCCTACCTTTGAGCCGATATTTAGAAAAAACGTTGAAATAAGAGGAATCGTAATTAAAATTATTAGAGATTTTCAAAGAGTAAATAGTTAACTGGTGTAAGCAAAAGAGCTTTTGTAAAAAGCTCTTTTTTATTCTTATTAAAATCGCCGTCCATCACCATCAAACCTTCCCAATTTCTTATTTTTTTGTTATAATTTTTTAACAATTTATTAATAATTAAATTATATTTTATGAAAAAAATATCTTTTCTTTTACTAGCTTTAGCGTTAGTTATTACTTTAAGTGCCTGTACAAAAACTTCTAATACTTCGAACCCAAGCGGTACAAAAGACGCCCCTAAAAACGAAGCGCCAACTACTACAAATACCCCAGCAACCCCAGAAACCACAAGCACTCCAATCGTTTCGACTGGAATAACTTTAGGCGAGATTGCAAAACATGCAAACGCTTCTGATTGTTGGATGGCGATAGACGGTCGCGTTTTTGATGTAACTCCTTATATTAAATTAGGTATTCACCCAGGCGGAGAAAAAATCCTAAACGGCTGTGGAATAGATGCAAGTACTCTATTTGCTTCTATTGATAAGCATGATAACGGTAAGGCAAGACCAATGTTAGAAAAATATGTTATTGGCGATTTGGCTAAATAATACAAAAATATAAAATAGCGATTCTAATATAATGCCGGGAATCTTCAAATTAAAATCAAATTTCCAGCCGGCCGGTGATCAGCCGGAGGCTATAAAAAAACTGGCTGCCGGACTCGCGGCCGGTTTTGATTATCAAACTCTATTGGGCGTTACCGGAAGCGGTAAAACTTTTACAATTGCCAACATCATCGCTGGACAAGATAGGCCGGTTTTAGTGATGGCGCCGAATAAAGCTCTTGCCGCTCAGCTATATCGAGAATATAAAAACTTTTTCCCGAATAACGCTGTTCATTATTTCGTTTCTTATTACGACTACTATCAACCCGAAGCCTATTTACCTATCACCGATACTTATATCGATAAAGAGGCGATGATTAATCAAGAAATTGACCGTCTTCGCCATGGCGCAACTTCCTCACTTGTTTCCCGTCGCGATGTAATTATTGTTGCTTCTGTTTCTTGTATTTATAATCTTGGAGTTCCATCATCATATCTTGAAGCACGTTTAGTTCTAGAAAAAGGGAAAAGCATGGTTAGAAGCGATTTGATTAAGCAACTTGTAAAAATTCAATTTGAAAGAACTAACGGCGATGTTGATAGAGGACAATTCCGTGTTCGCGGCGATGTTTTTGAAATCAGACCAAAATCAGAAAATATTATCTATCGCCTTGAATTATCCGGCCAAGAAATTTCCCATCTTTCCATTATTGATAATACGACTAAAAACATCTTAGAGAATTTAGAAGAAATCGTAATTTTTCCGCCTAAGCATTTTGTTTCCAATCAACCGCAAATAGAGGCGGCGATAAAAAATATCCAAGGTGAATTAAAAGATAGGCTCGCTTATTTTAAAAAAGAGGGATTATTGCTTGAAGCAGAAAGACTAGAACGTCGCACTAAGTATGATATTGAGATGTTACATTCACTCGGCTATTGCCATGGTATCGAAAATTACTCACGCCATCTAACCGGAAAACTAGCCGGAGAAGCGCCGGATGCCTTACTTGCTTATTTTCCTTGGAAAGACGGCAAGCCGGATTTTTTAACTATTATTGATGAATCACATATCTCCGTTCCGCAAGTACGAGGAATGTATAATGGCGACCAGGCCCGAAAAAAAACTCTAACTCAGTACGGTTGGCGCTTACCGTCCGCACTTGATAATAGACCTTTAAAGTTTAGCGAATTTGAAGCTCGTATCGGCCAAGTTATTTTTACAACTGCAACCCCGGGAGATTTTGAAACTAAACATTCTAAACAAATTGCCGAGCAAGTTATCCGCCCAACCGGCTTAATTGATCCAGAAATTGAAATCAGACCAGTATTTAATAAAGAAACAAATTACAGCCAAATTAATGACGTTATGGAAGAAATAAGAGAAATTGCGCGATTAGGCGAAAGAGCGATTATCAATACACTAACTAAAAAACAAGCTGAAGATTTAAATACATATCTTAACGGACAAGGATTTAAATCCAATTATCTTCATAGCGATATTAAAACCATGGAAAGAATGGATATTTTAAAAAATTTTCGCGAAGGATTATTTGATGTTTTAATTGGCGTTAATCTTTTGCGAGAAGGCTTAGATTTACCGGAAGTAACTCTGGTCGCGATTTTGGATGCCGATAGAGAGGGCTTTCTAAGAAGTGAAACTTCTCTCATGCAAACTATGGGCCGCGCCGCTCGTAATGTAAAAGGAAAAATAATTCTCTATGCCGATAAAAAAACTGAATCAATGCGTAAAGCAATAAATGAAGTAGAAAGAAGACGTAAAAAGCAATTAGCGTATAATAAAAAATATAATATAACACCAACTAATATTTCTAAGAAGATTGAAGAATTTTTAGATTTAGTTGAAGAATAAAAATAAAGCTTAAAATATGAAAATAGAATACGAAGCAACTTTTATAAATATTGATAAAGACGAAGTGCGTGACCATTTAAAATCAGCTGGGGCTCAGCTCATTAAACCAGAGTTCTTGATGAAACGTGTTGTTTTTGAATTACCAGAAGGACATGAAATACCAGGCGGTTGGTTGAGAGTCCGCGATGAAGGAGATAAAATAACGATGAGCCTCAAAGTTGTTGATGGTATAAAAATAGAAAATCAAAAAGAAATTTATTTACAAATAAATAATTTCGAAGAGGGAATTAGCTTGTTAGAAGCCATGGGGGCTAAACGCAAAGCTTTTCAAGAAAGTCGCCGTGAGCTTTGGTTGCTTGATGGCGCGGAAATTACTTTAGATGAATGGCCTTACCTAGAACCATATGTGGAAGTCGAGGGACAATCGGAAGAAATAGTAAAAACTATTAGCGCTAAGCTAGGTTTTGATTATTCTCAGGCGCTTTTTTGTTCTGTTGATACTTTATACAATCTTAAATATGGCATTCCTAATGATATTATAAACCATAAAACGCCCTTAATTACTTTTAACGAACCAAACCCGTTTATCAATTGAATAATATGTCAGCCAATAAAAATAGCGCTCATGCAAGCGATGGCGAAAAATTAATCATCCGCGGCGCACGAATGCACAACTTAAAAAATATCAGTTTAGAAATACCGCATAATAAATTAACGGTTATTTCTGGCGTTTCGGGAAGCGGTAAGTCATCACTCGCTTTTGATACAATTTTTGCCGAAGGCCAAAGACAATATGTCGAATCGCTTTCGCCCTATATGCGCCAATTTTTAGGCCAAAAAAAGCCAGCCGATGTTGAAGAAATAATTGGATTAGCTCCAGCAATTTCTATTGACCAAAAAGCCCTCTCTCATAACCCACGCTCAACAGTCGGAACTTTAACTGATATCTATGATTACCTGCGCGTTCTCTACGCAAGGGTCGGAGAAATATTTTGTCCTCTTTGCGGTCATAAAATAGAAAAATTAACCGTTGAAGAAATGGTTGATATTATTATTAATCGCGGAAAAGATTTAGGCGATGAATATGTTACGCTTTTAACTCCGGTCGTGCGCGATAGAAAAGGGGAATATTATCAACTTTTATATAATTATTTAGGACTTGGCTACGGCGAAGCGAGGATCGATGGAAAAATTTATTCTTTAAGAGATAAGATTAAGCTTGCACCCAAACAAAAGCATGATATTGATATCGTAATTGATAAGGTAATGTTAAGTGATCAGTCGCGTTTATTTGAAGCAGTTGAAAGTGCGCTCGAACAAAGCAAGGGTTTAGTAATTGCTAAATATGAAAAGCAAGAATTTTTACTTTCTTCAAATTGGACTTGTCCTAATGATAATTTTTCTTTCCCTGAAGTTGAGCCGCGTTTATTTTCTTTTAACTCGCCTCATGGCGCTTGTCCCGAGTGCGCCGGACTAGGAAAAAAGAACTTCTTTGGTGAAGAAAAATGCGAAACTTGTAATGGTGAGCGATTAAAGCCAGAAGGCTTATCGGTAAAAATACACGGGAAAAATATCGCTCAAGTCGCCAATTTATCTTTAAATAAAACCTTGGATTTTTTTAATGGCTACTATGAAAAGATGACAAAACGCGAATTAACTATCGCCGAAAATGTTATTATCCAAATTATTAGTCGTCTAGAATTTTTGCTTAAAGTCGGTTTAAATTATTTATCATTATCGCGTGAAGCTCACACCCTATCTGGTGGTGAGGCACAAAGAATCAGACTCTCCTCCCAAATCAGCTCCCATTTATCAAGAACGCTTTATGTTTTAGATGAACCGACCATTGGTTTACATGAACGGGATACGGAAAAATTAATTGATACTTTAAAGAAACTAAGAGATAAGCATAATACGGTTATTATTGTTGAACATGACGAAAGAACGATTATGGAATCGGACTATTTGGTTGATTTAGGGCCACTCGCGGGAGTCCATGGCGGCGAAATAACGGCCTGTGGTGAGACAAAATATCTTTTAAGCGGTAAAGATGCGGAAGCGACCAAAAAATCGCTCACACTGCAATATTTAAACGGAGATAAGAAGATAGAATTACCAAGCAAGCGTCGTGAGCAAAATCATGGCTCCTTAAAAATTATTGGCGCAACCGCTAATAATTTAAAAAATATTACCGTGGAAATTCCGCTCGGACGTTTAGTGGGAATTAGTGGCGTCTCGGGAAGTGGAAAATCGTCTTTCTTGTATAATGCTTTATATAAAAATGTTTCTCATATTAAAGCGCGACCGGGCGGCCGGGCAAAATTAGAAAATGTTAAAGATATTAAAGGAACTGATTATATTAGTAAGGTAATTGTAATTGACCAATCACCAATTGGTCGCACTCCTCGTTCTAACCCCGCAACCTATACTGGAATCTTTACGCCGATTCGAGATTTTTTTGCCGCCTTACCGGAAGCAAGGGAAAGAGGATATGCAATCGGCCGCTTCTCATTTAATCGTCCCGGTGGGCGTTGTGAGGCCTGTGAAGGGGCAGGAGCTAACCTAATTGAGATGCATTTTCTCCCACCAGTTTTAGTTGAATGCGAAGTTTGCCGCGGTAAACGTTTTAATCGTGAAACCCTGCAGGTAAAATACAAGAACAAAAATATCGCTGAGATTTTAGATATGACTATTGATGAAGCGGTCGAGCATTTTGAAGGTAATTATTTTATTACCGATAAATTAAAAGTCCTGCAATCAGTCGGACTTGGTTATGTAAAAATTGGACAAAGTGCAACCACCCTATCCGGAGGTGAGGCACAGAGAATTAAGATTGCTAAAGAGCTAACCCATACTTTAGGAAAACGAACTTTATACTTACTAGACGAGCCAACTACTGGACTACATTACTATGATATTGATATGCTTTTATCAGTCTTGAATAAACTAGTTGAAAAAGGAAATTCCGTTATGGTGATTGAGCATAATATGCACATGCTTAAATCAATGGATTATATTATTGATTTAGGGCCGGATGGAGGGGACAACGGCGGACGATTAGTCGCAGCCGGCGCCCCGGAAGATATTGTAAGGGAGCCGGAGAGCTTAACTGGAAAATACTTAAAACCATATTTAAAAAAATAATTTATGAATTTAGCACTTATTTTAGCCTTTGGAGCCATGTTGTGTTGGGGAATTGGCGATTTTTTAATTCAGAGAACTGTTAAAAAAATCGGGGTGCTGGAAACTCTAGCCTGGATTACCGGTAGTAGCGCGGTAATAATGATTCCCATTATTATTTATAGGGGGATAGCCTTAAGCCCCAACGATATTCTTTTGCTAACACTTTTGGGGGCGTTAACCTTTGTTAGCGGGATGTTAGACTTTAAAGCTCTTTCTATTGGTAAATTATCGGTGATGGAAACTATCATGGCGATTGAGCTACCACTTACTATCATGCTTGGCGTAATTGCTTTTAATGAGAGCTTGAGCGGCGGACAATGGTTATTAGTATTAATGATTTTTATCGGTATAATTTTAGTATCAGTTAATTTTAAAAACTTACATCATCGTGATTTTCTAGAAAAAGGTTCCATACTCGCTATAATTTCTGGAATAGTATTTGCCCTTGTTAATTTCTTCTCCGCTAGCTTAGCTAAGACAATCGACCCAATGATAGCTATCTGGTTTCCTTGGCTAGCTTGCGGCACACTTTGTATTATCTATATTTCCCGTTTTAAGAAGCGGCATTTTAGACAATTTGTTAAAAATAGTTACAATCATTGGAAACTAATTGCTCTGGTTTCCTTGGTTGATTTAGCGGCTTGGTTATTTTATGCTTTTGCTGTAGAAAAAGAGGAGTTATCAATCACTATCGCTATTACCGAAAGCTATATCGTTATTGCTCTAATTCTTGGAGTTATTATTAATAAAGAAAAAATCCGCCCTTTACAATATTTAGGGGCGGCCTTAGCTATTATCGGCAGTATTGTTATTGGAATTATTAGCTAAAGATAATGTTTTTTTAAAAAATAAAAAACCCCAGCAACTAGAGTTTTCTCCGAAGGGTGATACTCCCTTAGGAAGGATTAATTAATCCTTTTAAAAACTTGTTGCTGAGGTTTGAATCGCATGTGCGCTTTAATTTTGCTTTGAGAGACGATGGAATCGTAACGTTGGGAGCTTGTGTAGCAGGAGGTCTTATCCGAAGATGTGGTCCAGTAGGGACAAAGCTCACCAGGAGTTAACAGTTTTTTTCGATCATCATTTTCTCAACTTGCGCTTTAAGTCAACCGCGTGATTCTTCAGAGGCAGTTGTGCGATTTTTTTGTCGTGTTAGCGACAGCCCTTGAATCGGGACTTAACAAAAAACCCACGATGTAGAACAATGATTTTAAAAAAAATTTAAATTAACAATAAAACATCATTAAAATCAATACAAGCATATTAGCACTGGTATTTTGAATGTCAATAAAACTTATGCACAGCTATAATGAAAAGCTGAAAGCTCGTCTTAAAGAAATCCCTAAAAAACCGGGGGTTTATTTTTGGTTGGATAAAAAGGGAACGGTTTTATATGTCGGACGAGCAACTAGCCTCAAAGCGAGACTAAGCCAATATTTTCAAAAAGACATAGAACCCAGAATCGCTGAGATGGTCGCTTCCGCTTGTGATTTAAAATATGAAGAAACTGAAACCTTGCTCGATGCGATAATTTTAGAAGCGCAAAATATTAAAAAATACTGGCCTAAATATAATGTTAGAGATAGAGATAATCGTTCTTTTATTTATGTCGTGATTTCTAAAAAAGCATTCACCCGTCCAATAATTATTCGCGGTCATGAGTTAAATAAATTTCCAGCAGGAACTGCAAAAATATTTGGCCCTTATCAATCATATTTTTTACTGCAAAATGCCTTACGCTTAATCCGTCGTGTTTTTCCTTATGGTAATTGCCAAGCGGGAAGCGGTAAGGCTTGTTTTGATTATCAAATCGGCTTATGTCCCGGTGCTTGTGCGGGGAAAATAGGCGCACTAGATTATAAAAAAAATATTGATAATATTTGTTTACTACTTGCGGGAGAAAAAAAACGTTTGATTATAAAACTCATGAAAGATAATCCCGATAAAATTAAAGCGTTAAAACATATTCAAGACGTTTCGCTTTTAACTAGAGAAGGAGATTTAAAGGAACAAAAAATTAGTCGCCTGGAAGGCTATGACATATCGCATCACGCTGGTAAAGAAAGCTATGGTTCGATGGTTGTTTTTGAAAATGGGGAAGCAAATACCTCTGAATACAGATTATTTAAAATTAAAGACGCGCCGGCCGGAGATGACGAAAGAGCGTTACTCGAAGTTCTCTTGCGCCGCTTTAAACATATTGAATGGTTACTCCCTGATTTAATTATGATAGATGGCGGTTCACCGCAAATCAGTTTTTTATCGCGCGAACTAGCGCTTAATAATATCAACATTCCTCTAGTCGGAATTTCTAAATTCGGGGGTGATACTTTAGTCTTTACCGCTAAAACTAAAAAAGAACAAAGACTGCTCGCAGAAAATATTAAACCGACCTTATTGAAATTGCGCGAAGAAGCGCATCGTTTTGCTAATCGGGGACGGAAAGCGGGGGCAAAAATTATCAGGCGGCCCAATAAAAGAGAGGGGTAAATGAGAAGAGGGGGATAGTATAAAACTTTTAAGGTTTTCTGAAAATCGGACAACTGAAATTATAAATTCGTTTTTATTGATATTTTATCGGCATTTTCTCAGTTGTCCGATTTCTGAAAAATGACAAAAAACAATGTATGTGTCTCGGACCATCAAAGAAATCGAATTCTTAAAGAAAAAAGCCGCCCCAGTAATTGGAACGGCTTCGGAAAATAAGTACAGGCATAACCGATAAATACCGGTTATATTTTTAAACTAAGGCTTGATTTTAATTTCGAATTTTTAGGCTTCCGCTTTTTCACTAATAACGTGATGTAAAAAGTCAGGAAGCTTATCAAAGTCAACAATTCTACAAGGCGGAACTCCAGCTTCAAGAAACTCTTCGCGCGTATTCGCGCCAGAAACAACGCCAATAAATTCAAGTTTTGGATTGCGGTCTTGCGTCGCGGCGAAATCAGCATCAACTGTATCACCGATGTAAACCATTTCTTCAGGGCTAACGCCATAAGCTTTTGCCCAATTAATAAATGGATTGAATACCCGACCGTCTGGTTTATGATGATTAAAATGGTCAGCCGTTTGAATCTGATGAAATATTTTTAAACTCAAACCGACTTTAGCGGCGATAGTCATAAAACTTTCATTAGTACGACTGGTAATTAAACCGACATAGCAGTTGAACAATCTTAGATTTAATAATGCTTCCATTATTTCACGTTTTAATTGATAGGGCATCTGAGCGTTAACTTCCGAATCCATTGTCTGAAAAAGCTTTTTTTGTTCATCAGTGGCGCCGACTTCAAGGCAAATAAAATCAATTAAGTCGACTAATTTCATTCCCCGATTTTTTCTTAATAGTTCAGAAGAAACTGAGGGAAGACCTAATCGACCCAAAATGATATTAAATCTTTCAATGCACAGCTTCGTGCTATCAACTAAGACGCCGTCAAAGTCAAATACAAAAAATTTAATTCCGGTAAGACATCTTTTACTTTCCATGATCTGATTTATATAGTGAATATTAATTTTTTTAAAGAACGCATTAATCGAATTTAACCTAAAAAATAGGGCGTGTCAAGCTACACGCCAATACAGTCTTGACAAATCATCAGCATCTGCTAATATAGACACATAACAAAAGATACCACAGACAGCAAGTAAGCGCTTCTTTAAGCGAACGTAAATCTTGCCGAGGTAACATCCGCTTTAGAGCGCGTTTTTACATCTGTGGTAACACAGTTTTTTTATTATATGCCAAAAAATAAGATTCAAAAACAAGAGATTTTACGTACTTTAGGCGAAAAAATCAAGAAGTCAAAATCAGTTGTCTTCGCCGGTTTTAACGCTTTCGGCGTAAAAGATAACGAAAATTTACGTGCTAAATTAAGAGCAGAGAATAGCGAATACTACGTTGCTAAAAAAACCTTAATGAATATTGCTTTTAAAGATAGCAATATTGAAAGCTTAAATGCTAGAGGTTACGACGGTAAAATCGCCGCGATTTTCTCTTATGAAGATGAAATTGCTCCTGCTAAAATCTTGGGGGATTTTCGTAAGGATAAAGAAAAGGAAGCAAAAATATTCTTCTTAGGCGGAATTTTAGAAAATAAGCTTTTATCCAAAGAACAGGTTGAAGCTTTAGCTAAGTTACCAAGCAAGCAAGAATTATACGCTAAACTCGTTGGTTCAATGAATGCGCCTATTTCCGGCTTTGTTAATGTTCTAGCCGGTAACTTACGTAATTTTGTCGGTGTTCTAAAAGCAATTAGCGAAAAGAAATAAAAAATACTAATTAAAATATAAATAAATTAATTTTAAAACTATGAGTGAAGAAAAAAAGGACGTAGTTGTCCCAGAAAAATTTCAAAAACTAGTTAGTGAAATCGAAAAAATGAGTGTTCTAGATTTAGCTGAATTAGTTTCAATCTTAGAAGATAAGTTTGGAGTTTCTGCATCTGCTCCAGCCATGATGATGGCTCCAGCCGCTGCCGGTGCCGCTGTTGAAGAAAAAGATAGCTTTGATATCGAACTAACTGAAGCTGGTGCTAATAAAATTGCTGTTATTAAGGTTGTTCGTGAATTAACAGAAATGGGTCTTAAAGAAGCTAAAGATTTAGTTGATGGCGCTCCTAAAGTTCTAAAAGAAGGCGTTAAAAAAGAGGAAGCTAACGTTATCAAAAAGAAATTAGAAGATGCTGGAGGAAAGGTAACTTTAAAGTAATTAAATAATAAAGTTTCTCAAGATAAAAAAGCCGTCCTAAAAAGGGCGGTTTTTTGTTGGTGAAAACTTATAGAGCTTATAATGGTTATCGTTTAGGCAATTTTCAAAAATCGGACAACTCAATGATAATTTCGCTATATATTGACAAATTCACAAAAATATACTACAATACAAAGAACAAAAATTTTTAATTTTTCCCTAATAATGATATAATCCAATTAGAAAATAGGATTTTCAATTTTTTAAACAAAAATATGTCTTCACAAGAAATGTCTTTACTAGAAAACATCAAACAAAAAAGAGCCGCAAAAATTCAACTCGAACAAGAAAAGAAAGTTCAAGAAAAGAAACAATCTCTAGATCAGATAACCAATAATATTACTGCTCTTCAAGAAAAGAAACAAAGGATTAAAGATTTAAGTGGGTCTTTACGTGAAAATTACAAAACTGGCGCAGAAAAAGCGACTGATTTTAAAAATCAAAAAGATACTTTAAAAAAAGTTTACGAAAATAATCAGGATCTTTTTGAAGACGAAGGAATTACCAATTTTGAAGGAATGCTCGAAGCTAAAGCTCAAGCCAAGGAAGTAAAAAAACTGCGAGCAACCGGTGGACGCGGTTCAGCCAAGCGCCCTCTAACTGACGAAGAACGCGCAGAGGTAGGGCGTGTAGAAAGTGATAGCGTAAGAATAACAACCGATGCGGCCGGAGATACTGGCGAACTATACAAAAAAGTTGAAACTATACAACAGATAAGTGCCTCTCTACGAGAAGAGATGGGGATAAAAAATAAAAAAGATCTTAATTTTTCAGCTACAAAAATCAACAAAGGAGAAGAAGGTGAAATGAGCAATCGAGAAGCTAATTTTATCCAAATTGAAGAATATTTAAAAAATTTAGATAAAGAATTAATAGAACTAGAGGCGGCTAAAAAAACTGCTTACTTAGAAACACCAGAAGGAAAACGCGAAGCGCTTTTCAAAATAGATAACCCTGAATATCAAGTTAAACCGGTTGACTTCAATAACATCACTCATTTCTATTTTAAATCAGAAACCCTAGAGTTATCAGAAAAAATTGGCGCCGAACCGATTAAAGAAGTTTATACTGAAGCGCTCAGCAAAAGATTAACAGAAATAGCTTGGGAAAATAAACATCAATATGACCATAGAAATCCTGATGCCGAAGGCGAGGAGCAAAGAGCTATTAAGGCTTATCCGGCCTTAAAGAAGATTGATGAGCTCAGTTATGATCGCACGGATTTAAAGAAATTCAATGAATTATATACCGAAACTTTAAATCATTTAGAAAAAATTCTGCAAGAAAATGAAAAAACCGTTAACTGGCTTACTAATTATGGATTATCAATATCAAGAGGAAGAAATAATGAAACTGAAAAAAGAAGGAATGAAGGTTGGAGTGATGAACGCATCTTAGCCAATAATTATATAGGCCATATAGAAGAGCTGGTAGAGGGCCTAGGACATCACGGCGATCTCATTGAAATTTTAGCAAAAAACAAGGATGTTTCCAGAGGGAATATTTATTCTTCAGAATATGTTCATGCTAAGTTTGAAAGATATAATAAATTCTTAGAATATATAAAAAATAATACCGACTCGAGCACAGAATTTCTTAGAGACCGTTCTTCAAGTCAAGGAACCGATTTGCTGTCGAGGGTCGGATATAATAAAGAACTGCGTCAAGAAATTGGCCTTAATGAAAAATTACCGCAACAATATTTAGAGCTTCCCAGTGAGTTTATTAGCAGAAGCGGGGGCTTTGATACAGCTCTAAACAAAGCTCGCAACGCCAGTGAAACCTGGGAAGCAGATAAAAAGCAAATTGCTGAAATAAGTAAAGCGGCGGTTGAGCTTAAATTTGCTCAAGAATGGGAAAGATATTTTAGCCAAAAAAATAAAGGATTTTTGGAGGATATTAATTATAATGAAAACTTAATCAAGCAAATTGAGCAGGCGCTTAATTTTATTAGAACTAGCGATTTATTGAAAGATCCCGATTTTGCTAAACGAGAAATAAAATTATACAGAAATACTAGCGGCTATCAGGAAAATAGAATAATTGAGGATGTAAGCGCTGAGGGTTCATATGAAATCCGTAAAGAAGGGAATAAAATAGATGAAGAAATTAAAATCTACGCGGATAACAGAAAAAATAAGATAGAAACAGAACAACTCAGATTAAAGAATGCGATGTGGATTAATCGTTTAAGCGAAAAATTAGAAAATTTAAGAGTACAGTTGGATACATTCAATCATTTCGCTAAGGGCATTAAAATTGAAGAAGCTAATGCTCTAAAATATGGGGTTACCCCAGAAGAAATAGCAGTAATGAAAGAGTATCGTAAACGAAAAACCGAAAACGAAGAAGCTTATACTAAATTTACTGGTATTAGTACAAAATTCGCTGGAGCAACCAGTAAAAGCAATATCTACATTGATTTTAAGGCCGGTAAAGATATTCTAGACGGTCAAAGAATGACTATCGAAGAATTACCAATACGTTTAGAAGCAAGGCTTGATGAATTAAAAAGAGCAAAAGCTAATCTATCTGAACCAGAACTAGCTATTATTTCCGAGAGCGCACGAGCACTTGAAGCGATTGATATAAATTCTAATAAATATCCGAAAGTAGTTGCAAATAATATGGATGTTATGAATAGGAATAAAAGACGTTAACAACATAGATATAACAAAAAGGCTATCTGATTTAGATAGTCTTTTTTGTATATCATTTAAAACCAAATTATATTATAGCGTATACTATAGCCCAAACTTATAAATACCATCGGAGCTCAAAAGATAAATTGCTTTTCCGGTCTCATCAAGGGCAAAATCCTTCAAGTCATTAAGCGAATCAAAAACATATTGACTCATGAGATGACCGTCGGCTTTAGCAATTATCGCTAACCGCTTTGAAGTAGTATCAAGAATATATAATTGTTTACTATCTCCTAAAATCTTAGAAGCGGAAACCGCTGGATTCAAAGCGATATTTTTATAATCGGCTTTTTTATTGCGATAAAACTTGTTAATACTGCCATTACTATTTAAGGTATAAATCGAACCATCGATATATAAATCGCTAGCTTGAGATAAATCAGCAGTATCTTTTAACCAATCACTTCTAGTAGACATGCTGCTATTATATGTATAAATCTGATTCTTATTCTTGGCGATTAAATAAACCTTTTGATTAAATATGTTATACCCGGAATATCCATCCGCCTCGTTATAATCTTTAATATTAACCAGCGCTGTTTTATTAGTCTTGATATTAAATTGAATGATTTTTCCGCCATCTCTATAATAAATATTATCCTTACCATCATACTTTGCGCCTTCAAGATTAGAAGCGCCTTCAATTTTAGTTTCAATTGGAGAGAGGACATCAAGCGTTAAGGTATAAATAGAAGCCCCGGAAACGCCATACAATTTTCCGGCCGCGTATGTTAATTTAGAAATATTAAGCCCAGCTAAATCTTTCACTTTTTGCGCGTTATCAACTTTCACTATCTTATTTATTTTTGTTTCTAGAACAGATAAGCGTTCTACTGCTTTATTGTAAGCCTCTTCTTGGATTTTACTTCCTCTAGGTAAGGAGGCGATAAGCGCTTTAGCATCAATCAACACCTTAGCGGCACCTTCCTCATCATTATATAATAGATGAGAATCTATTAGTATTCCTTTTTCTTCTATTTGGGCTACTAAAGCAGTTAGTTCGGCGGACACTTTTTGTTTATCGCGATTACGATTAGTAATTACTAGACTAACTGAAAATACAAGGGCAATTACTATCAAGCCTACAAACAAAAGGCGGTTTTTCTTATTTAAATTTTTAAGCCAAGCTCCGAGAGCGGAAAAAATCCCAGCCCAAAAAGACTTGTGCACTAGGGCGGGGGAAGCTTTAGCGAATTTACCGATATTAAATAAAAACCGATAAGAAGTTTGTTTTAATTTTATTTTTTCTGGACGTAAAAATGAACCAGCGCCAAGAAGACTATTCTTAACCGATTTTTTATTTTCAAAACGAGTTGAGCTCTGTCCGGTTGTTAAATCTGGAGAAGAAGAAATTTCCATTTTAGACATTTTTCTAACCGGTTGCTGGAACTTAGGAATCAGTCCTTTGAAAAGTGTTTTGATTACACTAGATATTTTTTTAAAACTTATTATTCCAGCCGGAGCGAGCATTTGCTCTGTTCTTTGTTCGGTAGAATTTAAGGAAGAGATAGATGCCTGAACAGAGGGGACATCTTCCATTGGATCTTTAATTTCTTGGCCGATACTATCGGTCGTATTTTTAATAATTATTCCCAAGAAAGGAACATAAATATTTATTTTTGCTAAGGTATTTTTTATTTGTTCGGCCGCAACAATAGGCGGAAGTTTAGTTACTATTTCTACCATTTCTCGACCGGAAAGATATTCCGGTAATGATTCACTAGTAAAAATAAAGTAAGATCCTAACGGAATTTCACCGCTAATAATCGACGAAAATAACCCGTTTAATTTTGGTATTTTTTCGTCGAGACTTTTATCATCTGAGTTTTCAGCGCTAGTTTCGACATTAATTATTTCATAGCCATCAGATCGCCGATAAATAAGCAGGGCACGATTTTTTCCAAAACTGGCAAAATGCAATTTATTTTCATAAACTACACCAACAGTTAAACTTGTAGCGGCGGAATTTATTTTTATCTTTTGATCCGTTAGAAAATCGCTAAGGTTTTTATTCATTTTAGCGAGCGCCGCTTCAAAAATATTCTCAATTTTTAAACCCTCTATCCTTCCACGCAACATTATCTTCTCATCATTATAATAATTATCGCTCAAATCAGAAATTAGAAAATTTATTATTTTCTCGCCATCGCTTTTTTTACCGTCAACTTCTCCTAAAATGAAGATTTTCCCAGCTAAACTTTCCTTCAAAGAATCAGGCTGGGCGACAAAAACACCGCTTGCACCAGATGCCTTGCCGGAGTTCAAAATTATTTGCGCAATTTTATTATACATAAGCAAAATAAGAGGCCAATCGATATTTTTTTCGTTTGACTGTTTACTTTATATATTATACTATAAATTTATAAATAAAGAAAATATGCTAAGCGCGTTATTTGGATCAGAGACGAGAGCGAGGTTGTTAACCCTTCTTTTATCGGATTCCGAAAAAAAATACAAACTGCGCGAGTTATCCCGTGAATCAGGAATACCGCTCGCTAGCGTCCGTAAAGAGCTTAATAACTTAGTGGAATTCGGTTTAATAAAAGAGGAGGAAGAGATCTGGAGCGTTAATAAAAACTTTATCATCTTTCCGGAAATAAAATCTCTTTTAATGAAAGCGCAGATTCTCTCCAGCCAAAAATTTATTGATGGCTTAAAAAAAATTGCTAATCCTAAATTTTTAGCTTTAACCGGTATTTTTACTAGCGATTCTGAAGCTAAAACCGATATTATTATCGTCGGACCAGTTAAGCGTAAATCTTTTTTAAAGTTAATTGCTGAATTAGAAAAAGATCTAGGCCGCGAACTCAACTTCACTATCATGGACGAAGCGGAATTTATTTATCGTCAAGAAGTAATGGATATATTTTTATATAATGTTCTAACGAGTAAAACAATAGTTCTTATTAACTCACTTTCTGCAAACGATAAACTACAAAAAAATGAAAATAGCCAAGATAATCTTTAAACTGATAAAATATCTACTAGTCGCTATAATATTGGCTATCATAGTTTTAGTTATTATCGTTACTACTTCATATAAAGAATTACGGGCGGCCGGTGAAAGCGCTTTAATAGGGAAGGCGCTACTAGAGAAAGCGGCTACGGCGGTTAAAAATAGCGATTGGGATCTAGCCCTTAAAAACTCCGATGAAGCGGGGTTAAAAATAAATGAGGCTTTAACTAATTTAAGCGTAGTTAAAAACAAACCAGCTTTTAGCAAAATCACTATTTTGCGAAGTCAGGTTAATGATTTAGAATATTTACTTAAAACAGCAGACATCATCAGTCGAAGCCTTAGCCGCGCCGTTCCAATTGCTCAAAAATTCAATCGCTTATCATCCGGTCAAGCTGGATATAATTTTTCTACCCTCGCGCCCACAGAAAAGGCCGAGTTTTTTAAATTACTTTACGAATCAGAACCGGAACTTAACGGGCTAAAAGCTAATTTAGATTTAGCTTTGCTTAATATTAATCGCATCCATAAGATTGGAATACTTTGGCCAGTATACAAACAAATCAGTAATGTGAAGCAAGAACTGAGCCAAGCTTCAAATTTAATTGCTAAGGCGACTCCGCTGCTTAAACTATTACCAACGTTAGCTGGTTATCCAAAAGAAAGTGATTTCCTAATTATTATGCAAAATAACGACGAATTAAGGCCAAGCGGTGGCTTTATTGGCGTTTTTGGCTTACTAAAAAGCGCTAACGGTGAAATTATTTCCCTTAAAACATACGATAGCTATCATTTGGATATGCCGGCGGTAGGAAAATGGAAAATGACGCCGCCAGAACCGATTGGGAAATACATGAAAGTTGAGAATTGGTATTTACGTGATGCTAATTGGTCTCCTGATTGGCCGACTTCTGCTAGGAAGATAGAAGAAATCTATTACGGCGAAAACAAAGCAATCGGAACCACAACTCCGGAATTAGCCGGTGTAATCGGGATTACACCTAAATTTGTTTCTGATTTACTACGTTTAGTCGGAGATATTACTGTTCGCGGGGAAACTTATACTCCAGAAAATCTCCAATCACTCTTACAATATAATGTTGAAGTTGCTTATAAAGAACAGGATATTGCTTCTTGGGATAGAAAACAAATTATTAACGAATTACTGGATGAGCTACAATCAAGATTGTTTGCTTTAGAGATTAGCAAATTACCAGGCTTGCTTGATATTTTTGAAAATAACGCTAAAGCTAAAGATATCCAAATTTATTTTAATAATTCCAATTCACAAGCATTAACCGCCGATTTGAATGTTGATGGTAGCGTCAAAAAATCAATCAGCGATTATCTTATGATAGTCGACGCTAATTTGGCTGCGTTTAAAAGTGACGCCGTTGTTAGAAAGGGAATAGAATATAATTTAAATACAAACAAAGACGCTCAAGCAATTGTTAATTTAAAGTTAAGTTATCGTCATGAAGGAGGTTTTGATTGGCGCACGACAAGATATCGCAGTTATACTCGAGTCTATGCCCCAATAGGTAGTAAGTTGATATCTATTAAGGCACAGGAACAGGCTAATATGGATGAGGCATCAATTTCTGCTTATGATGATACCGGATTAGACAAGACTGTTTTTGGTTTTTTCTTTTCTATCGAACCAGGAACAGACGGGACAATCAGTCTCCAATATTCTTTACCAAAAAATATTAATACCGATTTGCAAACTGATAAATATCAATTATTTATCCAAAAACAAGCTGGTCGTAAAACTGATAATTTTAAAGCGATCATAAATGGCGATACTTATAACCAAAATCTAAATCAAGATATGAACATACTTTTGAATAAATAATATGAATTTATTCATCATCATTGCTATTTTAGCTCTCTTCGGATTATTTATTATCCAACCTAAATATGGCTTATATTTAACGGCCGCCTGCCTACCAATAATCGGAAGGGATTTTTATTTTTTTAATTTTGTTATTCCCATCGCTGATTCAGTTGCCTTGTTATCGCTTCTTGCTTTCTTCATTAGATTAATAATAGATGCTCTCTTCAATAAAGAAAGGGTGAGGCTGTACTGGCCACTACTTTTACCTTTTTCTATTTTCTTCATTGTAAGTCTAGTCTCAATATTTTTTTCTAATCATCAAATAGCTTCTCTATATTATTTTTTACGTTGGCCTTTCTTTTTATATTTCGCTTATATTTTTGTTCCGGCGAATATCATAAAAACACCACGTATTCTTAAAACAACAACCATCATTGTTTTTTTGAGCGCGATGCTTGTTTTAATCTCCGGTTACGCTTCACTTTATGGCCAAGATTGGCAAGACAGTTTTTTCAGATTAAAATCAATCATGATTTTCGGAAGTTATCCATTTGGAGAAAATCATAATTTAATTGCTGAATTTTTAAATATCGGCGCTTTCTTTGTTTTGATTATTAGAGAATTCTTACGCACAGAAAAAGAAAAAAGAATTAGTGATATTATTTTCTTCCTAACCGCCGTCGGAATAATCTTAACTTTTTCAAGAGCCGGTTGGATTACTTTATTTTTACAATCATTAATTTATTTCTTTTATCGAACGAATGGAAATAAAAAAGAACGGATGGCGATGATAATCTTTTCCATTTTAGTCATGATAATCATTTCACCTTTACTTTGGAAAATGAGTTCTTTGCAAGCAAAAAATACTAGTTCAACCGAAAACCGCATTCTGCTAACGGAAATCGCTTTTGAAGCCTTTAAAGAAAAACCGCTCATTGGTTATGGTAATGGAGAATTTGTTAATTTAGTGAGTGAGAACATAAGATTTAGAGCAAAATATGGCGAACCACTTGATTCTCATGGAATGCTGCAAAAACTCTTAGTAGAGAATGGGATAATCGGCTTGAGCGCTTGGCTGTTCTTGCTTTTGTATTTGGCTCGAACTGCTTTCCTAGCTCTTAAAAGATATTATCCAAAATTAAAATGGATGTTACCTTTTTGTTTAGCGGCCGGTGGGGGTCTTTTTTTCCAATTCTTCAATACTTCATATTTTAAAGGCCGTGTCTGGTTACCAATCGTTTTATTTTTAATAGCGATTAAATTTTCTGATGAAATCTATGCCAAAAAAAATAACAATCCTGCACATTCTACCAAATCTTAGCCGCGGCGGAGCGGAAAGGGTTTGTGTAGATATTCTCAAAAATCTTGACCAAGAAAAATTTTCTCCAGTCTTATTGTTGTTTAAAAAAAATAGAGAGGGAAAAGAAATGGGAGCAGAACTTGTGGCGGCGGGTGTTCCAATTTTTTCTTTATCAAAAAGAATCTTAATTGATCCGATAAATTTTGGAAAAATAATTGCGCTCATTAAAAAAATCAAACCTGATATAATTCATACTCATTTAGGCGGCGATATTTATGGACGTTTAGCTGGAAAAATTTTACATGTTCCAATCATTGTTTCAACTGAACATAACTTAAATAAAAATGAGAAAAAAAGCGCAACTTATCTTAAAAGAATCACCACGAAATGGGCTAATAAAATATTTGCCGTTTCAGAATCAGTAAGAGAAGACGCAATTATTAGATATCAACTGAATCCGGAAAAAATTACTGTTCTATATAATGGTATCGATACTAATTTCTTTCGTCCGGAAGATAATCAAAACCAATTTCAAAATAAAGACAATAGCCATAAGCTAGTTTTAGGCGCTTTAGGACGCTTAAGCGCCCAGAAAGGTTTTATGAGCTTAATCGAGGCCATCTCTAAGACAAAGAACAAAAATTATTCTTTAGAAATAGGCGGTGTTGGTGAATTAGAAAATGATTTTAAAAAAAGAATTAAAGAATTAGAATTAATTAATCGCGTTAGTCTGTTAGGCTTAGTTGATACTAAAAAATTTTTAAATAAAATCGATATTTTTATTTTTCCTTCTCTTTGGGAAGGTTTAGGCCTCGCTATTTTAGAGGCCGGAGCGATGAATAAACCGATTATCGCTAGCCAAATAGAGGGCGTAAGAGAGGTGCTAGACGAAGATAATGCCTTTTTATTCCCCGCGGGAGACGACGATATTTTGGCCGAAAAAATTGATTTTGTAATTAATAATTTAAATTCAAGCGACGTAAAACGCAGAGTGGAAATTGTTCAAAAAATAATTAGAGAAAAGTTTTCGGTAGATGATATGGTCATAAAATATGCTAACTGGTATGAAAGTCTTTTTAATAAAGAAGCTTAAGGAAATAAAATATGCGCATCTTACAAGTTAACAAGTTTCATTATAATCGAGGTGGCGCCGATAAATATTATTTATCTCTAATTAAAGCCTTAGAGCAAAAAGGCCATCAAGTCGCAGCTTTTTCGATGTATCATCCTAAAAATATCGCTAGCCCTTATTCTCGATATTTTGTTTCCCGCCTGAGCTTTAACGAAGGCGGTTTAAGAAATGCTTTAAAAACACCGGGCCGAATGATATATAGCTTCGAAGCAAAAAGAAAATTCAAAAAGTTAGTTTTAGATTTTAAACCAGAGATAATTCATATCCATAATATTTATCATCAAATCTCACCATCAATCCTAGATATCGCCGCTCGATTTAAAATTCCGGTGGTGATGCATTTGCATGACTATAAATTGATTTGTCCTAATTATCAATTATTTGTTAATGGAAAGGTTTGTGATGCTTGTCGACCTAATAAATATTTTTGGTGTTACCGGAAAAAATGTTTTAAAAATTCTAGAATAAAAAGCGCACTCGCTGTTTTAGAAATGTATATCCATCATTCTTTACTTAAAATATATAAAAAAAACATTACGGAATTTATCGCTCCGAGCACCTTTATGAAACAGAAGCTGGTAGATTTTGGTTGGAACTCTGAAAAAATAAATATTGTTATTAATCCTTTTGATGCTGAGATGTCGATTGCTAAAGGGGAAGAAGCAAAACAAGAGGAAGAATATCTTCTTTATTTTGGCCGTTTAGGCCAAGAAAAGGGGTTAGAAATTTTAATTCAAGCGGCGGCTTTAACTAAATCTCATTTAAAATTTGTTGGTATTGGCACTGAGGAAGATAAACTAAAAAAATTAGCGGAAAAATTAAAAGTTCAAGCAGAGTTTTTAGGATTTAAAAATGGACCAGAACTAAAGTATATAATTCTTAGATCAAAGGCAATAATTATTCCTTCAATTTGGTTTGAAAATATGTCGCTTAGTTTACTTGAAGCTTTAAACTTAGGGAAAATAGTAATTGCTTCTAATATCGGCGGAATCCCAGAAATAATTAAGCATAATGAAAACGGGCTTTTATTTGAACCGGGAAATGTTCATGATTTAGCTGATAAAATAAATTCTTTAGGACGCTTAGATATCGAGCTTATTAAACAAAACGCTAAAGAAAGCGTGAGAGACTTAAACGCCGAGAATAATTTACAACAAGTCGAAGCAATCTATCAAAAGATATTGAACAAATAGAACGCAAAAAAATACCCCGCGCGCGGGGTATTTTTATAATTGCTAACTAAAATTAAATTATTCAACTCTTAAAGAAACACTATAATGGAGTTTAGAAGAAGCGCCATCGACTCTAATATCTTGTGCACCTTTCTTATTATTAGCTGGGATTTTAACAATACTTGAGAAGCGACCACGAGTATCAGCTTTAACAATACTTATTCGATTATCGAGGCTAACTGATAACTCCTCGTTTGGTAAGAAGCCTCCGCCTGAGACGACTACCGAAGAATTAAGCGATGCCTGAGTATTATCTAATTTTAAAAATAAATTCTCAATCACCGAAGTATCAGCTTCTTCAGTTGAAGAAACAGCAGCAATTTTATTTAATTTATCATCAAGTACCAAAATATTAGAATTGTTAAAAACGATAATTTTATCACCACCCGCATAAACCGCTTTTAAACCCATCGCCCAACCAGCTCGTCCTCCCATATTACCGGTCCAAGCGTAATCTTGTTCATTCATGTTCTTATCAAGTTTAACGACGCCAACACCATTAGAAAAATATATGTACTCATCATTAGCAGTACCAGAAATATCAAAACCTTGATAATCAAGATGTTTGAAGCTTCCTAACAATTTACCAGACAAATCAAATTTCTTGGCATAATAATCATCGACGACATAAACATATCCGATTTCATCTTGAAAAGCACGACGATTACCTTTATCAAACTTAAAATTTAAAGGAATAGTTTTGATAGTCGAACGAGCTTCAACATCATAAACCTCTAACTTGCTAGTGGTTTCATTAATACTTAAATAGAAACGATCATTACCGCTTACATTATAAGGCGCTTCTGAATTCTTAAAATCATGGGCAACGATTGAATCAAGGTTAGAATTGAAAACTTTAACACCTTTAGCGCTCACAGTTACAATATTTTCACCAAATTTATCGATTCGGTTATACCATTCCCAATAAGTATTAGAGCTTTCTCTAACTTTATTAAGCTTATCGGCCATCACCTCATACTTATAAATCGTATAGTTACTAACGGCATAAGCATAAAGATGACCATTCTCTTCAACAAGCTTAGTATCAAAGAATTCGCCATAAGTACCGAAGCGCGGATCGAATGGCTTAGTTTTAGCAACTAAACCTAAATCCCTGCCATCAAGCTTAAAAACTTCCAGGCTCCCAGTATTGGTTGTTGCGATATAAACCTGGTTATTATAAGCTAAGGCATCGCCGGAATAATAAGACTTTGTACGAGTTTTTCCTGGAGTAACTATAAAAAACAGAGCAAACACTGTTAATAAAGCAACTGGAAAGATTATCCATTTTTTCATATTTTTCCTTTATTTTATTATCTAAAATTTTTATCAAATTATTGTACATTTTATTTTTAATTTTGTCAAGGGAGGGAAAAAGGAAGGGTAATAAGAAAGAAGCTTACCGGGTAATTAGAATCCTGTCTCGCTATTGACAAATAAAAATAATTATATTACAATGAAAAATTAATAAAGAATTAATAAGGAATACTGAAGAGGTCTAAAATATAATAATCTTATGGAATTCAACGAATTCTTGAAATTGGTCAACAAAAGAAAGCGAACAGCATTTACAATAATCTTTGTAACTGTTGTTTTAACGATTACTATTTCTTTGCTAAGCCCATTAAAATATGGATCTAAGTCAAGGCTTTTAGTACTACAAAACTCTACTGGTTCTGATGTTTATTCTTTATCAAAATCAAACGAATATTTAGGAAATTTATTTGCCCAAATCGTTTATTCCGGTTCATTTTATGACCAAGTTAAAGCTTCTCAATACAACATTGATAGTAATTATTTTTCCGGAAACTATGGCCAACAATTGAAAAAATGGCAGCAAACTGTAAAAACTGATACTCAGGGCGATACGGGAATTATTAAAATTAATGTTTATCATCCCAATATTCAAGAAGCAAAACAAATTTCTTTAGCAATTAATGATATTTTAATTAATAAAAATCAAGATTATCATGGCGGTCAAAATATTAAAGTTAATATTATTGATCAGCCTTTAGTTTCAAATTATCCGATTAAACCAAATTTACCCTATAATATTGCCTTGGCTTTAGCTGCTTCTTTCATTGTATCTTTGTTTTATATCTATATTTTTCCAGAAACAAGCAAAAAGACTATTAGATTAAAGCCAGAAAACTCAAACAGGGAGGGTCACTATGTAGCTCAGAATCAAGGTTATAATGCGTATAATACGCCTCATAATACTGTTGGTAATAACGGTGTAAATATCCCGATTAGAGAAATTATTAATGAAATTCAGGAAGAATATAAACCAATTATTCATGGTAATATTGGAAATGTTTTAAGAAAATAAATTTAGAGAACAAGAGTAGTATTTTTTCTTCGAAAAAAATTCGCTTAAAAATATTACCTTTGTTTCCTAAAAAGTACATTAACATAAACAAATATATACGATAACAATGAGAAAAATCATTCTTTTGGCTCTTTTGGTTGTAGCAACCATGAGTGAGTCTTTTGGACAGTTCCGCGACAACGCGAACTTGTCATTGTTCACGGGTGGCTACGCTGCCCAGCAAAATGGCAACAATAACGGGTATTGGTACGGCTTATACGCTGAGTATATGCCTATTAAAACCGTAAACGGCCTAAATCTTGGACTTTGCGCGGTTGCTGATCGCGTTAATTTTAAGAGTAATACTACTTTGAGCTCCTACAATGGTGGGAGTGATGAATTCGGAGCGGGTATAGCAATGGGAAAATACTCTGAGTATTTTACCCAAAAACATTCCGCCTACTTCGGTGCTAACTTGATGTTGAAAAGCATTAAGGATAATGGAACTGGCCTAAGTATGCAATCTGATGGGAAACTTGGAACATATACCATGGTTCAGGAAGACCTAATGTTTTCAGCAGAGCTGAACATTAATCTTCTGAAAACTTTTGGGAATATTTTCCCGCGCTCTCAATGGAAGTTGAGCTACAAGAAACCGCTTAAATCCGAAAAGACATCGTTTTGGAATAAAGCACCTATCAAGGAGTCTATGATTTGGAGTAAGGCTGCGATAGGGGCTGAATTCAAACAAAGCATCGTTCAAATCGGACGATTGAATACTATGGTAGAGCCAAAGCTAATGATCGGTTATCAGCACTATGTTGGTGATGATAGCGATTGGTTATCAGCTGGCCCTGAAATTGCTCTCAAAAAACTTGGATGGGATGATTTTTTATCTATCTACGTTTTTGCAAAAAAACAAGTCGGAAATTTTCCGGCCAATCTTAATAGCCTGCAATTCGTTGCGGGATTGAATCTGAACTTGTCAAATTTAAAGAAGTAATATTTGAAATTGTTTAACTTGTAAAAATCGTAATCATGAACAAAACGGAAAAGTGGATTGGCTCTATCATTGCTGTGATAGTGCTACTGGTGTTAATGTTTTGGTATTTTGGAGCTTTTGATAGCGCCGAAACTAAGGCCAAAAAAGCTGTCGAAAAAGCAAAAACTGAAACCGAAAAAGGCAAAGGTGGGAAAGATCTTTGTCCTGAAAAAACCGCCCAGATCCTGAGCCTCCAAACTCAGGTGAGCAAACTGCAGGGTCAAATTTCGACCCTAACTACTGAAAACGAAAGTTTGAAAGATCAAAACGATGGTTTGTTGGCCATCACCTCAGAAAACGCCCGTTTAAAGGGTGAATTGATCGACTGTTTGAAGGTAAAAGTAGCTTCTAAGTCTTCCAGCTCCAGCGCAGGTAAATCTACAGGAAGTACTAAAGCTGCCGTTAAACCATCGACCGGAACATCAGGAACAGCTACCGCCAATAGAACAAAAGCGGCAACTATTCCAAAATCAGGAACTCCAAGTAGCGCCAATCTTGATGGATTGCGTGAAAATGGAATAATTCCTTACTGTATTATGGCAAATGGTGATCCTGGTTTACACTTTCCGGAAAAAGCACTTGAAAAAGGGGTAACATTTACCTCAACAGAGATGAATCCGACGAATAACGGACATAACTGGATTGTGGAGCCTGTAGAATTCATTGAAGGTGATTATGGACTTACAGTAGATGGAACATTTTTTGTCTCAAACGATCTACTGGTAAAGGTTCTCCAGCCTGAAGGAATTCAGGTAACGACTGCCTACATAAAGGCGCCCTGCACGCAGTGGCAAAAAGTTCAAATGACATTTGAAAATGGCTATTGGACATACAAAGCTTTTTAAAAGCTAAAATAGAATTACCCCCCCCTGGAATCAAGTTGATTTCAGGGGTTTTTTACATCTTGACATTATACCAGAATAATTAATAATAGCCTTGACAAATATTTTCATTAATTGTATAATAATTAGTTCTCAATAAACATTATGAAGATAGCCTTTATCGGACAAAAAGGAATTCCCGCCCAAAACGGCGGAGTCGATCGCCATGTAGAAAACTTGGCGATGTTTTTGGCGAAGAAAGGAGAAGAAATAATTGTTTACAATCGCAATGGGTATCTACCAGAGAAGATTAATAATTGGAAGGGAGTTAAGTTGATTTATCTTCCATTTATAAATCAAAAAAATTCAGCCGCTATCACTCATAGTTTTTTAGCAACGGTTGATGCGATGAGAAAAAAAGTTGAGGTTATTCATTATCATGGAATTGGTCCTTGTTTACTTGCTTGGATACCGAGATTATTTACTCCCAAAATAAAAGTAATCGCAACTTTGCATAGTTTTGATTATGGTAATGATAAATGGAGTACTTTTGCAAAATTCATGTTGAAGTTAGGAGAAAAGAGTATGTGTAAATATGCGCACGAAGTTATTGTTTTAACAAATCTCATGCGCGACTATTTATTACAACGCCATGGTCGTGAAAGTATTGTTATTCCTAATGGCGCTTATGTCGAACTGAATAATCAAATCAATCATCTTTTGCAGTTTGGCTTAGAACCAAAAAAATATTTAATCAGTCTTTCAAGAATTATTCGTCTTAAAGGTATCCAATATTTAATTAAAGCTTTTAAAAGTTTACCGGAAAATGATTTTAAATTAACAATCGTTGGTGATGGCGAATATCGGGAAGAATTAGAAAAAATAGCTGAAGGCGATCCGCGCATAATTTTCACTGGTAATCAAAGTGGAGAAGTTCTAAACCAACTATACACTCAAGCAAAAATGTTTATTCAATCCTCGGAAATGGAAGGCTTATCAATTTCACTGCTAGAGGCGATGGCTCATGGCGTACCTTGTTTAGTAAGTGAAATATCAGCTAATCGGGAAGCGGCAGGTGATACAGCCTTATACTTTTATCCAAAAAATATTGAATCCTTAAAAGAAAAACTAGTTTATGCGCTTAGTCATGAAGAAGAAATGAATATGCTGGGTGAAAAGAGTAAAGAAAGAGCAATAACGATGTTTAATTGGGAAACAATCGCCGATAATACCATTAAAGTTTATAAAAAATAAATTGATATATTTTTTTAAAAAAGAGTTTCTTTAACAATTATATAGTAATAGTAGTAACCGTTTAATTTTATTCACATGAAAAATCTGAAATTGTCTTTTATTTTGTTGATGGTGGCGCTGTTTGGTGCCTGCAACTACGTTGAATTTGAAGAACTCGCCGTTCCGGAAGCCGTAGTAGAAGCCGAGTCGCAGATGGTTTTAAAATCTGCTACCGGATTTAGTTCCACCGTTGGAACAGTTTACGTCCAAAAAGACGTTGTCAACGGCCTGAAAGTGGAAAATAAAGCCGGGCTACAAGTAACAAGCGCGAAATGGAAAATTGAATCCAGCACATATGACGGAACACAAATTTTTCATAAATTTAACGCTCTGGGCGAAATCGCACTCACAATTGACGTAGTCTATGCTGACGCAACTAAAGAAACACGGACTTTTAAGGTCCAATCCGTAGTCGATATGTCGACTGCCGACCCAGTTCGCGTCTTTACGACCGCCAATACTGACGGGACCTGGAATGTATTATTTCTCTTCTCAAAAGAAAGGGTAAAATATGCAACCAGTACTGAATTTGCTTACAACGGAAACGTTACGGCTTGGGTTCAAAAAGCAGTTCCGACTACTGACAGGAACTACATCATTGGTGTTGATGGTAAACCTATTACGACTACCGATGTTGGAAAATACATCGGCGTAAAAATCATCCTAAAGGAAAAAGGCGTTTATAACATCTGTCTAATTCATTCTGGAAAAGATTGGACAAATCTATCTGGTTCAAAATTTATTAGATCAGATAACTCTGGCTTATGCTGGTTTAGCTTTGATAGCGGCGTTGTTGTCGCTAACGGAGAGATCTTAATTGGCTCAGTTCTGCCTGGTTTCGCCGGCGATGGTTATTTCCGTTTTTCACTTCCCGAAACTCCAAGAGGGGGAGTTGAATTACCTTGTCAACTTTACTTTAAGTTAGACGGTAATTATACTGCCGTGTCCTTCGTAGTCCGCGAACTTGAGGGAGGTGGTTATTCCGCCCCCATTACAATGAACGCGGTTCCTACCTATGCCGACTGGGGAACCATCGAAATTCCGGTAGCCGATTTAATTGGTAGTGTTAACGGGTTCCGTTACGGACCTGATAAAACAAAACCAACGGTTTATGCAGCCGCTATGCCAAATTCGTTTTTTTATTCCACGTATTTCAATAAGCTTCAATTCTCACTTATAAAAGTGTAGAATAAAGTTTAAAAATATCCCTCTGTAAATCATCAAGATTTACAAAAAGACCGCCTTCTCAAAAAAAGAAAGCGGTTTTTTCTTGTCTAAAATTTTATTCAAACTAAAACAGAGTCTAAATCCATCTCTTTTTCTTAAAAAAGGTAAACATTATCAAACCGCAAGTAAACATAATACTAAGTATCATCCAAAATCCTTTTTCATGTTTTACAAAGGGCATATAAACCGCATTCATACCGAAAATTCCAGAAAGCAAAGTAAGCGGAATAATGATAACTGAAAAAACGGTTAAGGTCTTCATAATCGAATTCATCTGATCATTTAACAGTGATTCATTTGTATTATTTAAAACCTCGATCATTTCTTTTTGATTATCAAGCGTTTCCCAAAGACGCTTAGAATCATCAACCAGGCTATCATAATATTTTTTAATAGCGACCTTATCAACCAAAGAACTATTCATAGTTGTTAGTCCCTTTAAAATATTCTTATGATTTTGCATTATCTTCCGGATATTAATAATATTTCTTCTCAGTAATAATATTTTTTCAACCGCTTTTTTTTGATTACCCGAAAAAATTAAATCTTCAACTTTATTTATTTCTAAACTATTATCATCAAGCAAACGATAGCAATCGTCTATTAAGCGTCCTAAAATTTCATACAATAAAACCGCCGATGATTCGGAAGAGAAAGAGAGCAGAGAATTGGGATCTTTTTTTCCGTAATCAAAAAAACGTCCCAAGGCCGGAAGATTATTATTATGAACAGTAATTAAAAAATTATGACCAACAAAAAAATCAACTTCACCGGCAATTACCCGACCATCTTTTACTGCCGGAAAATGTAAAATTAAGAAAAGATAGTCTTGAGCCTTAAAAAACAACGGTCTTTGCGCTAAAACCGAAGCCGCAATCGCCCGTAAATGAATTAAGTCAAAATTATAATTTTTTCTTAAATAGTTTATTTCTTGTTTTCCCGCGTTTACTATATTTATCCAGCGTAAACCGGAATTTTCATTGCGCGGATTATCAATTTTGAGTTCTTCAATGCGGTCAGAAATTTTTTTATAATTTGACATAAAAATTTAATGCCTTATTTTTTACGTCCGGCGCAGATTTACTTTGACTAAAGGCTTTTTTTATAATAGAATTAGAACAGTTATATTATAACATATGTCTGATATTTTGGGAATAAATTTAAGCGTTTTAAAAGAGGAATCGGCTTTAAAAAAAATTGAAGAATACTTAAACGGAAGAGAAGCGCACTTTGCCGTTACTCCCAACCCAGAAATTATTCTCGCCTCTCTCAAAGATAAAGAATTAGCCGACATTTTAAACCGAGCCGACTTATCTTTTGCTGATGGCGTAGGACTAAAACTTGCTGGGCTTTTTTTAAAACAAAAAATAATTAGAATAACTGGCGCTGATCTGAGTTTAAAGATATTAGAATTAGTCGAAAAAAGAAAAGAAAAAGTCTTAATAATTAATTGGGATGAGGGGTTATCAAAAAAAACCGATATCGAAACTGCTTTACAAAAAAAATATCCGAAACTTGATTTTTCTATCGTTGAAACAAAAAGAGAAATTAAAATAGAAAAAAAAATACAAGAAAACATTTTAACTTTTGCGCCCTCAATAATATTTTCTACTCTAGGCTCTCCTTATCAAGAAAAAATAATTTATTATAACTTAAAAACTTGGCCTTCAGTAAAATTTGCGATTGGCGTCGGCGGAACCTTCGATTTTATGACCAGTAAAACCAAACGAGCGCCAAAAATATTTTGTAAACTCGGTTTAGAATGGCTATGGCGCTTATTACAACAACCAAAAAGAATAGGAAGAATATATAGAGCGACTTGTGTTTTTGCGTTTCAGATATTATTATCAACTTTTAGAAATAAGAGATAATTGAATAGTTATATGCCCTCAAAAAAAATCATTATTTTATTGATTATTGGTGCGATTTCTCTCGTTATAATTGGATATTTTACCGGGACCACAACCAATAAATTAAAAACAAATCAAATTAAGCTAGAAAAACATCAACCGGGATATGACTTTATCAGCCCTCTTTTAGAATGTGGTTATTCTACAACAGAAACTTTTGGAAATAAATTATTGCAGAAAAAAATAGAAACTATTATTGAAACTAATAAAGAGAGAAAAAATATAACACTTGTTTCTGTTTATGTTCATGACTTAATTCGCGGTTCCTGGCTAGGAATAAATGAAAAAGAAACTTTCTCGCCTTCTAGTTTATTAAAGGTCCCTTTAATGATGACTTACTTAAAACAAGCTGAAACCGATCCAAGCATCATGCAAAGAAAAACAAAAATAGACGGTGATATTGAAAAAATACTAAATCAATCATTTACCCCACTTAAATCAGTCGAAACTAATAAGGAATACACAACAGAAGAATTGATAAATTATATGATTAGCTATTCTGATAATAAGGCCGCTAATGCCTTGCTTCAGGGGATAGATCCGGAAGTATTAAACAAAATATATACTGATATGAATATTGCCATCCCCAGTATTGATAGACCGGAAAATTATATGCCAGTAACAGATTATGCCTCTTTCTTTGAAGTTTTGTATAATGCTTCTTATCTTAACCGCGAAATGTCGGAAAAGGCTTTAAAAATATTAGCTAGCCCTGGATTTCAAAAAGGACTGACCGCCGGCTTACCAATCAATATAAAAGTTTCTCATAAGTTTGGAGAAAGAAAAATAGATAATTTAAATCAGCTTCATGATTGTGGTATAATATATAAGACTAATCATCCATACCTCCTATGCATCATGACCAGGGGTGATGATTTTATAAAAATGGCGGAAACAATCAAAGAGATTTCTCGAGAAGTCTATAATAACATCGAATAGAGTTTACAAAAACTCGAAAAAATGATATAATATAAACATGAAAAAAAAGTATTTAAAGTTAGCTTCTCTTATATTTATAAGTATCTTCGTAATAATCGCCTTGAAACCATCAAGTGCGCTGGTTAATGCTGATATTGATCAGGAAATAAACGAATTAAACTTAAAAATCCAAAATCAAAAGAAACAAATTGAAAATATTCAGGCTCGTCAAAAAGCTTACCAAGCACAGATAGAAGCTAAACGAAATGATCGAATAAATTTAAATAATCAATTAAACATAATTGAAAATCGCCTAGGAAAAACTCAACTTGATATTGAAGAAACTCAATTAGAAATTGATAAAATAAGCTTGGAAATAAAAAAAATAGAAATCGATAGTGAAAATCTAGATAAAAAAATTGAAAACCAAAAACAACATATTTCTAATTTATTGCGCCTTGTTTATAAACAAGAACAGGTAACTTCCTTGGAAGCCTTACTTCTAAATAATTCTCTTTCTGATTTTTTAAACCAAATAAAATATCTTGAAGATGCTAATGACCAAATCAGTGAAAGCGTTAAAGACTTAAAACAACAGAAAGAACAGCTAGATAATAATAAAGGAGCTTTAAATGATAAGAGCCAAGAAATGGCAAATCTCAAAATTAAACTAGAAGATAAAAAGGATGGCCTTGTTTATGAACAAGACCATAAAACAAATATTTTAGAAGAGACAAAATTATCAGAAAAGGCTTTTCAGGCTTTATTAATCCAAGCAAGAAACGAACAAAATCAAGCACAGGCTGAAATTGCTAATGCGGAAAATTTGATTAGACAAAAGATGTCTCAAAAAGATAAGGATAGATTAGATAGCGGCGATAGTACAATTGGTTGGCCAGTTACTAGAAACTATATTACCACTTCCTTTCATGACCCCGACTATCCTTACCGAAAAATAATCGGCGAACATCCCGCAATTGATATTAGAGCCGCTCAAGGTTCAACTCTATACGCCGCCGCCGATGGTTATGTTGCTAAAGTTAAATTTGATGGCTCCAGGGCTTATGCTTATATCATGATTATTCATAGTAATAATCTAGCAACTGTTTACGGCCACGTTTCCGCCGCTTATGTAAGCGTCGACCAATACGTAACCAGAGGGCAGGTAATAGGGAAAACAGGGGGAACTCCGGGAACAACTGGAACTGGAGCCTTCTCATCCGGTCCACATTTACATTTTGAAGTTAGAAAAAATGGTATGCCAGTTAATCCGCTTAATTATTTACCATAAATTCAAAAATAGAAGGGAATTATAAAAACATCCATCAAAAGTGGATGTTTTTTTGCTAATATTAGAAGATGGATAGCATACATATTGACATTTATCTTAAAATGTGATATATTATGAGGACAGTTCATTAAAAACTTTAACCTCTTAAATATTGTAATCATGAAACCACTGAATTTTTTTCAAATGTTTTTAGTTATTATTATTGTAGGCATCTTAGGCTTAGGTCTTAAAGACATGCTCGGCCTCAACAAAAAAGATGTTGCTACCGCAATTTCCAGGGAAGACTACGGAGTATCTCCGGATGGGGCATTTTTCTTCAAAGCCGATTTGGTAAAAGGAAATCATGTCCTACTAATTGTTCCGGAAACGGACTCAACAAAATTTAAATCAAGTCTCAAAGTCCCTGGCTATGGCTATGTCCGGGAAATCATTCGGATGAAAAAAGATGGCGATTATTATTTCGCCAAATCAATTACAAAATAATTAAAAAAAAATTAACCATTCAAATTGTAAGTAACATGAAATCAAAAATTTTTGTTGTAGTTGTAATTGTATTAGTAATGATGGCCGTTTTTAATGTCAGCGCCAAAAGTCCAGTTAAAGAGGTTTCTAGTAGCAACGTTATTAGCTACGAAAAGATTAACCAGATTTATGAGGATCTCCCCTACGTTGGGTTTGAGTCTAACCGTTATGCGATTAGAAACTACTTCGGTGAAGAAGGGATAATTTTGCCATTCTCTCAAAAACCTATTTCGTTATTTCTTGACACGCCCGAACAATACAAAGAAGACGGGGAAGTGAACTTAAAAAGATTTGCCGAACTTTACAATGTGTTTCCTCTTTGTTTTATTAGCAAAAAAGAAAATCCATACGTAAAAAACGTTGTAAATCTTTACTACAAAAACACACCTTTCTCAAGAGAAGAGATTTCTCGTTGTTCACTTGGCACTGGCCAATTTATAATGACTGCCGTTGACTTAGATGGTAACAGCTTTCTTATAAAGAACGAGGCGTATGATTTCCATTGCAAAAAGGCTGGCGTTTTTATGAACGGCGAAATAATTTTTAATTATCTTCCCATTGATGGAGAGATTCCATTATCTGCTTATGCTCTCAGGGTTTGGAACGATAAAATTATCTTCAAAATAGCACAAGAAAACGGAGAAAAAAAAGGATTTATAATTTTTAATCCCAAAACAAAAGAACTTGTCTTCACGGAAATAAAAGAATTTCCAACCCCAAAGTAAAACCAAAGCTAAAAACAAAGAGCAAAACTCTCTTTCAAAAAACAAATGAAGTACTGCCTCAAACAGTACTTCTTTTTTTATCTAAAATATAGACTCAAAACCGATGACTATCGTGAACCTTCTTATGAATATCTTTTAATTGTTTATTGGTAACGTGAGTATAAATTTGAGTAGTAGCAATATTACTATGGCCTAAAAATTCTTGCACCGTTCTTAAATCAACTCCTTGATTAAGTAAATCAGTTGCGAAGGAATGTCTTAAAGTATGCGGCGTCGCCATGACTGGAAGCCCAGTAATCTTAACATATTTTTTAACAATATCTTCAACACTTTTTACCGTTAGTCGGCGGCTCTTATCGCTCAAATTTTTCTCGCTTCCGCGCTTATAATTGATAAATAAGGCCTCATCAAGGTCAAATCGCTTGCTTAAATAAGCCCTCAGAGCGGCCACAGCGCGCCCGGAGAAGTAAACCGTCCTAATCTTACTCCCTTTACCAATTACCGCGATTTCTAGGCCATTTGTCTCATCTTTAATGCGAACTTGATCACGATTTAGAGCGGCTAGTTCAGCAACCCGCAAACCGGTTGAAAATAGGGTTTCCAGTAAGGCTCTATCCCTTAAACCAATAATTGAGGAGTCGGGCGCCGCTAGAAGATTTTTCAGTTGTTCTAAATTTAAAAATTTTATTTCTTTATCAGCTTTATCTTTAGCTAATTTTATTTTTGAAGGCGGGAGGGAAGCGATATCTTTTTCAACAAAGAAGCCAAGTAAAGAACGCAAAGCGATTAAATAGTAGTTCTGAGTCGTTTTTTTAAGCGTCTTTTTGGTCCTGGGGTCAATATGGCGAGACAAGTATACTTTATAACTCCAGACGTGCTCTGGGGTCAAATCTCGAGGAGGGAGCTCGTCTAATTTAGACTCTTTAAGCCAAGAAAAGAACTTTCTCAGGAAGCGGGTATAATTTTCTTGAGTCTTAGACGACAATCCTTTTTCGATTTCACAGAAGTCGAGGAAGTCAACTAAATATTTAATTATTGGTTTACTTGTCATAATTTTATTATAGCAGATTTTATTTATTATATGGAGGGGAAGAAGATAGAAAAGGCTCAAAAACAGGCCATTTCTTGCATATCAATACTTCGCATAATGTATATTAATAAACCTATTATTGAGAAGAAAAGAAGGAGGTCTACCCAATGAACCTCCTCTTGTATCAAACAACCTGTGTAGTCCGTCAATCAATCAAACGAACTGCACGCCACAAACTATAATACACTACGAGAAAACTAAATCTAGAACAAAAAACTAAATTAACTATTAATCACGTGCGAAGTGTTGATTTCTTCGGCTTAAGTTTGGGCAATATTTTAAAGAAAGATTTAACTTATTAACTTATTATAAGGCCCATAAAATGGACCTCAGTTTGGAACAGTAAAATTACCTTTATAACCAGTAAAAACAAACCAGCTGATACTAAACCAAATATAAATATAGCTGTACCGAATAAAAATTTAAACAAACCTTCCATGCTCATATATATCAATTAATAAAAATCTTGCTACCATAGCGCAGATCAATATAATTAGTCTTATTGAAATTATCCTTTATTTTTTCCTTTTTGACAAGAGCTAGGTATTCAACCTGCTCATTGATATCATTTTTAGTACTAAAATAAACTGACGGGCCATTTTTAAACTTAACAATAACTGAATTGAGCTCTTGGTCAATAATAAACTTTTCAACCGGTAAATCCGAATATTGAGCTAAATGACTATTTAAATTTAAAACAAAATTTAAATAATCATCTTTTAAACTTATTTTATTTTTTTCTCCGATTACAATTGAATCACTTTTATTTTCTAAAATAAAATACTTAGCTAGGTCTTCAGGCAGAACTGGAATTTCCTTCATGATATAACCATCTGAAGAAGAATAAAAATAGTCACTTCCCTGTTGAAAAATGAAAGAATATGGACGTTCATTAATCTTTAACTCTATCGTGTTGGGAATTTTTTTTGTTATCTGCAAACTAGAAAAATTATATTTATCAAGTATCTCGGCCTTAGCCTCATCATCTTTAAATAAGAAAAAATTACTTTCGTTAAAAAACAGTAAAC
>JBAYIC010000006.1:0-78290 GCA_041665845.1 Patescibacteria group bacterium
CATTAGGATGCTGTTTTACAATATCTATCTCGCCCATATGAATTTCACATTCTAACCCGACTAATGCAGCGGCGGTTGCTAGGGCTACGCCATGCTGGCCGGCTCCAGTTTCTGCAAGCAATTTAGTCTTACCCATTCTCTTAGCTAAGAGGGCCTCACCCAAAGTATGATTAATTTTGTGAGCACCGGTATGATTTAAATCTTCACGTTTCAAATATATTTTTCCGCCACCTAATTTTTGTGATAAATTGCGCGCGTAATATAAAGACGACGGCCGGCCGACATAATTCTTCAATAAGTCTTCATATTCCGCTCGAAAATCAGGATCGGCCTGAGCTTTCTTATATTCAATAGCGATATCATCAAAAATCGGTTTTAAGATTGGCGGAATAATCTGGCCGCCATATTCACCAAAATAACCAGCTTGACTTGGTAATAGTTTTAAAGAGTTTTTCATATAATTCTAATTCATAATTAATAAATAAATAAACACAAAAAAAACTAAAGTCGCCAAGGTTGAGTGGAGCGGTTGTAAAAATAATAATGCATAAAATAAAGATTTAGATAAACAAAAAACTACCCAATATTTAATATTGGGTAGTTTTAAGAAATAAATTTTAAACAAAAAACCAGCTACCCAATATTAAAGGTAGTCCACCAAATCTGACTTACTGTTTGGAATTTATTTAGAATCATATTTTGATAGTAGCATAACTTAACAAATAATTCAAGAAGAGGTTTTATCAGATCTTCTCTCAATGGTTAGAATAAAACATTGACCATCGTTTTGTTTTTTAAAAATAATTCTTAATTTTCCTTTTCTAATACGGAAAATATCATCACAATTTTTTAATTTTTTTAAATCAAAACCAGCTAAAGAATTGCTTTTTATTTTTAAAAGAATACTTTTTATTATTTCTCTTTCTCGAGAGGATAAGCTTTGCAGCGCTTTAGTAATTTTATCCATATCTATCTTTGATATTACAAAATAGCTAAAAGCTCGTTAATATTAACACCGCCCTTTTTAATTTTAGCGAAGTTAATAACCTCTTCCCAGCTACCGTCCTCATCAATCGGAGTTAATTTAAAAATTGGCTTGCTTTGTTTTAAAACAATAAAAGACTTACCAGTCTTTACTTCAGCGGCATATTTATCCATATTAAGTCTTAAATCTTTTAAAGCAATTAGACTTTCCATATATTTTTTGATTAATAAATAAGGTTATCTAAAGTTTAACAAAAGATAACCCTGGCGTCAAGTTGATTAGTAGAAATACTAGATTAAAAAGTCATTCATTAAATATTAAATGAAATAGCATCTAAAACGGCTTTTTCAATATTGGCTTCATAATTATGACCAGCGCCTTTTACTTCTTGGACTCTTATGCCCTTTTCTTTAAGCTTCTTTATTATCTCTCCGTCAAAAAGATGTATATCATTCTCGCCGTAAATGATAACGAGGTCTTCTTTGGGGATAGTATTAATTATATCGAGAGCAGGAACTTTAAATAATCTAATCGTTTTAATTAGCGCTGGAATAATGCGCAGTATCTTTATTGATTTTTTGAAAGAATTAGGAATTCCCTCATAAATATTGAATTTATACCATCTTCTAAATATACTTCTTCTTGAAATCACGGGATTTACTAAAATCATTTTAAAGTTTTTATATAATCTCCAATTATCTAAAGCGACTAAAGAGCCAACGCTATGAGCGATAACGTAATCAACCTTAAAATCTCGGCTAATATCAACATTCTTATTCCAAATATCTAAGCTATTTTGATAGCCATGTCGCTCGCCAGTATCTAACCATCCCGGGATAAATAAAACTTTATTGTTATTCTTAATATTTTTCATGTGTTAATCGGTGACTATAATTTTAAAGTTTTAGAAAAAATTTATTTTTTAAATAATTAAACGGGGCTAAAGACAAACTATAAAGGACTAAACTGAAAATCAGCATAGCATTATTACCAAGCAGAAAGGAAAATATTTCTAAAATACCGCCAATTGCCGAGCCAATTAAATTGCTAGCAAAGGCGACCGATTTCAATTTAACTTCTTTCAATTTGATTATAAAAACTAAGCCGGAAAAGAAAAAAGGTAAATTTAAAAATAATGAGCCCCAGATTAATTTATTATAAAAGCTCAGCGAGTTTAGAGCGGCTAAAGGAACCATAAATTGAGAAACCAAAGCCAGCGCTAACCCAATATAGGCGATTCTGAGAGAGATTTTTTTCTTGGCATGAATGAAATTAGCCAATAAAATAAATAACAAGATAAAACTAATAGTAAACAAGTTGGTTATCCAGGTATTACCAAATAACAGCGAGGTCTTACTGATATTTTGAAATTCAAATAAAAGAAACCCTGCTCCCAAGAAAAAGAAGTCCCATTGAAAACGACCCTGCCAAGGGGTTAGCCGTTTAAACAACAGCAAAAGAATTATTAAAAAAAGAGAAATGCCTAAATGAATACGAGGCAAGCGCGGTTCATCAAGATAAAGGTAAGGCCAATTATCTGTTAGGGGATTAATATCATTATTAAAATCTAGACGGCGATTAGAAACAAAGTTTTTGAAATCGGTTCGGGTTGATAAGAAATTATCAATAGCTGAGGGGTCAGGACTAGCTACAAACACCACGCCTCCCCAACCAAAATAATTAACATCCTGCATGCTAAAAATTAATGGTTCAGTTTTAAAAGTCGAGACTAAATTTTTTTTAATCCGGGCGCCGATCCAATCTTGACGAACATCAAAAGTTAAAAATATTAATCCACCCGGCTTTAGAATATTTTTTATTTCCTGGAAACTTTCCTGAGTATAAAGATAGTGGTCTAGGCGGACGTTGGTTAGAGAGCTGGTTAAAGTATGGGAGTCGGCTAAACCCATTATGACGATATCGTATTTTGTTTGGGTTCTTTTAAAAAAGGAGCGACCATCATCATTATAAACTTTAACTGTAGGAGAATCGTATGGCCTTTCAGGATGATATTGTTTTCCAAAGGCGATGATTTTAGGATCAATTTCAACTGCTTCAATATTTTTTACACCATGGCGAACGGCCGCCGCGACGTCATTACCACCACCAGCACCAACAATTAAAACGTCTTGACTATCCGGCTTAAAAACAAACGGTAACGAATATTGATCACTAAATTGCCAATTAACAGAATCTACTGCGCCTAACTGTTGCAATTTCTCCTTTAAGTTATTTTTATAATTATCCGATAAATCCAAAAGACCCATGTAACCGACATTGTTAACTTGCAATAAATACTCTTGTTGTTTTAGTTCAGTTACCGGTTGAGGAATCAGAGTTAATTTCTGATAAGGAGACCAAATAGTTGGATTTTCAATTGATAAAAAATTAAAAAAGATAATTACCAGGGAAAATAAAAAACAGCTAAAAACAATTAATTTTTGCCAGCTGTTATTTACCAAAAAAATTAATAATAATTGAGCAAAAGCTATTCCAATATACAATGAAAGTTGCCAAATAGAAATCGCTTGGAAAAACCACATGCCGGCGAGAGAAGCAATAATATTTAAAGAATAAACAAGGATTAATTGCTTATCATTATCTAGTAATGTTCCTAAGTTTTGCCCCAGAGGAATAAAGATTCCCAAAATTAATAAAAATAAAAGTAAGGTTAGAAATAATCCGCTGATTACTCCCCAAACTGAACTAAGAGAAGATTGAAACCAGAAAAAACTTTCACTAAGCGGAGCAAGTTGGTCAGTAACCCCCGCTAAAGAGCCGGAAACAACCAAAATGCTTGTCAGAAACAATAAAATAGCGGAAACGGCGATAGGTATTCTTTTTTTAATCAGCATGCCGATACCGGAACCAATAAAAATACCAAGCAGTAGCAGATTGGAAAAATAGGCAAAGATTCTGATTTCGGTACCGATTAATCTTATAAGCAGTAGCTCCAAAAACAAAATTACAAAGCTAACGGTAATTATCTGAATATATTTTTTCATATTTTATGACTTCGAACTTAGTATTTTAACTATTCCATTATTTGCATTAACCTCTATTAAATCTCCGTCTTTTAATATTTGGGTCGCCGACTTAGTCCCAATAATACATGGCTTTTTTAATTCTCTAGCGACGATAGCGGCATGACTTAATATCCCTCCCCCATCGGTAATAAAAGCGCCAGCCTTTTTCATGATTGGTAGATATTCCGGTCTAGTCCAGGGCGCTACTAGAATATCGCCTTCATTAAATATTTTAACTTTCAGTGGGTCAAGAATTATCCTTACCGTTCCTTTAGCTATCCCCTTAAAAGCTATTTGTCCATTTAATTTATTGCTATGCGATTTAGAAAATATATGACTAAACTTGAATATTTCTTGGCCAGTTAATATTTTCTCTACTTTCCCCTTTTCAAAAAAGATAACACAGCCCTCAGATCTCGCTTTAAGAATATCTTCACTTGGAAATTTTTTTCCTTTTTTCCAATATCCTAATATTTCGCTATATAAAATATATTGCAGATAAACTGGATTATATTTTACTTCTTTTGCTAAAAATTCGGCCATCTTTTTGATAAATTTTACCTCTTCAGAAAAAACTGGCTCAGCATGTACTCTAGCCGCTTCCAATACTGGTAAATATTTATTTCTTAAATTCTCTGGAAGAAAATCAACTATATTCTTTACCTTGACATGGTAAGGGTAATGCTCGGTAGTAAAAAAATTATTATATTTCTCTAAATCTTCAAGAGAAAAATTATTTAATAATTTTTTTTGCATAGATAAAACTGTATCGGCGGAAGAGCTAAATTGATGAGAAATGAAATTAATAAACTTAGAATCCTTGACGGCTTTTTGTACTAATTTCTTACCAAATTTTTCCCGCTCTGATTCACGAATATAACAAGTAGTTGCTTCTCCGTCCCAGACTATCACGGCCTGACTAATAAAATTATTTATCTCTTTCGAAAATGGAACGCGAGTATATATACCAGCCCAAGCAGAAAAACCTAAGGGGGCCCATTTCCCTCCAGAAAAATAGACTATCCAATCATCATGCCTATACTTATTTAAATCCATATAATGATCGCTAAAAACAACATATTCGTTGTCTTTTTCATAAATATACTATATCTAAAATTGCAAATTAATACAATAAAAAAATAGAAGATCCAAAGTTTGAATCTTCTATTATAACTGATAACCTAATTGATTTTTTTAGTTTAGATTGTTAATAGTAAAATGTTCTCATGTAATCTCCGAACGTTTCCGCTCTTCGGATTAATTCTACGGTACCATCGGTACGAAGTATAAGTTCCTGGGGACGTAAGCGTCCATTATACTGAAACCCCATAGCATAACCATGAGCTCCGGTATCATGAATAACCAGAATATCACCATCTTTGGTTTTAGGAAGTTCCCTTTGTTTGGCAAATTTATCATTGTTTTCACAAAGAGAGCCGACAACATCGACTGTTTCAGTTTCGCGGCCTTCACCGTTTAACACAGTAATGTGATGATAGGCATCGTATAACGCCGGCCTCATGAGTGAAGACATGCAAGCATCAACACCCACATACTCACGATACTTTGACATACGGTTAATAACCGTTGTTACTAAAGCACCGTAAGGACCGGTCATATAACGGCCGCATTCTATAAAAAGTTTGGGGACATAACCTTGCTGTTCCTGAAATTTTTCAAGAAGATTTTTGGAAGTGCTAGCCAAAGATAGTAAATCAAAGGCTTGTTGATCTGGCCTATACGGAATACCAATTCCGCCGCCGATATTGATGAACTCAAATTTAATATTGAGCTCTTTTTGTATTCTTGCGGCTACATCCAAAAGCATTTTAACCGTTTCCGCAATATACAAATGATTGAGTTCGTTTGAACAAATCATAGTATGCAAACCGAAACGTTTTGCTCCGCGTTCCCCTGCTAAACGATAAGCTTCAACAATTTGGTCATCTCTGACACCATATTTGGCTTCCACTGGGTTGCCAATAAAAATTCCTCCTTCGCGCGTTGCTCCAGGATTATACCGAAAACAAATAAGTTCCGGCATCGAAGGCAACTTGCTAATCATGCTGATGTCATCCAAATTTAGAATACATCCACCGCTTTTTAAAGCGGCTGTAAACTCCTCGGGTGAGGTGTTGTTAGAGGTAAACATGATCTGCTCACCTTTAGCACCAACCATCCGGCACATTTCAAGTTCAGGAATGGAACTGCAATCAAATCCAAAACCTAATTTCAACATAATCTTTAAAATGATTACATTGGGGCAGGCCTTGACGGCGAAGAATTCCTGAAAGTCAGGGAAACCAGGAAACAATGTCTTCAAAACTTCTCCATTTCTAACGATTCCCACTTCATCATAGATATGAAACGGAGTGCCGAATCTTTGTACTATTTCCGGAAGAATCGGATATAGTCTTTCTTCAAATTCTTTTTCTAATGGCATGGTTTTTTCCTTTCTATTAAATGGTTTATGAAACTTATTTTATCTGTTATTGTTAAATTACTGCGAATTGCTGAACTATAATTATAAAAATTATAATTTAAAAAAGAATAGCATGGGGGCTATTCTTCTGTCAACGATGTGTGTGACCTTGTACATGCATTTGTTCGAAAAGTGAGGGTTGGCTGATTAAGATGATTTTGAATAAAAAAAGAGAGCCTTAACACTTAAAAGCTCCCTCGTAATCTATCCTTAAAAAGAAAAAATAAATAAAAATAGATAGTAGTAACTATAATCCCAGCCATCACATCAATAATATAATGTTGTTTCACAAATATCACAGAAATCATGATAATCATTCCCCAAATTATAAAAAAATATCTCATCTTTTTTGATATACCGAGTAATTGGGCGGACAATAGTGTTAGAAAAATTAAAGATACATGCAGACTGGGAAGGCAATTTTGCGGATTATCACAATTTAATAAAAATTTATTTACCGCACAAAGTGAGTTGAGGTCGTAATTTCTAGGAAACTCAACGGGGTAAAAAATAAATATTAAAGCATGAACAACAACTAAACCTGTAGCTAATCGAATAAATTTTTTTGTATCATTTTTGATTGAGAGACAAAAAGCAACAATGTAGAATACCCAAGAAACGTAAGGAATCATCCAATATTCATGCATTGTGATACTTTTTTCAAATGAAAACAATGGTAACTCATGCGCAGTAAACAGTTTTATATTATTTGTACCGAAATAAATTGTTCCCCATAACAAACCACAAAAGATAATACTTTTAATTTTCATCACCTAAAATTTTAAAAGTTCTAAAACAAATATTACATAATATTATAATTTTGTCAATAGCGACGCAAAATAAAAAATAAAACCCGCCAGAAATTGACGGGTTTCAACCACATACATTAATATTATTCTTTATTCTGCAATATATTTTGGAAGTTCCGGATAAGAGCCACCAAAGCAACCACCACAAATACCGCCACCATAGGTTTCAGCAACAACTTTATAGAGCCCGGCGGGTTGTAGATAGATAAGCTCATCGGCGCCAATAGTTTGTTTAATAACTTCCAGGCTGCGCTTATAAGCAATCAACTGGGTTCGCGTTTGAAAATCCATTCCGTTAGGACAAACATTAACAATGGGTGGAAAGCAAACACAGAAAATTACTTTTTTCGCGCCCGCCTGCTGTAGCATCTCGACAATTATTTTCGCCGTATGACTACGAACAATTGAATCATCGACAACAATAATTTCCTTACCAACGATAGCCTCTTTTTTTAAATGAAGCTTTTGGCGAATTACTGAAATTCGTTCTTCAGTAGTAGTAGCTGTAAACGAGCGAGATTGCCCACCCAAGGGTTCGTGCGCTCTTTGAAAAGCTTCTTCGTATAAATCTCCATTATGGACTTGCAGCCGAGTGCTCAAAACATGAGCGAGACCTTGAGCAAAATGTTTGCCCGAGTCCAAAATTGGAACCACAAGGTCGCCTTTTAATTCCGGGTTTTCTAAAACAATCTGCTCTCCAATTTTCCGGCGAAAATCCTCATTATAGATTCCCTTGTTCTTAGAACGAGGATTGGAAAAATAAATGCTTTCAAAGACGCAGAAAAATTCTTCCGCCCGAGCATAAATCAGGCTTTTAAATTTTTCCGACTTTTTTTCAAAAATCAACATTTCTCCAGGCGCAACGTCTCGTAAAAATTCCGCTCCGACAAATTGATCAAAAGAAACGGTTTCCGAACAGACCATAAATCCTGAACCGAGTTTAGCGACGCTTAAAGGACGAACGCCATAACGGTCACGGATAGCGAAGATTTTATCGCGAGTAATAATAAGTAGAGCATAGGAACAGAAAACTTTATCCAAAGCATAAAGAATCGCGTTCTCAATTTTCTTCTCCCCAGACGATAAAATCAGATGGATTAAAATTTCCGTATCCGATGTAGCATCGAACTTACAACCACTTTGTTTAAGTTCAGCTTTCAAATTTTCAACGTTCACCAAAGTACCGTTGTGAGCAATGGCAAAAGGGCCATATTTAGACTCAGTCACGATTAGGGGTTGGATATTCGCCACCAAACCCGGATCACCTTTAGTCGCATAACGACAATGGGCGATGGCCATGTTTCCTGGAAGTTCTCGGCGAAAACGTTTTTCATCAAAATCCCGGAACTGAACACTGAAAGGACCAACGCGACGCCTTTCATAGATTTTCCCTTGACGCTGAGATACAACGCCGCCGCCTTTTTCCCCGCGTTTTTCAATCACAGTAATTAATTGTCCAGCTACCCAAGAGGCGCTTGGTATATTAATTGCTGCTGCTAAACCACAATTTTCAGGAAATAAATCCCGAAAATTAAAACCTGGCTCTTTACAAAATTTCAATTGCAAAGAACATTGCTTAGAACTAAATTTTTTTGTCATTTCTGATTGGTATTTTTTGGTTAAATAATAAATTTTAAAGGACTAAATTAATAAAAAAATATACCATTGCTAGTATATTTAGTCAACCAAACATATTTATTTAATTCATATGAATTTACCTTTCAAATATTTCAGGATTTCTAAATGATTCGTTTGCGTCACAGATACCAGATTGAACTTCGACCTTGAGATGAATATCATCAACTAACTGCAATAAATATTTAGTCCCTTTTTTGGTAATTGTCTTACCGTCTTTATTTAGATAAGAGCCATCGAAATTATCATCACTTTGATAACAGTAAATCTTACCATCGACATTCACTTCAGAGAATTCCCGATTGATAGTACCGGAATGAGTCGATGTAAAAGTATAACTCACAACACCCGCCATCGACATCTTAGCCAAGTTTGGTTTGAGATTATCGTGAATTAGCGCTAACGCTTCTTGATCGGTTATATTTCCTGGTTTGAGAGAATTTTTGAACCAAGCTCCAGCAGCCGTACCTGCAACATCATACATGACCTCGCCACACACCGGTTCGATAGTACGTTGTGAGAACGATATTTCACCATTATTATTATCATTACTCCCAAACTTAGCCCTATATTTAGCTCTTAGCTCTGGCGTATAATAATCAACAAAACAGGCAGTATGGTTAGTTTCATTATAATATCTATCAGGATTAATAAAAGCCAAAGCCGGTTTATTAAAGTCATAAAGACCAATATCAAAATTTACTTGTGATTTTCCTACTTTATCAGTAAATCCAAAGTAACCGATAAGTTCGCCTGGTTCCAATATCACTTGAACAAATTTTGGATGACAAGTTTTGTAATATATCGGTTTTCCATTTCTAGTGCCAAAATCAATTTTTTGATCATCCTCACAATTGGAATCCACTTTTTCTGTGAAAGCTGATGATAATTTATCTGATAATTTTGTAAGATGGATAAAAGTTAAATTAATACCGCGACAGGGTGCAAAGCTGAGCTGATAATCAGGTGCGACTTTTTCATCAGTTTCCTTATAGTACATTTGTTTGTTTTCCATTCCGATCAAAATTATTCTTCCCGGCGCATAGATTGGTGTATCCGGGGCAAAAATATTGTTACTTGGATAAACATGATCAGTTGGAACAACATGGCCAGACATGCTAGAGTGACCAAGCGGGATAATCATGTCCGGCTTATCACCATCCATAAACGGCGCAGTAAAAAGTCCGGAAGTATCGACTGGGCAGACGGGAAGATTTCTGGCTAAAGCGATATTTTGTTCTTGAGCTATTTTCTTTTTGTCATAAGCTTTATTTTCATCTTGTTCACGAAAATCATTAATGATGATACTAAAAATGATCAATATTATTATAATACCGGATCCAAGCCATAAAAACCGTTTGAAAAAAAGTTTTTTCATAATTAAAATTTGATAAAATTAGCCATAATCAAAACAAACCCCGCTCCTAAAAGACAACCAGCCATTTTACCAACAGCGGATTTCAACTTTGATTCATATACTCTCTTTTAGAATTCTAACTATTCCATTATTTGCATCGACTTCTACTAAGTCGCCATCCTTTATAACCTTACTGGCATTTTCAGTCGCTAAAATACACGGCTTTTTCAATTCTCTAGCGACAATCGCGGCATGTGATAATAGCCCTCCAGCATCAGTTACAAAGGCAGATGCTTTTTTCATTAAAGATAAAAATTCTGGCCTAGTCATTCCCGTAATCAAAACATCTCCTTTATCAAATTTTTTCACTTTAAACGGATCCAGAATTATTCTTGCTACACCCTTGGCTATACCTTTATAGGCAATAGTCCCCTTTAATTCGTTTCCCATAAAATTTACGAGGTGTTTTTGTAAATCAACATAAGCGCTACCGGTAAGTAATTTCACATTCTTTCCTTGGCAAAAAAATGCCAAACCATTCGAACGGCTAACAAGCTCTTTCCTGGAGGGTAATTTGTTATTCTTCAGATACAGTTCAACCTCGTCTATTGTTAAGAAATCTACTAAACCCAGTGGGTGTCCTGATTTTTTAGCAATTAACTTTGTATATTTTCTCAAGGCCGAATCTACGGCATTAAATAAATTTTCTGTTTTTAACCTAGCGGCGGTAAGTTCAAAAGTTAATTTTTTTTGTAATTTTAAAGGTAAATAATCAATTACTTTTTTCATTGAGAAATGCGGAGGAATATGCAGATAAAAATTAGTTTTAAGCTCTAAAAGATTAGATAGCGTAAGATTGTTATTATTTTCTAGCTTCGCCATTATTTTAAATAGATTTTCAGCCGTAGTGATAGTATCTTTCGCCCATTTTGTAGCCAATTTATTATTTTTAATAACTAAGTTGGCTGTATACTTACAATAATTATCCAATACTTTTTTAGCTATATAGTTTGAGCTAACTTTTTTTTCACAAATTAATAAATTAGTATCTAAGTTTCTGCCGATATATGGCTTTAAGCCGTCCGTATATGCATAATATAAAGTCGTGAAGGTTGTGCGCCAATTCCCCGACCAATTTTTAACCCATTTTTCGGATTTGATTTGAGAAATATTTGATATTTTATTCATAACAGAATTTAATAGACTTTATTTTATTATAAATCATTCCGGCAAGTTTTATATGACTTTCTTTTGTAGGATGAAGACCATCAATTCCAACAGTCAGCCCACTAGCGTTAATAAAATAACATTTATTATTTTTAGCAATATTTTGGTAGATAAATTTTAATTTTTTAGATTTCTTTTCACCTCCGATATATCTTTCCTGACAATATTTGGTTTTTTCATTAATAACTGGCAATGAAATAATTAATAATTTTGGGTATTTGTCTTGAAATTGTGATTTTCTATTGAGAATTACTTTAACAAAAAATTCATCTAAGAGGTCGCCTATTTTTTCAGGAGAATTTTTATATGTGTGCTTTAATTCGTTCACTCCCAACATTAAAACAACTAAATCTAGCGGGTCATGAGTATCTAAGCAAGGAGTAATATATAAACTCCCATTTCGACCCTCTTTGCCAGGTCTTTGGTCTTCGGAGATTAGAGTTCTGCTGTTTAAACCTTCTTCGATAATCTCGTATTTAGTCCCCAACATTTTTTGTAACACTTTCGGGAATCTTATACTTTCAGGAAATCTTTCATGATTACTGCCGGGAATATAGCCCCAGGTATACGAGTCTCCAAAACACATGATTCTTATTTTATTCATATTATTTATTAACTATATAACAAAAATACCACGAAAAATGGTATTTTGTCTATTGACTCACTTCATTTATCTAATTAAACTGCTAACTTTATAACTCCATTATATTTCTCACTAAAAATTTTCCCAGAATATTTAGGTAGTAACTTTAAACTCTCTATCGGAGATTTTTTAGAATATGAAAAGAATATTTTTGTACTAAAATCCTTTTTTAATAAATCATCAGCGAATTGGCATTTATCCAAATCTCCAGAAAAAATAACAAGTTTTAGGTCTTTTACGGCATCGAATAATTTTTGGCTATATGAATCTATGTTTTTTATTAGAACTACTCTTTCTAACAAGTCTGCGGTATTTTTAATAATATCAATAAAATCGTCTTCACTTTCAGAATCAATTATTAAAGCATTATTCAAATCCACACCAACCTGTCTTCTAAATTCTTCCTTGGCTGCCTGATGGGCAGAAAATAAAATTACTTTATGTCCATCTTTTAATAGATTGGCTAACAAACAAATGGTAAAAAAAGAGGATCCAGTCTTTTCTGCACCAGAGATTAAAATAGGCAAATCATTTAATGAAAAATCAATTTTTTTATTATCTAATAATGCATCCATGCTATTTAATTACTTTATAAAATACGCTCATATTATTTTCCAATTTACATAACTCTTCATAACCCATTCTTTCATAAAAATCGTAAGCGGTATTTTTATATTTTTCAGCACTCCGAATAAATAATTCTGTATAACCAAGTTTTTCGGCTTCTTGTTCTAAAAATTTTATCATTTGCTTACCAACCCCTTTACCGCGATGGCTATCATCAATGTAAAGTATTTTTATCTCTCCTGGATTATTTGTCGTAGCTAATGACAAAATAAATGGCAACGGTTTAGCTAAGCCACCCACCCCGATGACTAGTTCTTGGTCTTTAATAACCCAAAAGTTCATAGAATACTCCGTCTGACCATTAATTTCGGAATTTATTCGAGACAAATACTTATCGACTTCCTCTAGCTCAGCCCATTGCTCTAGGATTTTGCGAATCATTTCTAAATCTTTAATTTTTGGCTTTTCTATTAGCATGTTTCCAATTTACTTTATAAGCACCTGATAATCTTTAAGCATTCCCGATACAATAAGTTGTACCAATTTAGCTGAGTCTTCTCGAGCAGAATTAAAAATACTCTCATCAGCAGTTACCTGATTATTTGCCCTCTCAATTAAGGTTATAAGAGCAAGGTTATAATCATCATTCTGAGTATTTTTCAAAAGACCCTTTAATTTCTCAACAATTGATTTGTCCACTGCAAAATCAAGTTCTCCTGAAAGTGATGAATCAAGAATTTCAGCGTGAGGCAAACTTATTGTCACAAGCTTTTTTGAAGAATCAACGACAATATTTTCAAGACGCATATTTTTCATATCAACACCAACGTCTACTCTGATTAGCCCCATAACGGTAAGCTTCTTTCCAGTAAATAAATCTGTCCAATCATTATTTTTTGGCGTATCTATTTCTACTTTACTATTTAAAAATACAGTTTTAGTAACTAAAAAGTATTGGTTTGTAATTCGTTCTAAAATAACTTGAGAATTAACGATTGGTGGTCTGTTTTCAAGATTAGCGGCAACTTTACCTTGATAACGGCCATAAAAAAAGACGGCCACAAGAATTAAGAGGGCAGCGACAAAAAAAATTACAATCACTTTAATACGGTTCATTTATTTAAGTATTAGTTTACTAGTCTATTATTTATAGCATAAAATCATCGAAAAATCGAGACATAAAATATCAACTTTATTTTATTGCTTTAATAGCTGTAATACTATTTTAATCATTCTTTCTTTATTTTTAGGATCACTTTCAGCAATAAATAAAGTTAAGGCCGTTAGCGCGGGTGGTGTAATCCTTGAACTTTCAAGTAAGTCTGCCTTTTTCAAAAACCAAATAAAAGCAAAGGCTCCGCTTCTCTTGTTTCCATCAATAAAGGGATGATTCTTTACCATAAAATATAATAAATGCGCCGCCTTTTCTTCTACGGTTGGATAGAGCGCCTTCCCATCGAATGACTGCATAACATTGCCAACTATTCCCGATACAACATCCTTGCTAATTTCTAGGCCAAAAATATCAGTGGCCTTACCTTTTTTAACCAACTCTTTTTTAAATTCACCTAAAAATTTATTGAGTTGCTCAGCGGTTAAAATGACTTGTTTTTTAGTTTTTCCACCAGCCACCAAAGCATCCTTATCATAAGCATCAAGCGATAACCAAGTATCTGCGAAAGCAGTCACAAGCTCTAAAATACTAGCGCTGTCAATATTTGAGTCAACCGGAACTAGTTTTTTGATACTGCCTATTGCTTCTAAAAATTGTTGATAATGATTCTTAATTAAAACAGGATTAATCGTATAACCCTTAGTAATGTGCTGGCGTAATATTTTGGTCGCCCATTTTCTGAATTCAATCGCCCTGACCGAATTAGTTCTATAACCAACAGATAAGATTACGTCTAAGCTATAGTAAATTGTGGGTTTATCTGAATTTGCAATATGCATTTTTTGCATATTGCTTTTTTGGCTAATTTCGCCATCTTTAAAAATTCTCGAAATATGTCTTGAAATAACAGACTGATCTTTTTCAAATAATTTTACTATGTCAGCTTGAGTTGCCCATATAGTTTCCTTATTAGAATCAGCTCGCAGTTCAATGGCCCCATTTTTTGCTTGGTACACAGCAATATTAGTGGTTTTTGTTATTTGTTCTTTTTTCATATTAATTATTACAACATAAGCAACCTAAGATACGGATAAAATAATTATAAAATTTATGCCCATCTTATTTCCAAATCAAAAAATACATCCGTTTAGATGTATTTTTATTTAGCTTGCTTGGAAAAACAGCCTACAAACTTTAATAGCTAATTGTAGTGAAGATTAGAGTACAATTTTAACTTTTTAACATGGTTCTATTTAGAGTTTTAATATGTTTTGATATTCTATTATTTCTTGATGCAGATTATTTAATTTTTCATTCAAATAGTCTATTTGACCTTTATATGTTAGCGATGCTTCGTCATCACTGGAAGCAAGCAAATGTTTTTCAGTAGCATTTAGATCTTTTTGATACATATCTATTTCTTTTTCTAACAGTGGGATAATTTCTTTGCTTTTTCTAATTAAAGCCATTTCGAAACTTTCTTTAAATTCAGATATCGCCTCTAAATCTTCCTCTGATAAATCAGTTCTTTTCATTTCTTCTACCAGTTTTTCGTATTCAATTTTTTCACCTGGTATTTCTGATCTAAGTTGAGTTATTTTGCTTTCTTTATTTTTTTGTTTTGCTATTGATTCCGCGGCTAGTTGAATAGAGTCCTCGTTCATAAAATTATATTTATATTTTTATATCTCGCTATAAATAGCTTAACACTTTTTATTCCCTTGGCATATATACTACAGCATCTTTCGCGCCGTGGCTACTTCTTTCATCCGAATCGTTTAGAACTTTTGTAACAAAAAAGCCATCCGATAAAATGACTTTTTTGTCTTTTCTTCGAATGGCCAAGTAACTAAGTAGCTTTATCGAAATTAAAATCATTTTTCGTGAAATTTAGTTCAAGTGCATTTTCGGGGAGATTTTTAGGAAGAAACCCAGCAAAAGAAAGAATATCGAGATAGATAAATATCCTATCTATGTCAATCAGAAGCTCTTTATCCGGTGAAAACATCCCAAATTGTTCTCTTGTTTTTAGCGTGTACAGATTATGATTATTATCTACCCCGCCCGGCATACAAACATCGAGCACCCTTTGAGTTGTTTTTTCTTTGCTCTTTTTGTCTTGCTCCTCATTAAATCCATCTTCTCGCAAAAGATTAATAAATTCCTTAAGAGCATCCGCCTGTTTCTTTTGTGGCTCTATATCTTCTTTGAGCCATTTTATTGCTTCCTTTGTCTTTGCAAGAAAGCCCGATAAAATATATTTGGAACAAGATATTATGTTCTCAAACTCATTTTGTTCAAAAAGAGTGGGCAAAGTAGTTATAAGTTTAACATGGTTTTTGTTTGGAATAGAATTTATTCCCTTAGCTAGACCCGCCTCCGCGTATCCCGCAAATATCATTGCAATAGTTGCAAAGGAAGATGATTCAAAACATAATTTCATTATGCTTGCTTCTCTGAAAAGTTTCATTATGGGCGCCAAGCAGTAATGAGTAAAAATTATTACTGTTGCCCGATCTCTTTTCAAAAGTTCGTTTTCAAAAAACTTAACACCATTTTCAAGCGTAGGTATTTCGTTATTAGTGTCGCATAAAATTATGCCGGCTGTTTTGAGTTTCTCCTTGATAAGAAGATCTATCGCTAAAAAATTTGGCTTTTCTAACGATTTCCTAAGTTCTTCGTTTACTAGTGGTTCTTTCATTTTTTTAATTTTTTCTCGGCTTTCAGCCTACGGGTTATGTTTATTATATATGTTTACTAAAATTGTTAAGGTAACAAAAAAATATACCATTTGGGTATACCTTTTGTCAATCTGCTCGTAATTTGGGATATAGTTGAAACTGTTTTAAATAAACAAAAAAACTAATACGGTAAACAATATTTTATTAATTTATTTTTATTGATAAATTTAAGAAAAAACCAAGCAATAAAATTATTTCGCAAAAAAGATGGAATATGCTGAAAAATATCAAATTTTGTCTCAACGGCTGACCATGTGTCAAATCCCGCGTCGACCTTAAATTTGAATAATCCTGAATTATTTTGAGAGGCTATACCAAAAAAAATATAATTATGAGCCGTTTCTTTTAAGAGACTGTCATATAAAAAATTGTTAGCGCAAATTTTCTTACCCAAATGATTAGATGATTGAATAAACATGAGATTGCCTAACATAAGCGCGAAGGAGACTACTCGATCATTCTTCTTCACTATCCAGAGACTACTATAAGATAATCCGCAAACCTTTTGGAAAAAATCGCGACTAAAACTGAAAGTCTTCAAGATGTCCATGTTTTTTTGATACATCACATAGCAATTATTAATCACATCAATCGAAGGGTTGTTAATTATCTCTAAAATAAGTGACTGTTTTTTGGATTTATTTACCGCATTTCTAAAATTCTTGGTATATTTATTATAAGATTCTTGATAGCTTTCTGGATGTTTTAAAAAAAATAATTTATAACATTCTTTGTTTTTATTATCCTTGTCTAGAAGGTATTGGCATCTTATATTTGAATAATATTTAGTAGACCAAAAAAAAGTTTTCCCATTAAGCGTAGGGCAATCATTAATGTAGCTAATTTTTGCATAATCCATTAATATCTTGATAAATTCCTTGTTAATAAATGGATCTTGCGGGTTATTGAATATAACCATATTTTAAGGTTATAATATATTTCGGACGTGGGTGGCTAATTATGGAGAAAATTAGGCATTCATTTTTCAAACTTAATAATCGCAATTGTTCTATCATCTTTTGATTTTGTTTATTTATTTAAATTAAAAATATTTTGTTTTATCTTTAATTTTTTCTGCAATTTTTTAGCATTGCCCTCTCCACCGACATAACCAAACAGCTTTCTCATATTTTTTTCATATCGCGGCTCCTTTAAATCACTCAAACTTTTTAATAATAAATCTATTTCTGCTTGTTTAGGTTGTTTAAAACCAAGAGACATAAATCTCATACAGGCAAACAAATTCGCAGGATGGCTCAACTGATTTAATTTTAATCTTTTATTTTTTAAATCAGCCAGAGCACCTGGCAAGGATATTAATTCATCAAACCAATCCTCTCTAAAAATATCCTTTAGAGATATGGCGAATCCATTAATTGTAAAATTGGAGTTTTTTGCTAAATTTTTTAAAGCACTTTTTTCTTCTGCAATATGTATATCTAAATACAGATAATCATTATAAGCATGGATTGGCTTTGGGATTCGTTTTATTTTTACAACCACTTCATGTTTTCTTTTTATTTTACCAAAAATAAATCCCCTATGTCTTAAATTTTTTATAAAACCAACTTGGTCACCTATCAATAATATATCAAAATCTCTTTGGGGCAACTTTTGTTTGAAATATTTATAATAAACAGCATTTCTAATAGCCCCGCCTACTAAATATGCTTTAGTGCTCTTAGGGATAGAAGCAACAACTATTTTAAAAATTTCATTAGTTTTTTCGTCATGCAGGAAAAGTGGTAATTTTTTATTGATTTGCATAATAATAGTGATTATATGCGTATTATATCTAAATACGGAAATATATGGAACCAGCCAGAAATTAGAATAAATTATATTTAATAAATAAGGCTGATTTTCTAATAGCCTCAAATATTTTGATAAGTTTATTTCTTTTCTATTTTTTTACTGTTTTTAATATTTCTGATAATTCAGTTTTGGTTTTTGTGTCGCCATAAATATAATAAAGCGCGGCAGGTATTGCATCTGCATTTAATTTCGGGTTTTCAGTATACATAATCTCTCTAAAAGGAAAAACTTTTTCGTCTGCTTCGGGATAGCCAACTGATGGCTTAAACCCGCCAATAATAATTTTTCCATTTACACTCGAGACAATGAGCATTTCGTCTTTTTCTTTTACTTCATAATTTTTTGGGTATTTAATAGAAATTGAGTTTGATTTATATTCATTTAGCTGCTGCTCCTTTAACACCATGGATACTTGATTTTGCTGATTTACTACTTCTGACTTAATCCCAGAACTAGTTTGTTCTGATTGGTTATTTTTAACAATTTTATAACTACAGCCACCCAAGGCTAAAACTAATACTAATAACGAAAAAATTTGAATTGTCTTTTTCATAATTTTATTTTTATACTTTTAAGCTACTCTTAGAATATCATAAACACCTAAAATAGCAAAAATGTTTGAACTAAGATATTATAACAAAAACGAACATTTCTGCTCGTTTTTGTATTACTAACTCCGAGTCATGAATAAAGTCAGAAATAGAGTGGCTAAAATTAGAAGAGAATTTGAGTCTTAATCCTATCTAAATATTTTCTTTATATAGCATTAATTTAATAATTTATAATAAAATAAATATTAGACTATATAAGATACCTAACATTAAAAATACATTAATGATAATTGCCGGTATGAATCCTAACCACAATATCCAAGATCGCTCACCTTTTCTGTATGCAATAATACCTAAAATAAAAGTGGGTATAGAAAAAATAATTTCAACTATTACAATTTTTAATAATCTCGATACACCCGCTATTTTCATGTCGTATATGTCAGAATAAATATTTTGATTTAATGGAATTATTTTTATAATCATGTATGCAATAATTCCTAAAATTAAATAAATAAAAAAACTTGAAACCCACCAAGTAATTTTTAATTGAGGGGGTTGTTTAAACTTACTTATTGTCTGTTTTTTCATATTTATATTATAACGCTAAAACTTATTTGCTCGGGGACTGGGATAAGATTGGAACGGTTGCACTTATATAAGTCAATCGTAATAAAAACCATTTTTAAAATTTCTTAATTATTTATCCGACCGATTAAATCATTAATCTTTTTCTGATAACTTTCAGCTGTCTCCTCTTCCCTTTTCACCTTTTTTAAATCTATAGCGCTAAACTCTCTAAGCACATTAGGGCCGACGATCTTTTCTATTCGGCGCAAATAAATAGTCTCTCCTCTGAGATAAGCTCTTTGCATATCTTGCCATTCCTTATTCCTAGCCTCATCAAGACTAATATTTTCCTGCCCCGTCCTTGCTTGAGATAATTTTTCTAAAATTGCATCTAGCACTCTTATTTCATTATTATATCCATTCTTTTCCCGGAGCATCTCTTGATTTCTAACGTCAAACATTTCAGAATTAAATTTTGACTCTATCTTTTGCTTTTCTTCGGCGGCAAGCTCTTCAAAGCTCAGTTTTTCCATTTCAAATTTTTGAATAAAGACATTCTCTTGAAAAGTTTTATACTTATCTGGTAGATACCGTTCTAAATTAGCCAGTGCTAAGGCTTTTTCTTTCTCTACTAACTCATCATTAAGCTTGGCAATTTCTGGATCAGCTTTAATAACATCAGAAATGATAGATTCTTTATTATTATTGAATATTTCACCGGCCATTTTCTCTGTTACCGCCTCATTAAGACTCCTGAGGAGGTCTCTATTTTTCGCCTCACCTTCTTTAGCTTTCCAGACTGAACCAAAACCGCTTTTAGACAATCGGTTTTCACCCATATGCTTCCGCCCTTCTCGGTTATCTACAGCACCGGCAAAATGCAACTCTTCATGGATAATAACTTTTGCGGAGTTCGATTTAACTTTAATATCATCCGAATCGGTATTATATACACCTGAATTTAAATAATCTCCAGTATAACTTATTTTTTCTTCAGGTAGACCGCTTATCTCCACGCCCAAACTAGCTGCATGATCCTTAATTTTCTTATAGGAAACGGCCGCCAATACTTTTAACTCGCGATACTTCAAAATTTCTTTCTCCTGCATCAACGACTCATAGTCTATCGATTTAGACGGCTCAGCATCTAACCACGGTTTTTTAATATCCACATATTCTTTATGCTTGTCCTGAAGCGCTTTTTCAGAATCTGTGATCAAGACTATCTTCTCGCCATCTAATTTCTTGATTTCGTTAATCGCCTCTTTCTTCTCATAAAAGAGAGCGGACGAGTGATCATCTTTTGAATCCATTATTAAATCTAAGGCTTCTGTAGTGTCTAGCCGACTCTCATCTTTAAGTTTATTGAGACTGTTGAGATAATTCTCAATTTTAACCGGCAAACTTTCAGTTATTTCATTTTTTTCGCCAGAAAACTTCGTCACTATCGGTTTTTCCTTACCATCTTTAAAAAAATTTTGGCTTTTTTCTGAAGTCATAAAAATAATATCAACTTTTAGAGAGCAGCTCTCGTAAATCGTTAATCTTTTTTTGTTCAATCTTTTTTAGATAAGAGATAGCTATTTCCCTCTGTCGAAAACCTAAATCCGCGACCTCCTCACGAGCTTTTTGATATATATCATCTATCTCTTTATTTTTATCTAATTCCTTGGTCATATAAAACAAAAATACCACGGCAAGTGGTGTTTTGTCTATTGGCTCGGGGACTGGGATATAGTTGGAACGGTTTTTTATAAAAACACCTATTAATTACCCCTAATTAAAGACCCTGTATTAAAATTAAATATGTAAGCCTCTTTGTTTATTAATAAACTAATAGTTTCCGTATTTTTATAATTTGTTTTTACATCAAATACAACATCATACGGGTATTCTATATTATTTTTCACATTAATTATTTCCTCATCTTTTTTAAATGTTATTCCGTCCGTAAATGTTAGGCACGAGGTCAATTTGCATATATCATACGGGACATAACCCTTGTCCCAACAGGATTTTTCCATGTGACTAAATGACAAAAGATTATTTGTTAGTTTCTTTGTTTTTAAATTATAGTTGGCAATACTAGCATCATTTACACAGTGATCATATTCTCCGAAACTTATTAAAAGATTATCTTTATCGACAAATTCAAGTAGTTCTGCGTTGTTCATTATTTTTAGATATTCAGTCCCATCAGAATAAAGAGCGCAGGTTGGAAATAATAGATTATCTATTATGTCTATATTTTCACCATCTTCTTTGATTAAATCGCACAAAGAGCCATTTCTGCCACAACCTTCATTGCTACTTTTTTTAATTGCATACTTTTCGCCAGTAAAAATATTAATGGTATTGTCCGTATATGTATAGTCACCACTTTTCATATAGCTGGCATAAAAATCTTTAATTTTATCTTCACATGAATTATCGCCATCTTTATCAACTTTCTTATTTTTAGCCTCCTCTTTTTGAAAATCTGGTATAGTACCCGAAGAATTAGATAAGCTATTATCTGAGTTGGAATAATTTGTTACTTGAATTTCTCTGTTATGCTTTTCTTTAAGAATATAAATAGCTCCAATCAAAATAATTACGCAAATTGATAAAAGCAATATAGTTTTTTTCATAATTGAATATTTAATAGTATATAACAAAAATACCACGAAAATGGTATTCTTGTCTATTTGCTCGGGGATAGGGATTATCGCGCTCGCTTGGCGCCGGAAATGCGCCAAACTCACTTGTCCAGACCAGCCGCTAAGCGCTACGCTTGCTCGCGCTTATCGTCGCTCGATTATTCGAATTCGCTTCCGCTCATTCTCATGTCTCGCTCGCTGCTTGTTCGAATCCCTATCGTTTCCAAACAAAGAAAAAAGAAGGAATTAATTCCTTCTTTTTTCTTTTGCTCGGGGATAGGGATTCGAACCCCAATAGCCAGGACCAAAACCTGGAGTCCTACCGTTAGACGATCCCCGAATATAAATGAATATAGAGATATTATTAATAATTAGACAAAAAAAGTCAACTCTTTCTTGAATTATACATTAAAACCCCTAAATTTTAGCATATCTGCTAACTGCGAATAAACTTGCGAAAATATTAATTACCAAAATAACTAAAAATTGAACACCAAAAACTGACCAGAAATTATTGACAAAGTAAGCTAGAATATTAACATTATATCCCATAAAGAAAACCTCTAAATAAGGCTGTAATAAAGTTAGGAATGGATAAAATATCACAACAATAATTAAGGTACTAAATAACGTATAAATAAAAGCAGAAAAAACATAAGGTAAATAAATAAAAGCGTTGGAAGCACCAACAAGACGCATAATCTCTATTTCTTGACGATGGGTGTAAATCGCTACTCGGACAGTATTATAAACTACTAATAAGCTAGTTAAAATAAAAATAGCAATTATAAATAAACCAACCTCATTAACACGCTTGGTGATATTATTTATTTTATTTAAAACTACAGCATTATTAGAAAAATCACGCGATTCAATTATCGGTTTATCAATCATCCGCAACTCATTGATTAATAAATTTGCCTCCGAAAAATTATTAGGAATAATTGTCAGGCTCGGAGACAAAGGATTACGACCAAGTTCTTTCAGGGCCGCTAACACTTCTTGATTATTTTTATATTGCTCCCTAAAATCTATTAAAGCTACTTCTTTAGAAACGTAAACAATATTTTTTACACGGCTCGATTTAGAGATCTCTGCTTTAAGGGCAAGAATCTCACTTTCCGGAGTTTCTGGTTTTATATAAAGACTGATATCAATTTTCTCTTGCACCGCCTTAGCGGCGCTATCACTTATTACTCTAACGGTCATCAAAGTATTAATCGAAAAAAGCGCAAGTAATAAAATAGTAATAGTTGCAACCGAAAGCCAAACATTACGAACAATGTCTTGGAAACTAAATTTTATTATTCTATATAAAGATAACATCTTTTTTATATTTTAATTATAATAAATATTTTCCGTTTTCTTGATCACTTATTATTTTTCCATGTTCCATAGTTATCACTCGATGATTCAAATGATTAACAATTTCTTTGTTGTGAGTAACTAAAATTACCGTTGTTCCAAATTTATTAATTCTTAAAAGTAAATCAATAATTTCATTAGCATTGATTGCATCCAGGTTACCGGTCGGTTCGTCGGCTAATAATATTTTTGGTTGATGAACAAGCGCTCGAGCAATTGCCGCTCGTTGTTTCTCTCCACCTGAAACTTCATCTGGATAACGTTTTTTCTTATCTTCAAGGCCGACTATTCTCATAACGCTAGGGACTATTTTACTGATCTTGGCCTGGCTACCGCCAGAAACCTCTAAAGCAAAGGCGACATTTTCCGCCAAAGTTTTTTTCGGTAAAAGTTTAAAGTCTTGAAAAATAACTCCCATTTGTCTTCTTAAAAACGGAATTTCATGACCGGAAATTTTTGTAATATCCCAATCACCAACAATTACTTGGCCACTATCTAAACGTTCTTCGCCGATTAAAACTTTAACTAGCGTTGTTTTTCCAGCGCCAGATTGGCCGACAATCGAAACAAATTCGCCAGCCTTAATATTTAAGTCGACTTTATTTAAAACTTTAACCTTATTACTATAGGTTTTAGAAGCGTTTTTAATAGTAATCATAATAAATTATTTTTGTGTTTTTATCATTCGCAGTCCATAGCGAATTAATTGCTCATTATCCCAAAAACTTTCCGTCTTTCCTTTTGAACCAAAATTAACAACAATCATATTCCCTTGAGAAGTTTTAACTCTAGTTATTAAACAATGTCCGGCTTCATCGAGATATCCGGTCTTAGAACCAATAATAGGATAGGTGGAATTTTTTAATAACTGATTAGTATTAGTTAACGTGTGGGCTTTTTTGGTATTGATAGTCTTAAAAGAATAAGTTTTAGTCGTACTAATTTTTTGGATTACCGGATTTTGAAATATCTCTTTTACTATTATAGCATAATCGTAAGGAGAACTCACATTATCGGGCGAGAGTCCGGTCGGTTCAATAAATTTTGTATTTTTAGCGCCCCAATTTTTAACGTTAGCATTCATCGCCGCAATAAAATCTTCGCGTTTTAAACCGCTTACTCTAACTAAAGATTCAACCGCGTTATTAGCCGAGCCAACCAAGGCGCTGTAGACTAAATTTTCAATTGTCATAGTTTCACCATCAGCAACTCTCAAACGTGCCGATTCCCAAGGTTTACAATATTTATAATTATAATTCTCATCTTGTTTATTATAACTAACTATTTTTGATAAAGTCGGTCGAGTATCAAAAAAAGTACGCATGGCTACTAACTTAGTTAGACTAGCTAAAGGAGATATTTTGTTTTCATCTTTTCCCCAAATCATTTTGCCATTTCCCTCCATCATAATAACAGCTGATGAGGCGGTGATATTAGGGATATCAGATAATTGAGCAATTTTTTGTTGAATGCTAGGCGTAACGACTTTAAGCGTTTCAATTCTTACCGAAACTATACCGTCTCCAGTCGAGGCTATTTTTTGAAAAGCAACTTTATCTAAATCAACTACCCGAGTTGGGTGTTTAGCACGTTCCGGCCCAAAATCATTAACGGTAACATCAACAAATTTCCCGTTAGTTAAATTATAAACTCTTAAGATCGTCCCTTTAGCAAAATCTGGCGAAGCGGCAAAAAGTCCATTCTTATATTTATACCAACTGGCATCGCCAACAGTTAAAACGTCCGGGTTAGATAAAACGATTAAGCGTCCGGAAACTGAATCGGTTTTTGCGGTTACATATTGTTCCCCCGGAAAATCTGTAGTTAAAATCGGCCGCCAAACTTTAGCCGCCATGTCATATGAAAAAATCTGTTTAAGTTTATTATTTTTATTAGGATAATAAATTTTTATATTTATCGGCCTACTCGGATCATAAAAACCAGAACTCACGAGAGAATAGTCATAAGCAGGGGTAAGCGCTTCCCATTCCCAAGGAATATTTAAGCTGTCTTTATTTTCAGAAATATTTAATTTAACGGCGGCGGTAAAAGTTTGCGGCTGATAATTTATTTCTAAAGAAGCGTCTCTTGCTAAGACGGAACCAGGTATTATAAATACAAGTACCGCTAACCAAACTAAAACTTTTTTATTTTTTATCATAAATAATATCTGATTGACTAAAAATCTCTTTTAAGATTATAATGAATTTACTTGCGCGGGTGTTGTATAATGGTTATTACGTCAGCTTCCCAAGCTGAAGAAGGCGGTTCGATTCCGCTCACCCGCTCTAATAGGCCGAGATAGCTCAGCTGGTAGAGCGACGGTATCGTAAACCGTAGGTCGTGGGTTCGATCCCCATTCTCGGCTCCAAAAATTATTAATCGCTAAATATTAGCGACTAAAAAAATAATCAAACCATTTTTTAAGATTACTCTTGGTCGCTTGCTCTTTCTGAAGTTCGTCCTGTTTTTTTTCATCTTCTCCTTTTTCAATAACGACGACTGTTTCGCCCGGCTTTTTTAAATTCAAATTAATTCGAGCCTGAGCCTCCAAAGATTGGTCAGATTTGAGATAATTAAGCATCTCTTTTAATTCTTGATTATCTTTTTCAAATTGAGCAATTTCTTTTTGGACGTCGGTAATTTCTTTTTCGACCAAACGTCTTTGGCTATATGTTTTGGCGAGGGGCAAAACAATAACAAATAACAAAACTAAACCAATAATCGCTAGAAAGCGCTGGTTAGAAACTAATTTATAAAAAGAGTTATATTGATGATCTGTTTGGCCGTTACTAAAACCACGCGGCCTTATTTTGTTGTTTGCCATGTATCTTATTATAACATAGCTAAACCGGAATCGCCAAAGAGATTTAATTTCTCGATTTTGGCGTTACCCAAAAGCCCATATACTTACCAAACATGAGTCTTATTTGTGCCTCTAAACAAGGAACTGCACCAAAAACAACAATTACAAACGGGATCAGAAACCACTCTAAAATCATTTTAATATTTTTCCAAATCGAATATTGAGCTGGACGTTTTGGTAAAAGCAAGGAAGAAACTATAGCCGATAAAATCAAGCCGACCATAGCAAAATTCATTAAATTCTGCGTGATCATCGGTAAGTTGCCTGATAAAACCGTTGAATTAAAACGATCACCACCAAGAAGCATCGGCATCCAACCAACAACGGCAATAATTAAAGCATTTGTCGCCCAAGCATGAAAACCATATATTTGAATGACAATATGGCTAATTATCATGCCCTTATCTAAATCTTTATTTTTCCAACGCTTCATCGCATTGAAAATAAGATAAGGAATATTCTCTCCTCCCCAAGCCCAACGACGTTGTTGCTTATAAAGACTGCGGATAGTAAGCGGTAAAGTTTGATCACAAGTTACATCCATCGAAACATCGAAATAAATCGGTTCCACTCGGTAATGACCATTATAATACATGAGGCAATGCCAAAATATTCTTGAGTCTTCACTAACATTTCTAGGCGACCAAAAACCAATTTCATTCAAAGCAATAAAAGTCATGGAGTGAGAAGAGTAGGTTACTAGACTTTCCTCTCTAACCTGCATGATCATTTGCCAAAAAGTGTTTGAGGAAGCGGCGACTCGAGAAAAAAATGGCGCACTCCAAACATTATTATGATAAACCGGAATCGGCTGATAGGAAGCATGATATGGATCGGAAACTGATAAAAATTTATAAGTAAGGGCAAAAAAATAACCGGGTCGAACAATAGTATCAATATCAAAAACGCTAACTAATATTTTATTATAATCAAACCCTTCTTTATCCAACAAACTTTCCTTTAATTTTTTAACGCACCAAGCTTGATTTGAACCCTTACCTATTATTTCTCCTTCTAATCCGTTAGGATGAAAAACAATTTCTAGCCGTCCAAATTTACCAGCAAATTCTTGACGAATTATATCTGCTTTTTCCGGGCCGCTCTTACCTATTCGTTCTTCAATAGTTAAAGCGATTATCATTCTATCCGTTGGAAAGCCGTCTTTCTCAAGAGCTACTAAACAAGAACGAATTATTTCAACGCTTTCACCGACAACCGGTAAAACTATTAAATGCCAAACCTCATTCCAAGCTAATCCTTTTTTAGCTAAGGAATCCGGGGCGACAGTTTTGGTATCAAATATACCTGCCTCTAAATTTTCACACTTCAAACGCCAATCAGTTTTTAAACCTTTTTTCAGCAATTTATAGGAAGTAATCAAAAAAATGGCCATATAAATGACCAAAAGTAGCCAATAAACATCAAAAGCAATAATAAAATAAGCAACAAATACTGGTTTAAAATAAGAAAAAACTACTAAAAGAACCAGAGTCGCAATCGATAAAAACCCTGGTAAAATCTCTAATATTCGATAAATTTTGTAATCTCGACCACTTAAATCCGTCGCTTTACCAATTCTTAAATAATCAACTGTTTTTTCCATATTTAGTCTTCGATTTAACCTCTTTTATAATTGTTTAAATAAGGTTCTTTCTTTTTAACTCAAAAAAGCATTCTGCACAAGCCTTGACATCAATCCCGGCGTCATGAGCTTCAGGGAAATTAGTATTAAATAAAAATTTATATAGCTCAGTTAAGTTGGGCCATTTATAACCACCGCGCCCGTTAGGGATACGGCAAACAGCGGACGTTTTTTTCATCGTACAAATTTTATTAGCCGGAGCAACGTGATCAGTCATTTTTAATCGCAAAAATTCGGCTCCCACTATTTTTTCATCGAAATCTATATTATGAGCGACTAAATAAGTCGATTTTTGGACATCATCAGCAAAATGATTAAGCGCTTCTTTTAAACTTACCCCTTCTTCTTCGGCGCGGGCCTGAGTAATGCGATGGATCTTGGCGACTTCGGGAGATATTATAAAACCATCAGGTTTGATAATGTAACTATGGCTTTCCCAATGATTACCGGAAAAATCATAAAGGCTCCAAGCGATTTGGACTATTCTTGGCCAATTAGAAAAATCATCAAGCGGCGCTTGATAATTTTTTGGTAAGCCGGTTGTTTCTGTATCAAAAAATAAATACATGAAATTAGGTAATTATAATATTTTCACCTTCAGATAGACTTTGTTCTTTATTATTTTGTTCTGTATTATTAAAATTTACTGGACTAGACTGATCATCTCGTTCATTATCTTCATCATCTTCATTATGTACAACTGGATGATTATTTACTTTCATAGTTCTTCCCTTAAAATCAACTGGAGCAATTTTATTTAAATCACCTAGAGACAATACTTTTTCTGGCTCTGACTTAGGAAGTTCTTCAACTTCAATTAATTTTCTATTTTCCATTTCCTTCGCTTGTTTTCTTGCTTCTGTTTCTAGACGTTTTTCTTCTTTCTTTCTTGTTAAACAATCCTTACAATACACCGGACGAATTCCATCAGGAGCAAAAGGCGTTTTAGTATGATTACCGCAATCAGCGCAAATTGCTTCATAACCCGGTTTTTCAGAAATTACCGCCGGAGTCGTCGTAACCTGAGGCCTTATTACCTGAGGCCTAACTACTTGCGGGCTTGATTTCATTACTTGATATTTTTGATCTTGATTTTGATTAAAGGTAGGTCGACTGATTATTGTAGATTGATTAGTTACTGCCGGGGATTGGCTAGGAACTCTAAGCGGAAATTTAGATTCTGGTTTAGGGCTAGGCTTATCATCTTCACCATAACTTTCATGCCAACGCATAATCTTTTCTTCAACGATTTCTCTCCCGGTTGCGTAATTTTCCCGTGAATAATTGATTACTTTCTCAGTATTATTAGTTCTCTCTTCCACCTTTAAAGGTGGAAGACCAATCGCTGAAAAAGGCGAAGAGGCAATCCCATCTATCATTAACTTCAAATACATCTCATACTTCGGTAAATTAACAATATCTTCTTCCGTAAATGTTGGAGTAAATTCTTTAACTAATTCTTCAGCATCAGCCGCTCCCACTCGAAAAACAACTAAAGTTCCCACATTACCAAAAACCGCTGGCTTTACTTTCTCACTCAATTGTTCAATATATTGATGAGCAAGAATTAAATTAAGGCGATATTTTCTTGCTTCCGATAAAATATTAGCGAAACTATCAGTCGAAAAGTTTTGAAATTCATCAATATAAAGATAAAAATCACGACGCATTTTTTCTGGAACATCAACTCGACTCATGGCCGCTAATTGAATCTTGGTAATCATCATCGCGCCTAGAAGAGCGGAATTATCCTCACCAATTCGACCCTTAGAAAGATTCATAATCAGAATCTTGCCATTATCCATAATATCACGGATATCAATCGCTGATTTTACTTGGCCAATAACATTTCTCATTAAAGAACTAGATAAAAATTGACCAACTTTATTTTGAATTGGAGAAACTGCTTCTGAAGCAAATTTATCAGCATAACTAGAAAATTCTTTTTCCCAAAAAGCTTTAACAACCGGATCTTTAATATTAGCAACTACTTTTTTACGATAACTTTTATCGGAAAGCATGCGGACAACGCCCAATAATGTTGAACCGGGAAAGTCCAAAATCGCTAAAACGGCATTTCTTAAAATATATTCCAAACGTGGCCCCCAAGAATCAGCCCATAGTTTTTGAAAAACCCCAATCAAGCCAGAAGCGACTAGATGGCGTAAATGCGGTTCAACCTGTTCAACAACATTAAAAGCAATCGGGAAATTAATATCAGAAGGATTAAAATAAACAACATCGTTAACACGATTATCCGGAATATATTCGATGATCTTTTCTGCTAAATCGCCATGAGGATCAACTACCGCGACCCCATAACCAGCTTTAATATCATCGATAATCATGTTTTCCAAAACCGTAGACTTCCCCATACCAGTTTTCCCAATCAAATACATATGACGGCGGCGGTCGTCCGTTTTAATACCGAATTTTTTCAATTCGTTGCGATAATTTGTTTGAGCAAAAACTGCTATATTATCCATAAATCTTTAACAAATAATCAGTTATACTACGCCAAGAAATAAAGCCTAAGACGATAACCGAAAGAAGAATAATAATTTTAAGGAAACTATAAGAAGACTGCCAAAAAAAATAATTTCTAACAAATTTAACTGATTTTAAAATCTCTTTATTAGTTGCTTCATTTAATTCTAGGTGTTTTACTATTTCGTTTAGTTTTTCTTCGCTGCTTTCCATATATATAATTTTAATTAAACTCTTACTTCGCAGACTCCAGCAGTTTCACGACCAGAAACGGCAAATTCTTTCATCTCCTTATCAGAATAAGCCTCTTTTCCGCGATAATTTGTATTCACCAAATCGGTATCTGATTTAAATTTCTGAAGATACCAATTATTTGCCCCTTTAATTATTGTTCCCATCGTCTTGAAATCTTCCTTCACCAAAAGGCCGGGGACAACAGTCGTTCTGAATTCATGAGGGAGATCACTCTTGATTATCATTTTAACACTTTTTTTCAAATCATTACAGACAACCTTGGCGCTAACGGTATTTTCATATTTATCAAACGGCGCTTTTAAATCCATAGCGATATAATCTATTAATTTACTATCAATCAATCCTTTAAGCATCTTGGGATTCGTACCATTGGTATCTAGCTTTACATCATAACCAATCTTTTTTATTTTACCAATAAAAGAAGGCAGGTCGGGATGCAAAGTCGGCTCCCCACCGGTAATCACTACGCCGTCTAAACGGCCATATCTTTCCTTCAAAAAAAGAAAAAGGTCTTCAGTGGAAAGCGGAGAAAAACCTTTTTCTTTTTTATATTTTTCATCCTCTCCTTCACGGGACAGGACAAGCTTGGGGTTATAGCAAAAGTGGCATCGGAAGTTACAACCTTGAGTGAAGATAATGGCTGCTAGATGACCGGGGTAGTCTAAAATGGATAATTTCTCCAAACCACCGATAATCATAAGGCTATTACTACTCTGCAGAGACCTTAAAAGTCTTGCGATCTTTATATTCAGAAGCTTTACCAGGATTATAATTTTTAACCGGGGTTAGCCAACCAACAACACGACTATAAACAATGCATTCTTGTCTTTGAGTTTGTATTGGGCTCATATTTTTATGTTTACCATTATAACTTCATCTCGATTAAGATATCATCTAATGGTAATTATATTATAAATTAAAATTTTATAAATTACAACTAAAAAAATTTGCGTTTTTACAGCTGATTTTGGTCAACTAATCGGATATCCTCAATAGTTTCTTTAAATCCTATTTCTTCATCGCATTTCGGACAAAACTTATGCTCACCCGATAAATAGCCATGCTTAGGACAAATTGAAAAAGTAGGCGTAATAGTAAAGTATGGTAAACGATAATTTTCAACAATTTTTTTAACTAACTTTTTAGCGGCATCGCCACTTGGCATTCTTTCGCCCAAATATCCATGTAAAACCGTCCCACCAGTGTATTTTGTCTGTAAATCATCTTGCAAATCAAGGGCCGAAAAAATATCATCAGTATAATTAACGTGCAAATGGGTTGAATTGGTATAATAAGGATCGGCCTTAAATTTCTGAACCGCTTCGGTATTAGAACAAATTATTCCAGGATATACTTGCTGATCTTTCTTGGCAAAACGATAGGTACAACCTTCGCCAGGAGTCGCCTCTAAGTTGTATAGATTATTGGTTTCGTTTTGAAAATCCATTAATTTTTCTCTCATGTAGTCTAGAATCTCGCCAGCGAAAGTATGCCCTTCCGGAGTACTAATATCTTTACCCATTAAGTTTAAAGCCGCCTCATTCATTCCGTTGATACCAATTGTCGAAAAATGATTGCGCCAATAATCACCAAATCGCTCTTTCATACTCTCTAGATAAAACATCGAGTATGGATATAGTCTATCATCAGTAAACTTTTCAATAATTTTTCTTTTAATTTCTAAACTATCACGAGCTATTTCCATTAAAGAAAATAATCGTTGTTTAAATTCGTCCTTAGTCTTTGATAAATATCCCAAGCGAGCTAAGTTGATAGTTACAACTCCAAGCGACCCCGTCATCGGATTAGCACCGAATAAACCGCCGCCACGTTTGCGAAGTTCTCGATTATCCAATCTAAGACGGCAACACATTGAACGCGCATCATCGCGATTCATATCGGAATTTACAAAGTTAGAAAAATAAGGAATACCATATTTAGCCGTCATTTCCCAAACCGGTTTTAAACTTTCTCTATTCCAATCGAAATCTTTATCAACATTATAAGTAGGAATTGGAAAACCAAAGACACGCCCCGTTGAATCACCAGCTAACATTACTTCAGCAAAGGCCTGATTAAACATATCCATCTCCGGCTGAAAATCCTTATATTTTTCCGGCATGAGTTTGCCCCCGATAATAGCATTCTCTTCGCCAATCATTGGAGACGGGGTAACGTCTAAGGTTACATTAGTAAACGGAGTTTGAAAGCCAACTCGAGTCGGAACATTAACGTTAAACATGAATTCCTGTAAACCTTGTTTTACCTCTTCATAAGAAAGCTTATCGTAACGAATAAACGGCGCTAAGTAAGTATCAAAATTAGCAAAAGCCTGAGCTCCAGCCGCCTCTCCTTGAAGCGTATAGAAAAAATTAATAATTTGGCCGAGTGCGCTACGAAAATGTTTGGGCGGATAACTTTGAACTTTCTCGCTTACACCTCTAAATCCCTTGATAAGTAAATCTTTTAAATCCCAACCACAGCAATAAGGCGCGAGCAAACCAAGATCATGAATATGCATGTCGCCATTTATATGAGCATTTCTAATATTTTCCGGGTACATCTTATTAAGCCAGTACTTAGCAGAAATTGCTGAGGCAATATAGTTGTTTAAACCTTGGACGGAAAAACTCATGTTACTATTTTCCTTCAAACGCCAATCTGACTTCCCTAAATAATCTTCCATCAATTTCTCATCGGCTGTAATATTAGAAATATCACGCAATTGACGATGCTGATCGCGATATAAAATATAATTTTTAGCAGCTTTAATCTGATGGTTCTCCAATAATACCTCTTCAACTATATCTTGAATTTCTTCAACAGCTGGGATACTATTCTTATGAAATTTACCATTAACTTTCATTACTACCTGATCGGCTAGTTTCTTAGCTAAATGCTTATCATCAACACCAGCGGCCATCGTTGCCTTATAAATCGCGCGCGCAATTTTTTCTTGGTCAAAATCGGCAACTTCACCCGATCTTTTTATAATTTTGCTTATAGTTTCTGACATAGGAATTGAGAATTGAAAATATGATTAATTATTTTTTTTCTTTAATTAATTTATTAAGCTCCTTGCGAAACTCCTGCGCATCCTTAAAGGATTCATAAACGGAAGCGTAACGGATATAAGCAACCGAATCTATTTTTTTCAAATTCTTCATTACTGCTTGGCCAACTTGTTTTGAGGTTATTTCAGTTTTTTTAAGACGTTGTAAATCTCTTTCAATTGAATGAATCAGTCGTTTAAATAAATCTTCGGTAATTGGTCTTTTTTCACAAGATTTTTTTAAACCACCAACCAATTTTTCTCGGCTATAAGCTTCACGACGACCATCCCTTTTTACTAATACTAAATCAAGGATTTCTATTTCTTCGTAAGTTGAAAAACGAAAAGAGCATTTTAGACATTCGCGACGACGACGAATTGATAAACCATCAGCCGCTACCCGAGAATCAACCACCTTGGTATCAGGATGGTAGCAAATTGGGCATTTCATAAAGCGTGATTATTAGGCTTTTCTTAAAAAGCTATATTTTGTGGGCTTTTTTATATACGACCACTAAATATTGTATCTGCTGATATTTTAGCAAATTTTTAAAGTAGGGTCAAAGTCCGTCTGATTTAGCTAATTTTAATAAAATTATAAAATAAATCTAAAGTTATCCACACCTAAAACAAAAAGTCCTATCGGATTATTTATACCAATAGGATTTTTGCAAACAGAAACTTTAACTATTAATCTTTAATTTCAAAGTCTGGACCAACAAAATGCATCATATCCAGGCTGGTCTTAGTTTCGGGCAAGATACCGGCGATAATCACAGCATTACCAAACAAATCGTCAATCATATCATCAGCCTTATTAATTAATTTAGCGTCTATCATCATCTGGGCCTCTCTAGCGCCAATATAAATAGGAAGATACTTTTTATCATCCAAAGTTATTATTGCAAAACTTTTAATATTATTTTTTACTTTCTCGGGAATATTAGTTTCATTAACAAAGTAAAAGCTCTTGATTATTTCTTTTTCAGCGACATATTTTACCTCAGCAACTCCGATTATATTAGCTAAAGTCGTCTTATTCATAAAATGATAATCATCAACCAGAGTTCCGGTGGGTTTAAGAACGCCAACGACTTTAACACTAGATAGACCAAAGAAATCTTTTAAACTACTTCCAGTCCCTTTGATAAGTTTTTCTTTTTTCATCATCATTGCTTCATTATAGCCAATCACCATTTCGTCATCGCCTAAAACTAGAGCTCCTTCGCTTGTTTTTAACATATTAGGCAAATTATCGACTCCCAAAAATAACTTAGGATTACCTTCGGCAAAATTAATCTTGGTTGGATTATCGGCGAGAAAATTATTTAAACTGGAAGCCTTTTCAATTGAAACCAAAAGGGCCATCCCCTTATTTTCCATATTTGAGCTCAGCTTGGCAAATTGGAAAAACCCAAACGTGAAAACAATGACCATTATAAACGGCGCCAATAGCGAAAGATAATTTCTTTTATTAGGCTTAAAGTAACGCAAGAGTAAAGAATTTCCGACTACTGAAATTGAACTAAAAGCCATCGCTAATCCTGCTAATTCTGGTTTTAAGACTAGCCCAAGGGATATAAAAATGCGAGCAGCAATCGGAATCCCAATAACATTATAGAATAGAGCGAAGAACATATTTTGCTTAATCTTTCCCATTGTTTCCCGAGAAAGTTGGAAAGCGGTTACCACATCATTTAAATCATTCTTCATAATCACAATCCCTCCAGCATCCATCGCAACGTCCGTTCCAGAACCCATGGCAATGCCCAAATCGGCCTGTGCTAAAGCGGGAGCATCGTTAATGCCATCACCAACCATCGCTACCTTATGTCCGCTCTCTTGAAGCTTTTTAACCTCGTTGGCCTTATCCTCAGGTAGAACCTCAGCTAAAATATTCTCAATCCCAACTTGAGCAGCAATGGCTCTAGCTGTGCGCTCGTTATCTCCCGTTATCATATAAACTGCAATACCCAACTTCTTTAACTTGGCTACTGCTTCCGCAGAAGTTGATTTAACAGTATCGGCAACGGCAATTGCACCTAATATTTGCTCTTTGGTTGCTAATATCATGGCGGTTTTACCCTGTTCTTCCAATTTATTGAGTTGACCATTAATTTTATCAATTGAATGTCCAAGAATTTCTGTCATTAACCGCCGATTACCAAAATAATATTCAATCCCGTTAATTATTCCTTTAACTCCTTGACCAGGGATAGCGTTAAAGCCTTTGACTTCTTCAAGCGTAACTGATTCTTCGCTAGCATGTGAATAAATTGCTTCAGCAAGAGGATGCTCAGATAATTTTTCTAAGTTAGCCGAAAGAGATAATATTTTATCTTCATCAATATTTTCAAAAGTAAGAATATCTGTTACTTCCGGTTTACCCTTAGTCAAAGTCCCCGTCTTATCAAAAACAATGGTATTAATATGACAAGCCGCTTCTAACGGTTCTCCACCTTTAACTAATACTCCATACTCTGCTCCCTTACCGGTTCCAACCATCAAAGCAGTCGGGGTAGCTAAGCCTAAAGCACAAGGACAAGCAATAACTATAACAGCAGTAAAGGCCATCAAGGCAAAAGAAAGAGTCGCGCCCAAAAAGAAATACCAAACTAAAAAGGTAATAATTGCTAAACCAATTACGGTTGGAACGAAAATAGCGGATATTCTATCAGCAAAACCTTGAATCGGCGCTTTAGAACCTTGAGCATCTTCAATTAAACGAATAATTTGAGCGAGAGCGGTTTCACTCCCAATTCTAGTCGCTTCAAATTCAAAACTTCCAGTTTTATTGATTGTACTTCCAATAACCATATCGCCGACATTTTTTTCTACCGGTAAACTTTCGCCTGTAATCATTGCTTCATCAACCGCGGATGTTCCTTTTACAATCTTGCCGTCAACCGGAATTTTTTCACCCGGACGAACTAAAATAATATCACCATGTGTAACCTCATCAATGGCAATGTCTAAAGTTTTACCACTACGAATAACCCGCGCCGTTTTGGCTTGCAAACCCATTAATTTTTTAATCGCATCGCCGGTTTTACCTTTAGTTTTAATTTCCAGCCATTTTCCTAAGACAACAAAAGTTATCAAGTAAGCCGCAGTTTCAAAATAAAGTTCCGGAATTTTTCCGCCTAAGCCAATTACTGACTTAGTAGAAATAAAATAAGTTATAAAATTAACTAAACTATATATAAAAGCGGTTGAAGTCCCAATCGCGATTAAGCTATCCATATTAAAAGTCCGCATTTTCAAACTAGACCACATGCCTTTGTAAAAACCCCAACCGACCCAAAACTGAATTGGAATAGTAAGTAAAAGAGAAACAATGCCAACAAATGGTAGAACCGCCGCCTTTCCAGGGATGGCAAAAAAATCAAGCAACATGAAATACAGCATCGGTAAGCTAAGCACAAAGCTAAACCAAAATTTATGAGCATAATTTTTAGTTTCTTTTTCGCGCTTATGTTTTTCATGATCAGCATCTTTAGCATCAATAATTTCTGCTTTATAGCCGGCTTTTGCTACTGCCACAATCGCCGCCTTAATATCAGTTTTCCCCGGCTCAAATTGAATCAACGCTTTCTCGGCCGCAAAATTAACACTTGCTTGTTTTATGCCCGGCGTTTTATTTAAAGTTTTCTCGATTAAATTAGCACAGGAAGCACAATGCATCCCCGAAAGAGAAAGACTAACTCTGATCGAAGAATCCAAATCGATATTTTTAGTATTTTCCATAAATATTATAGCTAATTAATTGTTAAACTTTAATTATTATTCTACTATAATTGACCCATAATTAATCATCTCCATGCCACAAGTAATATCATAGGAGCCTGGCGTAGTCGGTGTAAACTCCATGTTAATTAAGGCGCCAGCTTCTAGAGGAACAACCTCATCGTACAGCCCAGGAATAGTAATAGCATATCCACAACCAGACCCCTCATCCTTAACATCAATTTCAAATCTAACTTTCACACCAGCTTTAACCTTGAAAACAGATGGGTCGATATATTTATCATTAGTATAGGTAGCTTTAATAATTTGAACGTCTTGCTGATCAGTTGTATCTTTATTCACGCTAGCAACAACGGGAATGGTATTTGCGTTAGCAACTTTTTTCTGTCCACCGCCACAACCGCCGCAACCACCACCAGCCGAACCGCCACATGAAGCAACATTAGGTTTTGTAGTCGAAGGAATAGCTTTAGTTTGACCGACTCGACTATCGTTTGAGGCATAAGCACTATTTTCATCATCCAAATTGAAGTCGCCCTTAATATACATGCCGCTTACTATTAAAACTCCAGCGATTAAAAGTGATATCGAAATTAGTTTTGCAGAATAATTATTCATACATTTAAATTGAATAAATAAATTTAATAACTTTAGAATACCCATACCCTAGGTGGGGGTATGATTAAATAATAGCGCTAAATGAAAAATGAGTCAATTCTTTTCCCTAAAACAAAAGTCCGCCTTAAACAGCGAACTTTTTATATCTCAGAAATATTTAATTCAATTACCCCATCTTCTTCCGAATAAACGCCGGAACACTTAAATCATCATCTTCCTCGGTTACCGGTTTTTCTACTTTTCTTTCAATATTTGATTTAATCGGTAAATTTTTGAAAACTGAAAATTTATTTTTATTTCTATCTTCACGAGAAATTAAATCTTCTTTCTCAATTTCTTTTTCAACAATAAAGGTATTAGGCGTATAAGATGGTTTTGATGCTTCCCCTTTTTGACTCTTACTATGGCCATCAAAACCAGTAGCAACGACCGTTATCTTAATTTGATCCTTCATCTTTTCATCAATTACTGCGCCAAAGATAATCTTCGCTTCTTCATCAGCTGCGGAAGTAATAACTTTAGCCGCTTCGCTTACTTCCGTCATACTTAATTCTGGACCGCCGGTAATAGTAAAGACGATTCCTCTTGCTCCATCAATTGACATATCAAGTAAAGTAGAATTAATTGCTTCTTTAGCCGCTTCAACCGCTTTATTTTCACCCGTTGCCATTCCAATCCCCATCAAAGCCGAACCGGCATTAGACATAATCGCCTTAACATCAGCAAAATCAGCATTAATAATACCGGGAACGGTAATAATTTCCGCAATTCCCTGAACTCCTTGACGTAAAACATCATCGGCCGTCTTAAAGGCATCAAGTAGAGAAGTTTTCTTATCAATTACTTGTAGTAATTTATCATTAGAAATAGTAATAATAGTATCAACTTTATCCGCTAACTCGGCATAACCACGATCAGCAATATTTTTTCTATGGCCGCCTTCAAAAATAAAAGGTTTAGTTACAACGGCAACCGTTAAAGCGCCTAATTCCTTAGCAATCTGGGCAACAACTGGAGATGCTCCAGTTCCGGTTCCTCCCCCCAAGCCACAAGTAACAAAAACCATATCACAACCCTTCAAGGATTCCTTGATTTCATTAGCTGATTCTTCCGCAGCTGCTTTTCCAAGTTCAGGATTCATTCCCGCTCCAAGACCTCTGGTAACGGTTTTCCCGATATGGATTTTTTCACTCGCCTTATTATAATGAAGCGCTTGAATATCAGTATTAATCGCGACAAAGCCGACGCCTTTAATCCCGCTATCAACCATGCGATTAATAGCCGAGTTCCCGCCGCCACCGACACCAACTACTTTTATTTTAGCGAAAGTCTCTATTTCTGGTTTTACTTCAGCCATAAGATTATAATTTAATTTCTCTTTATTTTGGCATTATTCTATTAAATAAGCCTTTTGTTTTTTCAAATAAACCCCCTAAATTATTTTTAAATTTATGACCAGCCGACGTTCCCTCTCCCTCAGTTCGACTACCCCAAATTACTAAACCAAGGGCTGTTAAAAATTCTGGATTTTTAACTTTATCAATTACGACGTTAATATTTTTAGCTTGGCCTAAAGCCGCTGGTAATCGTAATTTCTTTTTTGCTGATTCAACTAAACCATCAAGCTCCGCTCCGCCGCCAACAAAGATAGCCCCCGCTGGAAGCATACCGGATCTATCAATACGTTTAAATTCGGAATCAACTTTTTCAAATATTTCATCAACGCGAGCATTTATTATTTCCGAAACATATTTTCGGGAAATCGAACTTATATCATCATTTATTTCTTCTTCTCTAACTAAATTAGTAATATCAATTTCATCATGATGGCCATCGTCAACAACAACCGCATTTCCATATTCACGTTTTATTCTTTCAGCCAAATTAATCGGACAACGAAGCCCAATCGCTACATCAGCGGTAATATGTTCGGAACCAATTGGTAAGATGGCGGTATGAATTAAATTCCTTTCTTCATAAACAGCTAGTGAGGTAGTTGAAGAACCAAGATTAATTAAGGCAACACCAAGCTCTTTTTGTTTTGAACTTAGGACTGCTTCAGAGGCTGCAAGCGGAGCTAAAACTAAATCCTCTATTTCTAAACCAGTGCGATAAATTGCTTTGGTTAAATTTTTAATTTGAGTACTAAGCCCCTGAACAATTAAAGTTTCAACCTCTAACCTAATACCGTTCATACCAATTGGATCTTTAACGTCCGATTGATTATCAACACTAAACTTAATAGGGATAACATGCAATATTTCATAGTTAACCGGAACAGCTAAAGCACGAGCGGCTTCTATAGCCCGATTAACATCATTCTCATTTATTTCTCCATCGCTTCTTCCAACGGCGACAACGCCTTTCGAACGTTCACATTTTATATGAGGATCATTAATACTCACCCAAACGCGATTAATGGGAACCCCAACTAGACGTTCTGCTTTTTCTAAAACAGCCGAGATAGAAGAAGTCGTTTCTTCAATACTATTTACTATACCGCGACTAACACCAGCCGTCGGACCGGAAACCGCTCCAATAATTTGTAACTCGTCGCCAGCCATACCAGAAATTTTTTGACCAATTACTAAACGAATAGAAGTAGAACCGATATCTAAACCGGCGACAATATTGTCCTTCATATATAATTCACGTTAAACCACTAAATAAAAATACAGTAATATTTTAATAATATTCTCTGCTTCTTATTTACTGTTAATATTATACAAAATTTATCAGATTTTAACAATTCTATAACAACCCCAAATACCAATTAATTATTTCTTGGCCATAAATTAAGGTAATAATAGCGCCATATGCTAAAAACGGGCCTAAAGCCATCTTTGACTTCCATTCTTTTTTATAGTTTGCAAGTAAAATTACGCCGATAATTGCTCCAAAAAAATAAGCTAAACATAAAGCTAGGATCAAAGTCCCAGCAGTTGGGAAAGTTATCCCCAGCAGTAGCCCCAACCAAATATCCCCCTCTCCCAAACCTCGCTTCTTAGTCGCTAAATACTGAATCAGAAAAAATGCCGCTCCAATTGCACCAAATAAAATTAATGAACCGAAAGAAAAACCTAGAAACAAATTTAAAACAAAAACAATCACCGTTACTGGCCAAACAACTAGCATCGGAACCATTTGCCAGCGCAAGTCATAAACAAAAACAACAATCAAAGAAGCGATTAGTAGCCAATCTCGAGTAAGCAGAATTCCTAGATTAAGAGAAGATGCGTTCTGTAAAAAAACAAGGACAAAAAGTAGGGCGGTTACAAATTCAACCATAGGATATTGCCAAGAAATTTTTTTCTGACAATGACGACAACGACCGTTCAAAAAAATAAAGCTAAGCAAAGGGATATTGTCATACCAAGCAATCATCTTAGAACAATTTGGGCAATAAGAACGTCCGGTAATTGTTTCATTTTTATATAAACGCCAAATCAAACAGTTTAAAAAACTACCGATAAGAAGTCCGATGATGGCAGCTAAAGCAATAAATAAATAATCCATAAATTAATTTTTATATTTTTCTCGTATTTTTTTTAAATCTTCCTTATAAGGCGCTAATTGAATTGCTATTTCTATTTTTGCTAAAGCTTCATCCTTATTTCCTATTTCAAAATATAAAGCTGCTAAAGCAACTTGCCAATTATAATCATTCGGATTAAGAATCGCCCCGTGAGAAACATATTTTAGAGCTGTTTCTAAATCACCGCGCAAATAATAAACATCAGCAATTTTTTTTAAAAGAGAATAATCTAAAGGCCTACTTTTATGAGCAGCCTTAAAAAATATTTCCGCTCGATTATAATTCCTGCTAGCAAAATAAGCATCACCTAAACTGAGATAAATTATATACTTATAATTATGAATTAATTTACGATGTTCATCATTTATTTTATTACTACTTAAATCGGGAAGATTAATATCAACTTGTTGATAGGCTAATTCTGCATTTTTTAAATCTCCGCGCCTCATAAAATCACGACCCCTTTCCATATCAGCGAGAGGCCAATTGGGAGCTAACTTCAGAATTAATTTAAAATATTCATCCGCCGTTTGATAATTCTCTAATTGACTAGCTATTTTAGCTTTAAGCAAGATATTCTTATAACCTGAATCTGATAAATTATCAGAAATTTCCGCCAATTTTTGTTTAACCTTATCTTTTATTAAAGGATCTTGAATTTCATCCAACTGATTACTTAAATTATCACCAACAAAGCTATCGCTGAATTCTCTTTGTATTTTATTAATTTGCATTTTCCGGAGATAATCATGAGAAATTATAATTTGAGTAAGATCCCCTTTTCCCAAAAGAACATAAATATTATTAAGATAAGCATCGGCGATTAAAGATTCCGTATTCTTAGTAATTTGCCAAATAGAAACACAAAAAATAATAAACGCTAGTAACAGTTTAAACCATTTTTGGCTATTTTTATTTTCAGAAATTAAATTTATAGATTCGCTTCTGTTTTCTGATTGAAAACTAATAGCAGCCAAAATAGCAAAGAATAGCCAAAAATAAACTTCAGTTGCAACTACGGAAAAACTAAACAACAAGGAAATTAAATAACTTAAAGCACCAAACGTTAAAGCTAAAACAAGCGGACGATTAACCGTTTTTTTAATTTTAAACAAAGCTAATTTAAAAAAGGAATAATACCAAAAAGAAAACATGATTAACCCTAAAATACCGGTGTTAAGCATGATATCGAGCACTAAATTATGAGCGCGATCAGTATTGGAACTAACATTAGCATACGCGCCCCAATCTCTTTCATAATATTTAATAAAAACTTCACTTCCATTTTCTAAACCATAGCCAAAGAATGGTTTAGCGATTATGGCATTAGCAGCGGCTTGAAAAAAATTAACTCGAACAGCAAAACTACCATTTTTAAAATCGAAAGACTGATGCAGGCGTCCAGGAGTAACAGTCTCAACTATCAAAAAACCAAATAAACCGACCAGAACTGCAACGGCAACTACTAGCCCCTTGGCTTTGCCTTTTAAATTAGAGGCAAAAAAAAGATAAATAATGAACATCCCGGTAGTTAAAGCTAGGGCTAACAAGCCACCGCGGCTTGAAGTCATAAAAAGGCAAATTATTTGAGAAACAGTAATCAAAATGTACAGCGATTTAATCAAAAAATGACGGCTAGAATAAAAAAGATAAGTACTTAAAGGAATAGTTAATAGAAGAAACGAAGCTAAAAAATTAGGTTGACCCATTGTTGAGAGTGTTCGTCCAGTTAAATAAGGCGGTTCCGGTAAACTAACAAAATCGAGATTAAAAATCTGTAAAATTCCATAAACAGAAACCAGGAAAGCCGAGACGGAAGCAACTATCAATATTCTTCTAATTTTAATATTTAACAGGGCGAGATTTGCTTCTGATTTATTTTCCTTGACTAAATTAATAAAGACTAACAAAAACCAAAAAAAATAAAAAAAGTAACTAGTTACGCCCTGTAATCTTTCATAAGAGCCGAAAAAACTCTGCTGATAATTAATAGAAAAAAATAAAGATATGAGTAGATAAACAATTAGCAAAACTGGAATTATAAAATATTTTTTAAATATTTGAATCCCAACATCCCTCTTCATCCTCGCAAAAATAGCATGAGTCGGAAAAAATATTAGCTTCACACTAGTGAAAAAAAATAAAGCCCAAACTAGCGATCTAAAAATGATTATTTTGTTTAATTCAAAAATATTAAAAGTCGGGAAGAAATAGGCAAACCAAATAGGGACCAAAAACACTACCATTAAATAATTAAGCTCTATTATTTGATCTAAAATAGAGGCTAATGATAATCGGGTAGCTAAAAATCGAGTAGATAAAATAGAAATTTTCATATCTATATTATAGCAAATAAAAAAGAGGCTTGAAAACAAGCCTCCTTTTTTTGCTTGACAGATAAAAATGATTAAATTTTTCTGGTAGCTTTATGCGTTAGATTATTCCAAATTACCAAAATTGGACTAGCAATAAAAATGGAACTATAAGTACCGACAAAGATACCAATAAGTAGGGCTAAAGAAAAATCTTTAATTGTACTACCGCCAAAAATAAAAATAGCTAAAAGAGCGAGCATGGCTGAAAAAGAAGTATTAATTGAACGCGCCATGGTTTGATTAACACTAGAATTAATGGTATTTTCAAAATCATCATTACTCTTAGGAAGCGTCTCTCTAATACGATCAAAAACAACAATGGTATCACTCACGCTATAACCTAGAACCGTTAAAATCGCCGCGATAAAAGGCGTATTAATTTCAATATTATAGAAATGTCCTAAAACAGCGAAGGCACCGAGAGTTATCAAAACATCATGAGCTAGAGCAACAATAGCAGCAACCCCGTACTTCCAAGAAGAAATCGGCTTAGATACTTTCTTAAAAGCTAAAGAAATATATAGAATGATCATGATCAAAACAATAATCGAGGCATTAAAAGATTTACTTTTTAATTCCTTACCGATTGATGGTCCAACAGCATCAAGCCTTAATTCTTTGAAAGTTGCCCCTTCTTTACCAACAGTTAACGCACCGAGCTTAGAAAGAATCTCCTGATGAGTTGTTTCGCTTGCATCTTTAAAGCGTAAAACAAAGGTTTGGTCAGTAGTTGGTTGAATAGTTAGATTATTCAATTTCGTATCCTTTAAGCTATCCTGCAACTCAGTTATCGTCGGTTGATAGTTTTTAAATTCTACTTCTAGCAAACTACCACCCGTAAAATCAACTCCGAAATTAAGCCCCCAGGTAAACAAAGCGGCGATTGAAGCGGCAATCATTAAACCAGAGATGCTTAAAAAAATGTTTCTCTTTTGAATTATCCGATAGGTCATATTTTTTATTATTATCTTAAATGATTAAGGCGCCGCTTATTCAGCTTTTGCCTTTTTTACCCCTAATAGCCATCTTCTTTTTTCTAACCATTGGTCCAAAACTAGAACACATAAAACTCTAGTAATAACTATCGCACTAAAAAGAGAAACAGAAATACCAATAAACAAAGTAGTTCCGAAGCCCTGAATCGAAGAAGTCCCGAAAAACATCAAAATCAAACAAGTAATAAGCGTTGAAATATTTCCATCTCTAATTGAAGGCCAGGCTCGTTTAAAACCATCAGCGACCGACTGATTAATTGATTTGCCTTGTTTTAGTTCTTCTTTAGTACGGGCAAAAATAAGAATATTAGCATCAACCGCCATCCCCATCGATAATATCAAGCCCGCGATACCGGATAAAGAAAGGGTCACTGGCTTAAGGGCATAGAAAAATAATAAAATACCAATAACCGCAAAAAATAGGGCAAGCGAACTACTGAAAATTTTGATTTCATTAAAAGTGTAGAAAATCAAAGCAATCATTATAAAAATTAAAGGTAGGGCTACTCCAACCGGAATAGCTTTAAAAATAGCAAGCATTGTTACTCCATAAACAAAGAGGGATAGAACTGAGAGCAACCCTGGTAAACGATACATAACTATCATGAAAACAGAAACTAAAAGTAATCCAATGAGACCAGCTTGCAAACTATTCTGAATTGATTTAGAGCCTAAACTAGCTTCAACTGTTTTTTGAGAAACTAGAGTAACTGGTACCGGTAAGGCACCAGAATTTAAACGTTTAACCAATAATTTTGCTTCATCAATATTAAATTGTCCAGAAATGACTGCCTTGCCTCCGGTAATTTTTTCATTAACAGTTGGAGCACTAATAACATAGCCATCTAAAAAGATCGCTACCGGACGACCAACATTACGAGTCGTAATATCTTCAAACATCTTCGAGCCTTCGGCATTAAATTCTAAAGAAACTTCAGGAGTTCCATCTTGAGGGTTAAATTCTAAGACTGCCCTCTTTAAATACTTACCGGTAAGTTCGGTATTCTGCCAAAGATCAGCGGTATTAAGATCAATTGTTGTACTACTAGAGACGGCTTGAACAGTTGCAGCTTGAACATTTTCTTCTTTAAATTCTAAAATTGGAGTTTCGCCAATCATCTGGATTGCTTCTTTTACGTCCTTAACACCGGCAAGCTCAGCAATAATACGATACTCACCATTACTTCCTTTATTTACTTGGACATTCGGTTCGCTTACACCAAAAGCATTAACTCGACGTTCAATAACATCACGAGCCGATTCCATGGCGCCATCTCTGTCAGCTTCTGGAATATTGGTTACATTAGCTTCATAAACTAACTGCGTCCCCCCCTGAAGATCTAGGCCTAAACTAAAAGGTAATTCTTTAACAATCGGCATAACAACGATATTATTCGTTTTATTTGCTAAAAACTTAGCAAAATTGTTATAGTAATTACCACCGGCGACTAAAGAAACCGCGATTGTAAACACAATAATTAAACCTAAAACCCAGCGTGTTTTAGTCTTAAAAGACAGTTTAGAAATTTTTTGTACAAATGACATATTGGATTTGAATAAAGCCGAAAATAACTTCGACAAACATTAGTAAATAAACTCAAACTTGCCTTCATCTTAAGATAATTAAAAATAAAAATCAAGTCTTAACCTTTACAAAAAGACCAATTTTGTTTATAATAACTCTATTAAATCAAAAAAACGGCCAAAATGACCCCAAAGACCAAGGCCGAATTTAACTAAAAACCTATGCCATTAATACCAACCGTGATTGAAAAAGAGGGCCAAGTAGAAAGAGCCTATGATATATATTCTCGTCTTTTAAAAGATAGAATAATATTTCTAGGAGAACCAATCGATGACCATACAGCTAACATAGTAATCGCTCAATTATTATTTCTTGATGCTCAAGAGAAAGATAAAGATATTAAATTTTATATAAATTCTCCAGGCGGGTCGGTTACAGCCGGTCTCGCAATTTATGATACAATGCAATATATAAAATCGGATGTCTCAACTATCTGCGTCGGCTTAGCGGCTTCGATGGCTTCAGTTCTTTTAGCTGCAGGAGCACCTGGAAAAAGATTTGCGCTTCCAAATAGCGAAGTTATGATACATCAGGTTATGGGCGGAGCCGAAGGACAAGCTTCCGATATTAAAATTAGAGCCGAACATATCTTAAAAACTAAAGCAAAAATGAATAAAATATTAGCTTTTCATACTAAGCAAAAAGAAGCGATTATTGAAAAAGATAGCGATCGTGATTATTTTATGAGCGCCGATGAAGCTCAAAAATATGGAATAATTGATAAAATAATCAGAAAATAATAAAAAATATTTCAGTAGACTAAAAAAGACTCCATGACCGGAGCCTTTTTTATTTATTTCTTGCTTATCAATGATTAATTTAAAACTAAGGAATTAATTATTAATTTAAAAATATTAGGGTAGGCTACCCGGCCGCTAATCGATGGAATATAAGATACGACATAAATATTTTCCCGATCCTTGCCCGTTAAATAAAAATTTAAACCATCCGTACCTAAAATTCCTTCCCAGTTACCGCTACTCTTTAAACGATCATTAGCAACCGTTTCACCAGAAAAAGTAGCTTCGTACCAAGTTAAAATATTTTGAATATTCGGATTACCGGAAACAGAAATTTGAATTAAAGAATTATCTGGCATTGAGATGATTACGGTATATCCATTATTTAATGATTTTAACCCCCAACTTTCTGGATAATAAAGACTGTATTTCCCAACCTTATTATCATATTTAGTAGTTACTTCATTAGGATAAAATTTCTTATTGGCGGCGTTGGGACTATAGCCATTTTGCAATTCTGATAAATCAGCATAACCATCGGAATCACTATCAGTTAGCGCGGGATTAGTACCTAAAATTGCTTCTTCGTCATCAGTTAAACCATCTAGATCCGTATCTAAGAGGGGCGGCATTTTCAAAAACTCTTCATCGGTTGTGATCAATTCGGTTGAGGAAGCAGTTGAGGAAGCACTAGAACTATTTTCTAAATTTAAAATATTAGGATCAACCTCGGCGAGTGGAGTAGTGGTCGATTCAGTTGTGGTAGCGACTGCAACCACTTCAATTTCCTTGACCGGCTCAATATTAGTAGCGGGGACAACTGAAACAACGTTGGGCGTAGTAATTTTTGGTTTAATTATAAAATAATAACTTAAATAAATAAGTGTTCCTACTAAAATAATTCCGCCACCAATAATTAATCCACCAACTGCTTTAAAATTATTTTTTTTATCAACCGCTGATAAAAATTGCGAACTGGAAGCTGATTTAGAAACAGGCGCAACTTTAAAAACTGATTGACTGGGCATGTTATGAACAATCAAATCTTGATCAACTTTATTTATAACAACTTCATCAATTTTATTATTTTTCTGGCTACTTTTTCCTAGCATATTAATTAATTATGAGAAAGGCAGCGACAATAAACAAAATTAAGATTATTCCTCCCAATATAAACCAGAGCTTTAAACTCTTCTCACTGGTTTTAGGCATTGAATGGACGCCAATAGATAAACGAGACAACCTTAATCGGCCCGATTTAGTTGCTCTAACTTCATCTGCAGAAACTTGGTTAGGTGATTGTCCACTCTCATTCAGCATAATTTATTTTATTACTTAACCAAACTTCCAGGCATTTTTCCGGCGCCATTAGGATTATAGCCATTTTTTACTTCTTCACCATCAGGATAACCATCGCCGTCAGTATCGGCTAAAATAGGATTAGTTTTATAGATTTTTACTTCTTCATAATCACTTAAGCTGTCCTTATCAGTATCAATTAAATTGATATTGGTCTTAGCAATCGCTTCTTCATCATCATTTAAGCCGTCAGTATCAGAATCAATTGGTAAAACAATGGCATTAGAAGAAGTTGTTTCGCCTGTTGGAATTGTTGTTAAATCAGTGGTGGTTACAATCTCCAGTCCAGGAGTAATTCCAGGAATATCATTTACAAAAGCTGGTTCTTCATTTATCGGATTAGATGTAGTAGCAACGACAACAACATTTTCTTCAACCGGTTTGTTAACATTAGTCGTTTGATTAGTATTATTAACTACGGTTGGCGTTTCAACTGTTGGTGTTGCTTTAAAAAATTTACTATACGCTAAAAATCCTAACAAGCCAACAATAATCACTACCATGGCAACAACAGCAATTTTAAACCACTTACCACTACCCTTCTCTTCTTTTTCTATTCCATATTCAGGCGCCGGTGTTGAAGAAGCGGCTACACCGACTCTCCTGGTAATAATTTCTGATCCATTTAATCGTTTTTGGTTATCGCCGGCTTGATCGGTTTCAGCGAAAATATCATCAACGGATTGACGATTAGATGGATTAGGATTGTTCAAATTTTCAAACATATTTTTGTTTATAAATTTTATCTTTTTATTATAACTGATAAGAAAAGTTTTAGCTAACTTTGAAAAATAAATTTTGGATTCTTAATTAGCGGTTTTTTTTGGCTGGACCATGGTCGGATCGCCAATTCGAGACGGGTCAAGTACAATATCAGCGTCCTGTCTAATAATGCGATAGACTTCGGTTTCGCCTGTTTCATTCTTTTTTAAAACTTGAATTTTAGAATCTTCAGGAAGATTAAGTTTAGCTTTCTCGGCAGCGCTCATAAATTCAGGCGGAGATAAATTTACTGGTTCGCTCAATTTAATACTTTCATCAAACGGCCCAGTTGATTTATTACTACGTGAAAAAAACAAAATCAATCCCGCGGCTATTATAACAACCAATATTCCAACCAGAACAAATAACTTTTTTTTATTTAACATAAATTTTCTAAATTATTCTAAAGTTTAGTTACTGTTATTTATGGCAATCATCGCTAGAATCCGATCCCGACGAAGAATATGGTTTTTTTCCACCATCTATACTAGAGCAGGCAACGCGAGAATTATAACCGGTACAGAAAAAATTAGTTTCACAAGTCTTACAACCCGATTGACCAGTAGTATTATTATAAGTTCCGGCTGAACATCCTTTACAGCTGCCTGAATCATCGCCGCCATAAGAGTTGAGGTAAGTACCAACAGGACAAGGATCGATATTAGATCCACCAGTACAATAATAACCAGGGTTGCAAGAGTCACAACTTGTATTTCCGTATGAATTATTATAAGTTCCAGAACCACATTCACTACAACTGTTTATATTAGTTCCTCCGGTTCCGCTACGATAATAACCAGGATCACAAGCAGTTTTATTAGTTTTACCGGTACAATAATGACCGGCATCACATTGTTTACAGCTAGTATTAGCGGTTGTCGTATTATAAGTTCCGGCTTCACATTCACTACAACTGTTTATATTAGTTCCTCCGGTTCCGCTACGATAATAACCAGCGCTGCAAGCAGTTTTATTAGTTTTACCGGTACAATAATAACCAGCATCACATTGTTTACAACTGGTATTCCCTTCCGTAGTATTATAAGTTCCAGCTTCACAATCCATACAGCTGGTATTTCCGGTAGTGTTATTATAAGTTCCAGCTGGACATTTAGTGCAGTTTCCTTGGCTAATTCCACTTATTTCTTTGCGAAAAGTACCGGCGGCGCAACCAATTTTGCTCGCCATGCCCACACAATAATAACCGGCATCACATTGCTTACAACTCGAATTACCCGTTGTTGAGGTATAAGTTCCGGGATCACATTTTTTCGCAGTTATGCCGTCTGAACAGGAAAAACCAACCGGACAAGTAGCGCAAACCCCCAACTCAATTGCAATATAACTACCAATTTCGCAAGACGTTGGCGGTGGATTGGTATTGATAACACATTGATTATTAGTACAGGAATAGGCTGAATTAGAGCAAGAACAAATTCCACCACAACCATTATCACCACAATAATTGGTCGGGCAAGATGGAGTACAAGAACCAGTATTATTATCAACACACGTTCCCTGAGTTATTACTTTCCATTCACAATAGGCAACTCCATTATTAGAAGAAGCAGAGGCGTTCGCGCAGACATTTTGGCCGCCAGAGTTTAGTTGACTGCACTCAGGACCATTAGTAGGTTTATTAGCGTTTGTTTTTTGGGTGCAACCAGTTACAGCGCCAACGCAAGTTTTTCCAGGAAGACAGTCTGTTGTAACATTACAATATTGAGTAGGCGGTTTTTTGACACAATTTCCGTTAACATCTATAGAGCCATCGTTGGTTTTTGTACCAGTAGAACTGCAATCGTCCTGATAACAAAAAGTTTTCAAAATATTAGAATAGCATTCTATATTATACCTTTCTCTATATTTAACACCAATACTTTGATCTACGGCACAATCACCACCATAGCCACCAACGACAGACTGTTTTTCATCCCAGTCTTGAATATGAGCGTAACTGCGATAACCAATCGGGCAATTATCGACAGCGTGACTCGAAAGATTACATTCTGGATTATCTCTTCTTACAACAGTACAACCACTTGCAGGAGACGGGTCGACCTCAACACTAGAGTGATTATTAGATCCTACCGGTTGGATACATGTTTTTATTGAACTAGCTGAAGTATCGGTTAAAATTGATGTGCTATATTCTCGATGTTTCCAATTAGAACCGTCTGCATTATTCCAGTGTGAATAATAAGTAACATTTGGCAAAACCGCATCTCCTTCTTCAACCACCAGTAAATCACTCACTGGTTTAGACCAACATTGTTTCTCACATTGCCCCATACTACTACACTGATAGCCGGGATCACAAATAAATCCCTCACAATTACCACCCCCGCCTCCTGGAGGCAAAACTGGGACAGTGGAAGTTGTCGTCCCGCCTATGTTATTTAAATAAACGCTAGGATCACAATCTTCGGCACAAGTATCTTTATTTTCGAATAACAGTTCACAATAGGTATCACCGCAATAACCGCCGCCATCAAGCGGTGATTTAAAAATACAATAACTACTGCTAATAATAGGATTCGGAGTTTTAGCAATTGTCGTAGTGTTGCAAGCGTATTGTTTATTTTTATTACTTAGTTTTGGATCAGTAGTTGTATCTGCCGTTCCATCACAGGCTTCATGGCCATCATTATAAACTCCGCCTCTACCTTCCGTATTGGGAGATGGGTTAGTATTAGAAGGCTGTTTGATACCATCACCGCAATAATTATTAACTTTCAAAATAAAACTACTTGTAGCAACCGTCCCATATTCGTTAAACGCGTTGAATTTAATTTCTTGACCTGTAGTTTGTTGAGTTGTAGTTCCGGCTAAATACAGGAATTCAGGATCAGTTATACCGACTCTTGTTTCTAACCCAGGAACAGAAGAATAGCTATAAGTAATAGCCTGATTCCCCTGCTTAACTAACCCCACGCGACAACTATAATAATATCCAACTCGAGATTGACTCAAACAATCTAATTTTAGAGCTGGTTTATCAACTTGTAGTCGAATGACAAAATTATTAGCGGCTTTACCATCAACGATAAGGCTATAGACTGTTTCCGTATCAGCCGTAAATTTAGTTGAGGTTGCAATAATTCCTTGATAAGTAATTTTTTTGTGATTTAAACCATCAGAAATTATCGTTTCTTTGATGCCGTTCATTTTAAAAACATCAGGACCACTAAGCGGTTTCAAAATATAATTATTTCCGGAAATTGATAAACTATAATTAAACGGAATTAGCGGATCTAAACGATAGGTATATTCATCGGCCTGAGCAAAAGAAGTCGCCGGAACTATCTCGATTTCCGTTGTTGTTGAAATACTAGCCCCTTTATTATCTGCAACTGTTATATTTACATCATATTTACCAACATCTCCGGCTTTATCGGCAAAAATCTTGCGTTGATTGTTATCACTAGTCATTTTCATAATCGGAGTCGCACTCCAATTCGACCAAACAGAACTCACACTGCGCATTGTCCAGGATAATGGGTCGCCATCGCTATCTTCAGCTCTAATATAACCGTTATACTCTCGGTCAGAAACGCCTTTAAGTTGTACACCCATTATTTTAGGGGCGGAATTAGAAGCGTTACCTGAGGCTAAAATACCGGTTGCCATTACGCAATCGCTAGCCGAAGGCGGATTGGGATCAAGTGTATAAATCAAACTAGAATCAGGATTATCACGACTCTCCATGACTGCACAAAGATTATATTCCGATCCGGTCTCGCTAGTAGAATAAACGAGAGCATAGCTATCGCGCGGAAGCTTTAGAGTTGCGGAAATAGGATCATAAACAAATCTATTAGTACTTTTATTCCAGCAAGTTTTTAAATCATACCCGGGACAATTACCAAATCTATTAATCGGATCAGTAAAAGTTTGTTTGATAGCTAACGCCGGCATTAAAACATCATTCCAGCTCGGCCAGAGTGAAGTTGTTTTTCCAGGCAAATAGGTTCCTCCAGAAAGTAGAGGATAGCGTCCATTAACAGATTTATAAACTGCTAAAGCCTCTCTAATTTCTTCTAATTTACCGACTCTTTTTAAATCACGGATAACTTTAGATTTCAAACTATCACAGAAAAAATTAGCCGGACAATCTGTATCGATTGCGCAGTTTTTTACTGTTTTTAAAGCACAATTTCCATTGGCAACGGAACAAGTTTGACCGGAAGAGCAATCAGAATCCTTTTCGCACTTAACGGCAGAAATTGAACAAGTCGCGGCTGTTGATGATAAATTTTCATTAAACTTCCAATGGGAAATAATTTGGCCTAGAATATCAACTGTTTTAATACTAGGATTTTGGTTATAAGAAATCAGATAAATATTGGTGTATATTTTTTTAGTATCAACATTGATGTTAGCCGCATTAACATAAACCGTGCGTCCATCTCGTAAGGCTTCATAACCATCAACCGTTAAAGCTTGCGGCGAACCTTGAAATCCTTGGCTTTCATACCAACGATAAACACTATAATGATTAGGATTAGGAATAATTCTAACGCCAATCGCATCGTCACTAATTTGCGGATCGATTGTTTTCGGATCGATTGTTTGTGCCGAAATAGAATTTAAAAAACAAGCATAAATAGCGCAAGTTGCCAAAAATGCGACAACTAAAGCCAAGCTTTTTTTATTCTTCATAAATTTATTATTAACCAACCAAAAAAAATTTAAATACTACCATTATTTAATAAATGTTTTTTCGTCTGATTTCCCGCTTTCATTATTATAATTATCAAGTGCAGAAATAACAAAATAATTAGCCCCAACCGTTAATTTTGTTTTATTTAAAATGGTTGAAGTCGCCTTATCGCTAGTATCAAAAGATTCTCCATAAACACCGCTCCTAGTTCCTCGATAAACGCGATAGAACAAAGTATCGTCGGAATTACCAGCCCAAGAAAGTTTTATTGTTGTGGTATTAGTATTATTTTCTACTTTAAAATTGAGCGGTACTGCTGGTGCTAGTTTATCAGTGGGAGTTACATTTTTCCCAACGCTTAGCGGACTTTCAACTTTATTTAAAGAAACAACCGATAAACGAAAAGTATATGATTGTCCATTATTTAAATTACTAATTTCAGTTGTACAATCAGCGCCACCGCTTTCGGTAAAATTACGACAAGAATTACCATCTTTTTTTACTTCTTTTACTATGGCCGCCGGCTTATTAGTTTCGCCATAATATATCTTATAGTAATCATCGCTTACACTGGTCGAATGCCAATTAACAGTTACTGTTTTGCCAATTGCCTTATCAACTAAACTAGTTATTTCACCGCCCGGAGTAGCTTTTTCACGGAAGAAAAAATATTCCCTCAAGACGCTCCAAATACAAATTCCGTCTGATTTACCATCACCGTTTTTATCGGCGCCACAAGCTGAGCCAGACGGACTGCAAATTGTGTTATCAGAACTACAAACAAAATTATTATTTTGTTGGCCAACAACAGCCTCGTCTATTAAAAGCGGTAAGTCATCAAAAGTTCCGGGCTGACCAGCATCGCGACAATAATAAATAGAATCACCAAAATTAACATCACTCCAAGGCGCCCAAGTACCATTATCTCTTATTGGTGGCCAAGGATTATCACAAATCAAAATATATAAACTACTCAGGCCAGAAAAATTATCGCCGCCTGAATATGCATTACGACATCTGCTAGAACAGCTCTCATCCAAACAAGAACAATTTGGATCAATGGAAGATCCGGAATCTAAGAACCTAGTCATATCAATCGTTGCCTTTAATTTAGTTCTTCCGTCAGTTATTAAAGGATTAGCAGAAACAAAAGCTTGATTGACACTCAAGCCAGGAATTGAATCCAAAGAAACAATTGAGGGATCAATAAGCTCAAATTTAAAATCCCAAAAATAGCCGGTCACTGGCTTAAGTATCTGATTGTCATCACTATAAGCAGTCGCAGTGAAGACTTTATCTTTGTCGTGCTTTGTATCAAAGGTTTTATTCTTTGGATCGTTATCATTCTCATCTAAATCATCCTCAACCGTTTTAAACAAATATGAACTTGGAGAGATTTGTACTCGACTAATTTCGCAAACACCGTGATTCTTACTGGAATCAGCTAAAGTTTTAAATTGCAAAATATGAGAATTTTTATAGACTGTAGAATTAAAGCTTAAATCTTTACCGGCCTTAAAATCTCCCTGCACAAAATTACCAACCTGATCAAGCCCAAAACCATTAAAACCAATCTCCGACGAATTAACAACGCCCGTTAAACTATTTAAATCCTCATCGCCTTTAATGACTAAAAAATATTTAGTATTAGGCGCTAATAATTTTTGCGGTGAAAATTTAAGAATAGTTGTTGTTGTTCCAACGTACTCGCCTGAAGCGTTGCCCGGGAAAGAACAATAAGATTTGTTTGGATCAGGCAAGTCGGCTAAAGCTTGATTATTAAAATTACCAAATAATTTACTAACCGAAATTTTAAATTTATTAAAAATATTAATTAACCAATTATCAGAGGCGACGGCGAATTTAGAATTACCTTCATAAACAAAAGTTGTTCCACTAGGGCAAGTGGTACTTTTATCTACCTCTTGGAGCAAAATTACATTTGAGCTAAAAGAAGCAATATTCATTTCTTGATTAAAGGTTGCTTGCAAAACTGAATTGCGACAAATATTAGCCTCTCCACTTTTAGGTTTTGTCTCAATTATCTGTGGTCTTGCTTCACAGCAAGAACTAAAACCACAACCAACAAATTCGGCTGGGTTAGGATTAGTACAGTCACTATCTTTCGTACAACCGCAACAAATTGGTTGATTATTGCTATCTAATTGTGTTGCCTTGTTACAAGTCTTAGCTTCCGCGTCATAACAACAAGTTCCTTGGGTTGTGCATCCAGAGGGATTATTATCAAAAGCGCCGCAAACATCTTCGGGGACATTTTTTGCACAACCATCAACACAAGAATATGGATCTTTATAAAGACCAATTTTTAGCATTGTGGTAGTAGCACAAAGTAAAGGATCACCAATCGGCGGAGTTGAGGTATTATTACAACCAAAATAACCACAATAACCAAAGTCCGGGCTAGAGGTTGCTGTAATCACCGCATTTCCCAATACACCACGACAAATATCATCGTCAACTGTTTGAGTTCTTTTAGAATCAAAGCAACAAGCGGTATTATGTTCTGAACAAGAAGTTAGTCCTTCAAGACCGGTGCAATCAGTACAAATACCAGCTGGAGTTTCATCAGTAATACTGCAGTACTGTCCGCTATGACCAGTACAATTACAAGCGGCGTCATTTTGCGCTGGCGTAGAAGTAGCGGTCAATTTACAACCACCGCAACGGCCTAAATTGCTATCACCAGTTTTATCAGCGCCACAAGCGCCTCCGCACTGCAATTGAATTTTGGCGCCGGAATCAGGATTAGTCGCTGCACAACAATCTTGAGCGACTTGATCTTTGCGACAACAACAATCGCAACTTGGCTTATCAATAACAACACAATTATCCGGTTTGTTTATATCAACATTATCTTCGCAAATTCCACCATTTTTACAAATTATTGGAGAAACACAACGATCTTCTAAACCAACTTTTTCACAACTTAGTCCAACAGCGCAGGTACTGCATAGTGGCCCAGCAACATCTGTACAAATATTATTTGCTCCAACCTTAACTCCCATTTCCCAACCATTTGGACAAGAAGTCGGCGTTTTTGTTTCCCAGTGTTTACTGGTATCATTACAAACTAAATTTAAATCGTATTTTTTACCACCCAAATCAAAAGTTTGCATCTTAGCTGGGCTGCATTTTCCAATCTCTCCGTTTTTAACACATTTATTTAAAGTTTGATCGTAAGAACAAATTGAGCCAAAACCGCTACAACCAGTAACTGAAGCACAAGAAAAATCACAGGAACCAACTGTTCTTGGAGTTCCACCTTCATCAGGAGAACATTGACCAGGAACGTTAGGGCAAAAAGAGCCCGTCTGACAAGTACCAAAATAAGTAGCTAAAGTTTTACAACTTTCTTGAGAAGGAGTTGTCGTAGCAAATCCTGTGCTAAAACCCCATTCAAAAACTGAAGTTGGAATATCGACTAAGCATTCAGATAATTCATTTACACATCGGCCCTTTTTATAAGTATAGCTTGGACAACAAACTTGATTCGGGCATTCAGCATCCATCGAACAACTGCTAACTTCAAAATTAAGAGCGTTGCTTTCTTGAATGCTTTTAACAATTTTAACTGGACCAGTTATTGTACTGGTTGGAACAGTCGCCGAAATAAGTTGGGCGCCATTTTCTAATTTTATCGCGTTATAAGCATTTCTTTTTGGATTGAATTGAACTAAACCTTCATGACCTACTTGCCCAAAATACTCGCCATACAATTTAACCGGCGTTGAGACTGCTCCTTGCTTAGGTTCCAGTTTACATAAACCAGGTGCTAAGGAGAGAGAATCGTCTACTTTAAAAACATTATTAGGACTGAGACTTTGGGTATCGATTGTTTTTCCGGCTAAAGATATTCTAATTACATAATTACCATTAGCGATATCTTCCGGGACCTTCACCACTATTTGTTTATCTCCCCAAATCGAACTAGCGCAAACAGACGGAAAACTGTATGAAGCCTCAACTCCTTCAAAATAAACATGAGAACTTCCTTTTGACCAACCAAAACCATTGCCGGTGATGGTAACGTATTGACCGGATTTTCCTTGCGGAGGATCAAAAGAAACTATATATGGGCCATCATTAGGATTAGCCTCTTTAACAAACTTTAAAAAATTACTTTTTTCTTTATTATTACCAACAACAAAACTACCAGAAACACCGGAACGAATATTGGGCGTTGCCGCCGTACCAGATAAGCCACTAGGGTGACTAAAATTAGAATCAAAACCTTTAACGTTAGCTTGATAGTTACCAAAATAAGCCTGACCAGCAAATAAATTCATACCCTGATAGGAAACTGAAGAACTTAAAGCTCCTTTATTTGGACTTAGTAAGCACAAACCTGGTCGAGTAATATTATTAGCAACAAAATCCGGGATTTTGGTGCCATAATTATTGTTAGTAATATCTTCTAAGTTATCAGTCCTAACAACTTTAATGGGTCCATTAGCTACTCCCGCAGGAACAGCAATAATAATTTGATCATCTTGCCAAAAATTTACACAGATGGGATTTATTTCTGAAGGGTTGCGGCCATTTTTAGAAGACCCCCCCATGAAAACTACTCGACTAACGGCGGACGAGTACTCGCCGAAATTTTTTCCGGAGATAGTAATAAAATTATTAGCAGTACCATTAGGAGCAGTTTTATTACAAACTGTTTGGCAATCAGTATCTTGAGAACATGATTTATTAACATTATCTTCGCAAAAGCCACCCGCTGGAGTGATATCAGTGATTACTGGCGTTCCTACGCAAGTACAGGTTGTATTATCACAAGCTAAAAAGTTTCCACAAAGATTATTATCGGCATCACAAGTAGCTGTTTTAGAATTAGCGTCACAAGAATTACCAGCTTCGCCTTTAGGTTTACATTTACAATCAACATCACAATAATCTTTAGAGGAACAGATTTGATCTACCGCTTGGCAACCAGGATTTTCAGTATCAGAATCACAACTAGTTGGGCCGGGAGTACCGCCGCAATCATAAGTCCAACCAACACATTGACTCCAAGCACCATTAGTACAAATCATTGAACCATCGCAACGGCAAACGCTAACTTTACCTTCGACACAACCAGTATCGCCACCAGGGCCATTAATAGCCCCGCTTAATCTACTAATTATAAAGGTAGCAATTGCCCAAGAGGCTAAAATAATAGCCAAACCAATTACCGCACTAGTTAATATTTTTTTAGCAGTAGCAATTTTGTCTTCCTCGCCAGCTGAAGTCATCCAAAGAAAACCAGCATAAATTATTAATCCTAAAGCAATCACTCCTAAAAGTCCTAAACCAACATTAATAATTCGGCCGATAATAGTTCTTGGATCATCAGCTCCTAAGACTCCGCCTAAACCATTATTAACCGCTGTTGTTCCAAAATCTTGAGCGAAGGCATAACGAAAAACTAAGAGACCAGTAACTACTATCAACAAAGATAACAAATTTTTAGCAAATTTTTTGTTCACAAATTTTTATTTAATAAACCAGCCACAATATTTTTTAATTACAATTACCATCAGACAAAGAACTGGTAGCAACTCCGAAACAACAAGATGGATTTTCAACCGTTGCTTCACAACCCGGTCCGATACTAGGTTTAAAACAATTTTGAAAAATATCTTTAACGCCCGAACCAACCTGAGTATTATAAGTAATCGATTGTAAGAAAGGAGAGTGTTCAATAGTAGCAACAGTAATATCAGAAACCCCATCTAAAGGTTCGACTTCTTCGCTATAACTATCAACCCAAAAACCAAGCGGAGATGGTTCTGAACTTTTTAAATTTATAAATTTATGTTCGATAGTACTCGAACCGTTAGCGACGCTTTTACCGCCCGAGCGAATGGTATCAGACATCATTAATGTGCTAAAAACAATTTTCACTGGTACGGCTAAACTGATATCCGATTGGCTATTGGTTGGTAAAATAGCCGTAATCTTTGGCGGAGTTGATTCGATTTTATTATTTATAAAAAATGAAAAACGATAATTATCTTTTTTATCTTTATCGTTTGGATAATTATTATTAAAATAACTAATTGGACCATCAGCAACCGAATCTCCATTTCCATCAAGAGAATTAAGGGCGGTATCAATTACGCCGTCTAAACTGAGAATATTAGCGCTTGGGTAATTACGGTTATTTTGATCTTGGCAGGTTTTGTAACCCAAGGCACCGGCCGAACAAGTTCTAAAAGGTGCTAAAGCGGTACAATCTTGATTATCATTACAAATTTTTAAATTAGCCGCTTTAAATTCAACCGCTAAATTGCTATTAGGCGGTAAACAATACATTTTTTCACCACAACCATTTATTCCACATTCATTATCGGAAATAAATTCAACTGTTTTGTAAGCACCGCTAACCATAAAACGTCCATTGAGATAGTCGCCAACACAAGCTGAGTTTTCGCATTTATAAGAAAGGCAATCAGCTCCCATATTACAGCTTGCACCACTTGTTCGGCTAGTTGAAGAGGCATTTATTATTCTAATATATCCTGCTAACTCAGTCGCCGTCCCGGATAAAGTTAAGGGATTAATCGCTTCGTTAAAGCCAATTTTAATAATTGAATTCATCGGGTTGTCTTTTTTGCCATTGATTGTATTAGCCGTTTCTCCATCAACTCCGCCTTCAAAAAGAAGTAAAATTAAATCAGAAGTAGAGCTTAAGACTAAACTATTTCCCCGACTACCAGCTATTTTAGCGGTCAGAGCAATTCGATTCTGATTTAATTCAACATTAATATCAGGATGCCCACTTAACTTAGCTCTAATGTTTGCTGCTTGAATATTATTATTACATTCTCCCTCACTAACTAAAATATTATTATTTTCATTAGTCTTAGCGAAGGTATAAATTTCATTTCCGACTGTAAGCGTATCAGCTAATACTTCGGGTTTAATATCTATTACCCAGGAATCGCCAACTTTATGACTAGTAGTTTTAAGACTTAAATAATTACTAAAAGTCACTTTATTATCATTATCAAAATCAGCTATTCCTAAAAGAGCGTTCGTATTCCCATTAAAGATTTGCGCTTTATTTTTATCGCTAGAGACAATTACTTTAAATTTATTAATTAGACCATGATAATTCATTACTACTTCAGCGGCCGGAGTAGAAGTATCGGGAGTTATTTTAACAACAGTAGCGGGAGAATAAGTTTTAGGACAAGAAGGAACGGCAATCATCGCGATCGCTTTTTTAGCAACAATACTAACGCCAGTTGTATCTTTATCATTATCTGGTCGAGGAAATAAAGAACCAGAAACAACCTGAGGCGGAGTTAAATCAAGTTTAGTACTAACTTCAAAGCCCCATTGTAAATCCGGAGAGCTACAAGTCGCAAACATTGCTAAACCATCTACTTTTTTTAAATCGCTAGTAATTTTAACTCCGTACTTTGTATTTGAATTCTGGGAACCAAGCAAACCCGGGAAACTTAAAACCAAAGTTTTTTTATCTGGAGAAACAGAAACGTAAGCTTCAGTAATATTAGAGTTCTTATTAGATTCTGGACAAGAACCAGCAAGACAAGCATCTCCTAAATCAGATTTAAATATTCTAATTGCTTGAGGATTTATCAAAGAGCAACTAGCGGTATTATTACAAGCACAGGCATTTTTACTAGCATTAATACAAGTAGAATCAAGACCAATTTCTTCTTTGAAAGTAACCATAACCGCCGAATTTCTAGCAACGTCTCTTTGATTATTGACTGGATAAACTGATTCAACAGAACATGACCCAATTGCGCCAAAACCGGAATTAGTAATGTTATTATATCCAGGGACTTGAGGATTATTCACAATAGTACCAGAAATCGCTCCAAACAATCGAGAAATAACAAAAGTAGTGATTGCCCAAGCAGATAAAGTTATTACCAACCCAATAATGGCATTAGTAATAATTCTTTTAGCTTGGGTAATTTTATCTTCTTCTCCATTTGAGGTCATCCAAAGAAAGCCCGCATAAATGATCAAACCTAAAATTATTATTCCCAGTAGACTAAGAACAATTTGAATAATGCGACCAACAAGAATTCTTGGATCTTCAGCTCCCAAAACTCCTCCCAAACCGTTATTAACGGCCGTTGTTCCAAAGTCTTGTGCAAACGCAAAACTAGCTGGTAGGATAGCTACCAACGCGAAAAAAATACCGGAGGTTAATTTATTTTTCTTCAACATTTTGAAGGTAAAAAACTTTTAAATTGTACCCTTTACTGCTATAATTTATATTAACTTTATTATAACATAAACTATATAAAATAAAAACATTTTCATGACTATTGAAAGGATAATAAAAAAGTTTTCCGACAACAATCCGGGAGTTGATACGAGCATTCTGGAAAGGGCTTTTATTTTTGCCGATGCGGCTCATTCCGGACAACTCAGAAAAAACGGCGAACCCTATATTCAGCACCCGCTTCACACTGCCTACATCTTAGCTGAAATCAGGGCTGATTTACCAACCGTCGTTGCTGGCATCTTGCACGATGTTCCTGAGGATACCGAAAAAACTCTAGAAGAAGTCGAGTTAGAATTTGGTGCAGAAGTTGCTTCTTTGGTAGAAGGAGTAACCAAGCTAAGTAAAATAAAATATCGCGGCATAGAAAGATACAGGGAAAATTTAAAAAAAATGTTTTTAGCTATTACTAATGATCTGCGTGTTGTTTTTATCAAATTTTGCGATCGTTTAAATAATCTGCGCACTCTAGAAAGTCTTCCTCCGGAAAAGAAAAGACGTATCGCCGAAGAAACTTTAGAAATATATGCTCCAATCGCCGGACTATTAGGAATCGGCCGCTTAAAATGGCAAATGGAAGATTTATGTTTTAAGTATTTATATCCGGATAAATTTCATGAGCTTGAATATGAATATGAAGTTGAAAAAAAAGTTGAAAGACAAAGGTTCTTTCAAAAAGTTAAAGGTATTCTTACTCCAAAATTAGAAGAGGCGGGGGTGAAATACGAAATTGAAGAACGTTTTAAGCATCTATATAGTATTTATAAAAAAATGCAGGAAAAAGATCGTAAATTTAATGAAATATACGATGTTTTTGCACTTAGAATAATTGTTCCAACAATTGATGATTGTTATAAAGTTTTAGGAATAATCCATACTCTCTGGAAGCCAAAATCAAATCGTTTTAAAGATTATGTTGCTGTTCCGAAACCTAACGGCTATCGCTCATTGCATACAACAATTTTTGGCCCCGAAGGGAAAACAACCGAGTTCCAGATAAGAACCAGAGAAATGCACGAAGAATCAATTTATGGAATTGCCGCTCATTGGTATTATAAATCCAAACATAACAATAGCGGCTATCAACAACCAAAATGGGTTAATGAAATTATTGAAATTCAAAAAGAAATAACCAATACTTCGGAATTTGTAAAAGATATCAAGATGGATATTTTTCGCGATCGTATTTTTATTTTTTCACCAAAAGGAGATGTCTTTGAATTACCAGAAAAATCTACACCAATTGATTTTGCCTACGCCGTACATGGAAATGTTGGCAATAAAGCCGCGGGCGTAATTATTAATGATAAATTAGGTAAGCTTGATCAAGAATTAAAAAATGGCGATTTAGTAGAAATAATTATTGAAAAGAACCGTCTCCAACCGAATAAGGACTGGCTAAAATTTGTCAAAACTAAAAGAGCTCGTGATCAGATAAAACAGCATGCGAAAAAATCAACGCTTGATAATATTAAACGTTTTATTCCCGGAATACATAAAAAATAATATTCTAATTTAAAAACGCTCCCAAAAAGGAGCGTTTTTAAAATTTTTGATTTTGAAATTAACTCAGGTTCTACCGTCTGGTAGTTTCTGCTAATTTACCGGTTTTTCTTAAAAATTCATTTTTTTTGCTTAAAGCTAAGCCTGATAAAGCTCTCTTTTTATCGAGACGCTTCGTTTGTTTGGCTTCTAGATGTTTTTTTGATCTAGCTTTTTCCAAACGTTTGCTGTTCTTCAAGCCTTTTTTGAACTTTCTTAAAAAACTTTCGAAACTTTCTCCTGGTTTTCTTTTAAAGTCAGCCATATAATACACCTTCCTTTCTATTATTTAAATTAATTCTTTTTTCTTGTTTATCTCTTTTTTCTAACCGTTCTCTAACTTTTTTATAAACTAGGGTTTCTTGGGCGCCAGATTCCATATCGCGCATTAATATTGTTCCATCCATTATTTCTTTTTTTCCTAATATTAAGCAAGTTTTTGCTTTTATGAGAACCGCTTCTTCAAGTTGAAACTTTAAACTATCCGAGGCAAAGGACTGTCTAACATTAAATCCGGCTTTTCTTAATTCCTCAAAAAGTTGAAGCGCTTTTAATTTCGCCTGGTCACCTAGTTGAGCAATGAATACTATATCCTCTTCTGCTTTATTTGTCAAAACACTCTTATCTCTCACCCGAGCGATAGTTCTTTCAATCCCAATTGCTAAACCGGCCGCTGGAGTTTGTGGCCCACCCATATTTTCAACTAAATTATCGTAACGTCCGCCACCGCCAAGCGCCATTTTCCCAACCGTCTCATCATCATTAATTGGCCAAAATTCAAAAACAATATCATTATAATAATTTAATCCGCGCACTAAATATGGATTAAAGTTATAGCTAATATTTAACTCATCTAAAAATTCTAAAGTCTTAGTTAAATACTCGCGACTTTCTTCGGATAGATAATCAGCTAATTGCGGTGCCTCCTCCCTTAATTTTAAACAAGATTCCTCTTTACAATCTAATAAACTTAAACAATTTTTCCCTAAATTATTCTTACAAGCATTACAAAGTTTAGAGCGTCTACCTCTTTCTTTATAAAAGTTAGCGAGCTTAGAACAATACTCTTTACGACAATCAGCATCACCTAAACTATTAACTTGAACTTGAACCTTAACCTGCATTTCCTCAAAAAAATTATTAGCAACCGTAATCAATAACGCCTCGGCCATCGGCTTTCTTTCGCCGATTAATTCAAGATTAAATTGAGTTGATTCCCGGTAACGACCACTTTGCAATTTCTCACGACGAAATATCGGTCCAAAAGAAAATAAACGAGCTAATTTAGAGCCGCCAACAACACTATTTTCTAAATAAGCTCTGATTGCTCCTTGAGTTATTTCCGGGCGTAAAGTCATTTTTTCTCCTTTCTCAGAGTCAACAAAATAAAATTCTTTATCATTATTTTGACGACTTGATTTTTTATAGAGATCAAAACTTTCTAGAATTGGAGTTTTAACTGGAGCGAAACTATACATTTTTGCTAATCGACTAGCTTTTTCATAAGCAAAATCAAAACAAGTTTGATCTGCACCAATAAAGTCTTTCATTCCTAATAGGCGATTAGGCGTTTTATCGCTTTTTCTCTCGGTTTTAGCAGCTGGAGTTTCGGCCGCTCCTTTTTTTCTTCTTGGCATAGATGTAAATTTATTTTTAATACTTAGGCCAATAACCCTCATTAAAAACGGTTATCTTATTAAGCGGCCAACCTCTAAACATAACTTTTCCAGTAATAAATGTTTTATCAACCGGACCAAAACTACGCGAATCTTTTGAAGCATTTCTATTATCTCCCAAAACAAAGTATTCATTAGCCCCAACCTCTAATTTCGTCCCGCTGTTATCCGTCGTTTCTAAATCGACTGGGAGATATTCCTCTTTTAAAACTAATCCGTCTGGATTAAGCTGATTATAAACGATAATTTTACCATCTTTGATTTGGACTTCTTCTCCTGGTAAAGCAATGATTCTTTTGATGAAATACTCCTGCGGATTCTTGGGGTAACGAAAAACAATTACTTGGCCGCGTTCTGGAGTTTTAAAGCGATAGCTAATCTCATCAACGATTAAATATTCATGATCATAGAAATTAGGTTCCATTGAAGCCCCTTTGACATAAAAGGGTTGAATAAGATAATAACGAATTGGTAAAATTATAGCTAAAGAAATACAAACAACTTTAATTATCTCCCAAACAAATAAGAAAAACTTACGCATAAAAAATATTTCGTTTTAGCCTGATTTTCCTAACAAACAAGCAAAAACGAAATTAAATAAAAATCTAATAATCAGCTTAAATTCTACCAAAAAATTAAAAAAAAATCAAATCAGAACAAAACAGTGATAAAGGGGCTTTTAGCTGATAAACATTGCATCGCCATAACTAAAAAAACGATACTTCCGCCGCACCGCTTCTTGATAAGCAAAGTCAACCTGCGATTTTCCAGCTAAAGCACTAATCAGCATCAGTAAGGTAGACGCTGGTAAATGAAAATTGGTTATTAAAGCATCAACAATTTTAAAATTATAACCAGGATAAATAAAAATATCGGTCCAAAAAGCCTGATCTTGAATTTTATTTTGCTTCCTTAAACTTACCCAATTTAATGATTCTAAAGTGCGGCAACTTGTAGTCCCAACAGCGATAATGCGTCCGCCGAGTTTTTTAGTTTTTAAAATTTCTTTAATTGTCTCGGCGCTAATGGATGCAAACTCACTATGCATCTTATGATCGGTGATTTTTTCTTCTTTGACCGGGGCAAAAGTTCCTAAACCAACATGCAAAGTAACATACTTTATTACTACGCCATTGTCTCTAATTTTCTTCAATAACCCCTTAGTAAAATGCAGGCCCGCAGTGGGCGCAGCCGCGGAACCAACTTTATTTTTATCAGCAAAAACTGTTTGATAATTGTTTTTATCACTAGCTAATTGTTTGGAACGTTTGATATAAGGGGGCAAAGGAACTTCACCAATTTTATTAACTACCAGCCAAAATTTATCGCCGCTTGAATCAAAACTAACCAACCAAGTACCATCTTGATTATTATTTATTATTTTTGCGTTTAATTTATTTTTAGCTTTCGAAAATTCAATCTCCGACCCTTCTTTAACACGGCCGCCGACTAAACATTCCCAAATATTATCGGCTCTATTTTTACCTTTGCTTGGCTGATGTAAAAAAATTTCTACTTGTCCACCAGTAAGTTTTTTATGGCCGATTAACCGCGCCGGAAAAACTTTAGAATTATTAAGAATTAATAAATCACCTTTTTTTAAATAATCAGGTAAATTATAAAAATGTTTATGCTGAGTTAAGCCAGATTTTTTATCCAACAACAAAAGCCGCGAATGGTCACGCGGCCGAATTGGTTTTTGAGCGATAAGTGAGTTTGGTAAATGATAAAAAAAATCGGAAGTTTTTAAGGTCATAACATTACAACTATTTTTTTGCATTATCCAGGGTCTTTCTACGTACTAATAACATCAAGGCAAAAGTTCCATTGGATAGAAAAAGATATAATGGATAAAGTACCGTCGTTAAACTATAAGATTGCGTCGCGACTAAGGCAAGTAAAAATTTAAAAGAAGAAAAAAACCAAGAGATAAAGGTTTCTTCGTATGGTTTATGATAAGCTTTTCTAAAAGTTGGAACAAATGCCAAAGCGTCCGTAATTATAATAAAGACAATTGCTAATAACGGATTATTAGTTAATCTCCATAAAATTAAACCAAACAAGGCGCCGCTAAAAGCTACCCAATCGGATAAAGTTATTGTTTTTTCACCTTGTCGAAAAGCCAATATGGTAATAATAGTACTAATAGTAAATCCTAATCCGAGAATCCAAGCGCCCGAACCTGCGCCGCTAATTATTTGTGCAAAAAAACCAATACCGCCGGCAAGGCTCCAAATAAACCAAGAAAAAACATGTGGTTTAGTTTTTTTATTTAATATATCCCTAAAATAAGGGATATAGCCAAGGAAACTAATAATTACAGCGGCTATCCCGAATATTACTTTATAGTCCATGAGATTTATATTAATTTATCTGGGCTAAGCGGTTCCTCCATCCCCAAATGTTCATAACCGAGTACAGTAATAACGCGACCGCGTGGGGATCTATCTAAAAATCCCAGCTGCATAAGATATGGCTCATACATATTTTCTATCGTATCAGCTTCTTCGCCCGTGGCTGCTGCTAAAGTATTCAAGCCCACTGGACCGCCCTTAAATTTATGAACTATAGTTTCTAAAATGCGACGATCTATTAAATCCAAACCAAGCCCATCAACTTCTAACATCTTCATCGCTTCTAAACAATTTTCAATCGAAACGCGACCATCACTTTTTACTTCACAATAATCTCTAACTCGTTTGAGTAATCGATTAGCGATACGGGGAGTGCGACGGCTCCTTTTAGCGATTTCTATTTTAGCTGCTTCATCAATTTCTATATTTAAAATACGAGCGCTACGAGAAATAATTTTTTCGATATCAGCCGATTCATAAAAATTAAGATGATGGGTAATACCGAAACGATCGCGTAGTGGTGCTGATAATAAACTAGCTAAAGTAGTTGCTCCGATAATTGTAAACTTTGGTAAATCTAAACGCAAAGTACGGGCGCTCGGCCCTTTACCCATTACAATATCAAGAGCGTAGTCTTCCATCGCCGGATATAAAATTTCCTCAACTGTTTTATTTAAACGGTGAATCTCATCAATAAATAAAATATCACCCGCTTCGAGATTAGTAAGAATCGCGGCTAAGTCGCCGCTCTTTTCAATCACCGGGCCGGAAGTTACTCGAATGTTCGCGCCTGTTTCATTAGCAATTACATGAGCTAAAGTTGTCTTCCCTAATCCCGGTGCGCCATAGAGCAAAATATGTTCTATGGGTTCACCGCGTTTCTTAGCGGCTGCAATCGTTATTTCTAAATTTTGCTTAATCTTTTCTTGACCAATATATTCCGTTAAGAATTTCGGACGTAAAGAAACATCAAGAGCGTCTTCTCCTTTTTTTTCTTTCGGACTAATTAATCTATCATCGGCTACTATCATATAATTATAGTCTAACTAAACCTGTCTAAATTCGCAAATTGTATTAAAATCACAGAAAGCACACATTGGCGAGGGCGTTGGCGTAAAATCTCGATTCTTGATGGCAGCGATTTCTTCCATTACTCCAGATTTTAGCTTTTCTATTTCTTTAGCGGTTGCTTTAAAAGATAATTTTTCACCCGTCTCTAAATAATAATAGCTTAACTTGCCTACCTTCTCGCCTAAGAACTCCTCTAAAAATATTTGATATAAAATCAATTGGCGCTTATCTTTGAATTCTAATTTATCCTTACTCTTGCCTGTTTTATAATCAATCACTTCTAGGCTCCCATCCGCTAAACGATCGACCCTGTCAATTGCCCCCTTAATTATATCGCCAACTATCTTAAAAGAAAATTTCTTTTCCAAAAATAGTATTTCTTTAGGCGGAGCAATCTGATAACTTACAAAGAATTTCTTTAAAGCTTCTAGCCCTTTCTGTTTGTAAGCATCTCGTTCTTGTTTATTCTTATAACCATCTGCTTGCCAAAATTCTTGATATAGTTCTAATAACCTTTTTTCACTAATTGCTTCAATTATCTTTTTTTCTTTCTTTTCATCAGGGAATAAACTCTCCTGAAATCTTTTCGACTCGCTCAGCGCCGGTAACAGAAAGTTATACAAGGTATTATGCAAGGCACGGCCAAAAATTAAAGATGCCTTATCGGTCGAAGCGGGAATTTTTAAAATAAAAGCGAATTTATATTGTAGAGGGCAAGTAGCAAAAGCCGCTAACTGGGAAAAAGAAAATTTTTCCGGAAGCGGGTAAAATATTTCCTTGGCTTTTTCTGGATTAAGCGAAACCTCTTTCTCGTTTAGAGCATGAACATCTTTTAAAAATTCATTTTTTCGGCTTAAGGGCGTTCCATCAATGGTATCATCTAAGCCCATTTCTGAAATAAAACGAGAAGGTTTTTTCTCTCTTGCTCCGCCGTAATCACGGGCACTAGTTAAATATAATTCTTCTTTTGCTCTCGTCGCCGCTACGTAAAATAACCTTCTCTCTTCTTCTAAGTGAGCATCGACGCTTGCGGCAATTTTTTCTTTAATCAAATCTTCAGGAATAGTTATTTTTTCGCTTCGAGAAATGGTTGGAAATTTTTTATCAACTAAATTAACAATGAAGACGTATTTAAATTCTAAACCTTTCGCGCCATGCACAGTCATAATTTTAACCGTCTCATTATCGGCAAAGTCTAGTTTTAAAGCACCGGTTTCACCCGCTTCAAGCTCTAAATTTATCACTTCTAAGAAATCTTTTAACTTTAAATCAGCATTATTATCTTCAAGATTTTTCATCTTCTGATAAAACTGATTTAAATAAGAAAATAATTCCAAATCGCGATCTCTATCCATCTTTTCCAACAAACCAGAATCGTAAGCGAAATATAAGAAAATTTTAGTCGGCTTATTATCTGCTACTAGTGCGGAGTGCGTTTCAATTAGGCCTAAAAGTTTGTTAATATTTTTAACACTCTCAGCACTCACATCAGAAATTAAAGCAATATTTTTTAAAGCCTCATATAAAGACCAAACCTTACGAGAGGCCATCTTATTAATCGTAACTAAATCAACATGAGAAACTTTAAATGCTTCCATACTTAAGATTCTAAATAAAGCGGATGATTCATGATAATTATCAAGTAAACGCAAATAAGCTAAAACATCAAGAATAAGCGGTTTATAATAAAGGCCCCGCCAAGACATAAATTGATTAGGGATATCCAAACGACTCAGTTCTTTAACATAAACATCGGCCGTATCATTAGCCCGAACTAAAATAGCAAAATCTAACCAACTGATATCTTCGCCTTTAGCAATTTTATCTTCGTAAATCTCTTTAATGCGACTTCCAACAAAAGATATCTCTTCATCCTGTGTAGGAAAATTTAAAAATTGCACAGCCGCAGTTTTATTGGCTTTTTGGGCGACTTCGCCCTTCGCTAATAAGCGCTTATCTATTTTTAATTTAATCTCTAAGCGATTAGGGTTATTATGGCTAATAAAATCATGAGACTTATCTAAAATTTCTTGGCGAGAACGATAATTCTCAATCAATACTATTTCTTCTGTTTGTGGATAATCATCCTTGAACTGCATGATATTAGAAATAGAGGCGCCGCGAAATTTATAAATCGAGTTATGAACCACAACTCCGTTAGCAATGAAGTTGTGGGTTCTATCAACTTCTAAATCATAAACAAAATCTGTTTTCTTTTCCTCAAAACGATCAATAACTTGATCATAAATTATTCCCGACCCGCTCACAATCGGCAGATACATGCCCGGAAAAATATTTTTCGCAGGTATAATTAAAGACTTTAAAAACTTCTCCTTTATCTTGCCGATCTTCATTTGCGGTTCAATGAAGCCGCCGATTTCTTTTTGAATTTTATTTGCTACCTGCCCTAAATATTTTAAATCATCACTGTACAAGCGCAATCTCTTTCCTAGCCGACTATTAGCGATATTAAATCCCATTTTTTCCAATTTGAAAATCGTCATCTGATCGCTGGTCTCAATACTTAAAAAATGCGACACGGCCGGATTCAACAAAAAACCATTCTTGGCAATCTTTGAATGATATTTGCGATAACACATTTCTAAATTAATTTTAAGCCTTAATTTATTGCCGCGATTAACCGCCTCTAAATAATATGGTGCCGATTCTAAATCAATATTCAAATCTCGTGCTAAACAACGAACGCCCTCGTCAACATCAAGCTCCTGATATAATTTATTACTCCAAACCTTTTTGTCCATTATTCCGTCTCTTTCCATAAAGCAACAAGTCGGGATTCCATAAGTTAGAGATAATAACTCTTCGTTATATCTTGTTTCTTCTAAATTATTAAAGCTGCAAATCGCAATTATTTTATCGGCCGATCTTTCTAATCTTAATCTAACCGCCAAATCATTAGTCATTCCAATTCGCCAACCTAATTCCTGTTTATACATCAAATAAACATAATAATATTTTTTATCAGAGATACGTGGCGTAAAACAGAACATTTTATGATTATCAGTCGTTGTAATCTTTTTCCCGGACCGGGTTGTAAAAGTTAAAAATAATGCGTTTTTTTTATTTTTATTAATACGGTTTACCCTGCTATAACTAAGGGAGCCTTTGCCGACAGCACTAGCAACCTCCTCGTTTTTTTTAATTTCTTTGATTTTTTTAGTTTTTCCCTTCATTAAAATTAGAGAGTCCCCCGGTAAACACTGATCATCATCTCCAACAACTAACAAATTGTTTTTAGGCGCCGCTAACATCTTTACCAATTCATATTGCGCTAAATTAGTATCCTGAAATTCATCAACCATGATGTATTTAAATTTTTGGCGATAATATTTTAAAATATTTGGCCTATCACGGAAAAGTTTAATCGTATAAACTATTAAATCACCAAAATCAAAATAATTATTCTCTAATAATAATTGATTGTATGTTTTATACGCTTCAGCTAACTCTCTCACGCGGCTAATTTCTAATTCGTCGCCATCTTCATGGGTATCGCTCACCGTTTTCTCGTCCGCGCAACGTAGATATTCAGCCGTATTTATATTTTCATCTTTGAGCCGCGAAAAATGTTTCAAAATTTCCGAAATAAACTTAGTCGGGTTGCCCAAAGGTTTATAATAATCCAAATTAAAATTATCAAGATTCTTTTTTATCAAAACCCATTGGTCGGTCGCTGATAATAATTTAAAATTAGGATTTAAGCCAATTTCTAGGGCATGGTCACGTAAAATTCGTTCACAAAAACCGTGAAAAGTATTAATCCACAAATCAACATAGCCATAAGGTAAAATTTTATCAGCCCTTTCTTCCATTTCTCCAGCTGCTTTTTCGGTAAAAGTTAAAAGCAATATTTCTTCAGTTGAAGCTTTTTTCTCGGCGATTAAATAAGCAAGTCGATTAATTAAAACCGTTGTTTTTCCCGTTCCCGCCCCAGCAACAATTAAAAGTGGACCTCTATCATGCGTAACAGCTGTTTTTTGTGCCTTATTTAATTTTGTTAATAAATCTAACATATATTGAATTCTGCAATAATTTCATTTTACGATATCAATTCTCTGATTTTTAATTTGTGTTTTTAAATTCTCATCAATTTCCGACCAAGAAATAAATTTGTCTAAAAATATTTCTTTGTCTCGCCCCCTCATTAAACGCGGAGCGGATTTCTCTGATTTAAGAGGAAAAATAAAGATGGTAGTTGTCGCTTTGCTAACATCAAGCCCAACCGCTAAACTTTCCTGGGTTTCAGCAGAAAAATATTGATCAAATATAAAATTACCGAGGGAATAAAAAATTGGTTTTCCTTGATATATTTCCATCCCCTGAGAAACATGTGGATGATGACCGATAATTACATCGGCGCCGGAATTAATTAAGGCACGGCCGATAATTTGTTGATGTTTATTAAATTTATTTTGGTATTCAACTCCCCAATGAATATTTACTACCACTAAGTCAGAATCCGTTTTAGCTTCAATTATTAAATTTTTAGCCTTATCTAAATTGAAATCATTATAGACCATAGATAATCCGATCATCGCTATTTTTTTCCCAGAAATTTCTATATCTTTTCGGGCATATTCATCAACGAGCGCATCGTTTGAGCCACTATAATTAAACCCGAGGGTACTTAAATTTTTTCTAGTTTCTTCTACCCCTTTCTGGCCTTGATCACTAAAATGATTATTAGCCAAGGTAAAATAATTAAAATTATAGGTCTTCAATTCTGCTATTCTTTCCGGCGAAAAAGCAAAATCATAAGAATTAATTGGCGCATAATGGGCGCCTTTATCAGTTACTGTCCCCTCAAGGTTTGCACTAATAATATCAACCCCGGAGAAAAATCTATTTTCTTCACCCGCTAATTCTGCTAAAAGATAATCAACTTTTTTACCCTTCAATTTATCACCAACATTTCTATCGAGCATCATGTCGCCAAAAAAAAGAAAATTAATATCCGGCTCGCTCGTTGATTCGCCTTTTTTAAAATAAAGAAAATTATGGCTAGTGGTTGGCTCATCCTCCTTTTTTATTAAACGTCCGGAATTAGTAGAATATATGAGTGAACTATTTTTTGCACCAATACTTTTCAAATAACCGCTAAGCGTGAGTAGAGAAAGCGGAGAATCAACTTCTGCCCTGCTTATACCTATATCATCGAAGGCTTGAATAGAATTTATGCTTTTTAAATCATGAAAATCAGCGACGCTAGTGGGCTGATAATGAGAAAAATCGACCGAGGCTAAAACTAAAGTATTATTAGGATCAACATTCTTCACTAAAAAATCAGTTAACATTGAAATTTCAGCGGGAGTAGCATTACTTTTAACTATAAAGGGAAGAAATTTAGCATCAGGAAAATATTTTTTTACAAACGGCGTTAGATTAAAAATACCATGCTCTTTCACAAATGGATAATCTTCCGAAATAAAACCAGCTTTTTGAGCAGCGCTAATTAATCTATCGTCAACCATTAATTTCCCAAACGGTGTTTCCCAATTAGACTCAGAAAATAAAATATTTTTATTACCAGCCGAAAAATGATTAGGACTAATAATAACAATCGTTTTATATTTTTGCTCTTTTAATCTTCCAAAAAAATCATCGATAAAATCTTGAACCATTAAATGATGAGGAACAACTCCGCCGTATACATGATTTTCATCAGGCTTTTCATCTTTATTAACCAAGATATCCTTTATCCTTACCAGATTGTTAACTTCATCGCTCGGTATATTTGGCTGAGGAAATAATAATAAGAATAACCAAAATCCCTGAGCGATTATTAAAATCGTAAGTATACCGAGCGCCAATTTATATCCGACGCCGTCTTTCATAATTAATTATTTAAAGCTCCTCCCCATTCAACAACAGTAAACCCTATTCTTTCTGGGGCGTTTAAAATTTGTTCTTTAACTTTAATTGGTCGTTCTAATGGTTGATAGTCCATAAAGACTCTAATAACAGTATCCGGTTTTGGAGAAACACTAAGAGGCGCGAGTTTTTCAAAATCAGCCTGAGGAACAAAAGTAACGAAATAATATGGAGATTCTTGCATTTTTGGCGCCCAAAATTCTACAAATTCATCTATCTCGCGACCAATAAGTCCTTGCTTAGCTAATTTATCGCGCAAGAAACTTTCGGTTTCAGAAGATTTAATCACAAACCCGGTTGTCGGTCTATTATAACCAAGCGCGTAACCCTCCCAAAATAAATAAGGATAATTTTTTTGATCGTCATAATTATAAATATCACCATTAGGACTAGCTTGTACTTTCCAGCCATTTTTATAGGCCGGTTCGGTTTTGGTAAATCCACCAGCCGGAGCAACAGAAACATTAACATCAGTTGTTTCCTCTGGATAAAGATAAATTACTGGTTTACCGCATTCAGTTGCTTGTTGATAACTGGAATTTTTAAATTGCCAAAAGCGACCAAAATAATCTTTCCAAAAAATAACTGGATAACCAGCAAGGAATTCCTTATATGAAATTTTTTCCTTAAGCTCGTTGGTTACAACATTATAACCAGGAAAAGATTGATCGTATATTTCTTGTAATAGCGATTCTGTGTGTTCCGGCAAAGTAAAATTAGTATCCTTTAGTTCATATAAGACATTTTCGCCGGCCAAGCCGATACTTTTTACATTATTATCAGTTAAAGGAGCGAACTCTTGTGAGCCACATCCTCCTCCAAGTAAAATATATTCTTTGGCAACTTCTTTTCCATTAATGGTGACAGGCAAATTAAATTGAGAAACATAACTATTTTTTTCAATCCCTCCGTTTGGTAAAAAGCTTAGATAAAGAAGATAATCAAATAAAGTTCCATCGACCCCCTTAACTAAAAAATTCATTCCGCCTGAACCAAAATAGACAACTTCGCCATTCTTGCCTATAAATGCCTCTTTGTGGTCTGCATTCCAAGTTTCTTCATCCTCACTGATAGCATTGAAGGACTGACCGCTCAAAACAACTTTACCTGAAGTCCCGGGAACATCTATTTCTTTAACTGGATATAGATTTTCAATTAAATATTTATCGCCAATTATTACTTCACTTCCAAATGCCATTTCATTAGCCAAATCAAGCCAAATACCATCCGACTGCTGAGTTAAAATAATAAATTTATTTTCAAACAAAATTCCTCGGATAATTGAATCACCCATTTCGCTTAAAACGGCAATTATTACATCACCACCTTTATAAATTCCTGAAGACACTTTTCCTGTTTTATAAAAATTGAGTGGCACGATACCAACATACTGATAACCAGAATTATTAATAGTGGTTGTTTCCAATTTGTTTAACCATTCAACAGATAGAGTTCCGCCCTCGGAATCGGGGATAATATTTACAGCTTTATTTTCAGTCTCACTTTGAGAATAATCAGTATTAGTAGTTACCGGCTCATTAACTGTTATCATTTGTTGCTGTTCGCTGATATTTTTTTGTCTATTCAAAAAATAAGTTGCTGTTGCAATATTAGAAGCAACAAACAACCCAATTAATCCCCAAAGAATTTTTTTGTTCATACAAATAACGTTAGAATTTCAAAACTTTTTTAAATTCAGCCTCCTTAAACCTTCCAATGGCGGCAAAATTCAAACCCTTATCGATAAATATTTTTTTAGCCGTCTTCTGCAAATCAAGCGGAGTAATCGCCTTTATTTTTTTCATAAACTCCTCCGGAGTCATAATCTTATCGCGTAAAATTGCTTGCCGAGCATACCAATTTGCTAAATTATCAGTCGCTTCCATTTGTAGCAATAGCCGTCCCTGTAATAAGTCTTTTGCTCTCTTAAGTTCTGACTTAGAAACTAATTCCGTCTTCAAACGACCATATTCTGATAAAATTATTTCAACCGCTTGTTTAGTTTTTTCGGTCGGAACCCCAGCTTGAGTCGTTAAATAACCGGAATCAGAATAAAACTCGGTATCAGTCTTAACATAATAGGCCAAACCATTTCGTTCTCTTAAATTGATAAACAAACGAGAACTCATCGCTCCGCCAAGTATAATTGATAATATTTTTACATTAAACTCTTCTGGATGATTAAGCGGAAAAGTTCTTACCGCTAAAGAAAGATTTGCTTGATCAATATTTTTAAATAAAGTTTTAACGGTCGGAACAGTTTGATGAGAAACAAATTTTACTTGTTTTTTCCACTTATTATCTTTTAAAGCTTTCACAATTTCAGTCGCCTTTTTGAAATCTTTATCTTTTATTCCTCCGGCTATAATCAAACAAGCGCTATTAGCACCATACTGGGAATTTAAATAAGCGATAAAATCTTGGCGCTTAAAATTTTGAATATTTTTTTTAGTTCCGACTGTTTCCCAGCCGGCTGGGGTATCGCCATACAAGCAAGTCTCTAAAACATCATCAATGTGCATCATGGGATTTTCTTGATACATATTCAATTCTTCAATTATTACTCCTTTTTCCCGCTCAATTTCATCGGCCGCCATTTTAGAATTTAAAATCATATCGCCTAAAATTTCCAAAGCTTGGCCCAATTTACTTGCGGCTGTTTTTATCCAATAACCGGTATATTCTTTAGAAGTAAAGGCATTAAATTCACAACCAAGTGAATCGAGCTCACTCGCTAAAGCTAGAGTAGTTGGATGCTTTAAAGTTCCTTTAAAAAATAGGTGCTCCAAAAAATGAGAAATACCGTTGTTTTTCTTATTTTCATATCTTGAACCCGTCTTAAAAATTAACAAAGCGGTCGCTGTTTTTGCCTCGGGGACAGGAATTGTAATAATTGGCGCTTTATTTGACAATATTACTTTTTTATATTTATTCATATTATATAAGTTATTATTCATAAATCGTATTTTAAATTTAGCATACATCTGATATAATTTAAAGACGATAGAGAAGATTAATCTTAACTAAAAATTAGCTATATGAGTTACAAAATAAACGATAGAAACACAATTTTAAACCATGGTCGGATGTATAAAATAACGCGCGTTAAAGATTTACCAGACGAAGAAAAACCGCGCGAGAAAATGATAGAAAGCGGTCCGGGGTCGCTTAGTTCTGCTGAACTTTTAGCAGTAGTCTTAGGGGTCGGGACTAAAAAAGAAGAAGTCTTCTCTATGTCTTCAAGACTACTACGCGAATACGGGGAAAAAG
>JBAYIC010000007.1:0-67192 GCA_041665845.1 Patescibacteria group bacterium
ATCAAAAGTTCCTCCACCTAAATCATAAACGACAATCTTTTGACCATTTTTCTTATCAAAACCGTAAGCTAAAGCAGCAGCCGTTGGTTCATTAATAATACGTTTTACATCAAGGCCGGCAATTTGTCCGGCGTCTTTAGTTGCTTGACGTTGAGAGTCATTAAAATAAGCTGGAACGGTAATAATCGCTTCGGTTATTTTTTCTCCCAATTTTGCCTCCGCATCTGCTTTTAATTTTGTTAAAATCATCGCCGAAATTTCTTGGGGTGTATAATCTTTATCTCCCATAGTAACTTTAACGCCTTCTCCCGCTTGCACAATTTTATAAGGAGCAGTTTTCAAATCACGTTGCACTTCATCTTCACCAAAATGACGGCCGATTAAACGTTTAACGGCATAAACAGTATTTTCCGGATTAATAACCGCTTGGCGTTTAGCCGCCGCCCCAACAATTCGTTCGCCATTTTTAGAAATAGCAACCACTGATGGGGTTGTACGATTTCCTTCAATGTTTTCAATGATTTTAGGTACACCGCCTTCCATGATAGACATGGCTGAGTTGGTTGTCCCTAAATCGATTCCTAGAATTTTTCCCATATTTTTTATGATTATTTATTTTGAATTTTAATTAATTTTGGTTTAAGTTCAGGTGCTTTCGGAATATTTATCTTTAAGATACCGCCTTCATTTACCGCACTCGCTTTATCGCCATCAACTTTAGTCGGAAGCGGAATAGAGCGATAGAAAGAACCGCGGCGGATTTCTTTACGATAATAATTTTTATCTTCGACTTCACTCTTTTTTTCACTTTCACCTTTAATACATAAAACGTTGTTTTCAATAGAAATATCAACTTTTTCCGGATCTATACCAGCTAACTGAGTCTCAATGATAATACTATCCTTATCTTCATACATATCCACCGCCGGCGTAAAACCGAATTGGCTACCGGAAATGGACGGCAACATTGATTCCATTACCTTATCCATATCGTTTTCATCTGAAAAAAATGGAGCCCATTTAATTAATGACATAAATTTATATATCTTTCTATAAAACTTACTCTAAATTGATAAGTGGATATAGAAAGTTTTTAATTTAATTTACTATTACTCTGGCCGGCTTTATCACTCGGCCATTTAATTTATAACCAGCCATAATTTCTTGTTTCACTATTTCTCCAGTTCCCTCCATTGCTTCCATGGTATTATGATCAAATTTTTCACCAACCGTTTTTATTTCTTCAATTCCTCTGGCTTCTAAAATATCTTTAAACTGCTTTAAAACATGGCGCACACCAATAGCCCAAGGGCTATTTCCCTCTTCTTCGCTTAAACCCATGATAGAAAGCTTTAAATGATCGTAAACCGGTATTATATCTTGTAAAAAATTACCCAAAGCATATTTTACAAACTCTTCTTTATCTTTAACTGTTTGTTTAAGCAAGTTCTGATAATCAGCTAAAGCACGTTTATATTGATGTTCCCAAGAATCGCCATTGCTTTGTTTCTCTAAATAATATTCTATAAGAGGAACGACCGAAGAAGATACTTTTAATTTCAAGGCTTCTTCTGGAGTAATCCAAAGATATTCCGTCATCTCATTGCTCTTAGTAATTTCTCCACCGGCTAATTCTGCTAAATAGTTTAAATAAATAAAATGCTTCGGTTTAAAAAAGAATTCCGGATTTATGCCTTCAGAGAAAGCAATCGGTTCAATATTTTTAAGCTCTAAACTAGTTTCTTCCATAATCTCTCTTTTGAGAGCCTCTTCCGCCGGTTCATCAAGTTCAATATGCCCCCCAGGAATAGTCCAAAAATCACCGAATTTTGGATTTTTAATTAATAGGATTTCTCCTTTAGCGTTATAAATTAACGGACCAACTACCGCCTCAGGATGCCTATTTAAATCGATTTCTTTTAAAAATTTAAATCTAGGTTGTTTTTTACCATTAACATCAACACTCTCCAAAAAAATCGATTTTGGCCTAACCCAAATCTTATTTTCATCGCTTATATCTTGATAAACAACCATCGCTTCTTGATTTTCGGTATTTATAACTTCATTTATCACTTTATATTCGCCACCTTTATAATGGCGATATATCCCCTTTTTTAATTCTTCCATATTTTTATGCAAATTTCTTTTTAATAAATTCCACTAAGGCTAAATTATAGCTATAGTCCATTCTCATCGGTCCCAAAATTCCAAAAATACCATGAGAATTATTATGTTTATATTTTACTAATACGGTACTTAAAAAATTACCAAATGGGTTCTTAGCGCCGATTAAAATCTGCTCGCCTTCGCCTAAATCTTCAAATATCTCGTCAATAATTTCTTCCATGCGGTCAATAATTCCTGAAACATCGCAAACCGCACTCGCCTGCTTAAATTCCGGTTGGGCGAAAAGATTAGATAGCCCGGTATGATATAAATCATTTTTATGAAAAGCCCAAAAAACTGATCCGCCCGCTAATTCAGCAATTGCCTTAGCGGTTTGGCGATAAGCCGCTTCATCTTTTTTAAAAATGCTATCTAAGGTTTTTTCATCAGCCTCTTTTAAACCTTTCTTTTTCTTATTTTCTTTAAGTTCATCTAGAAACAATTGATAAGCAATCTCGGTCGGAACGCGTCCGGCGGAAGTATGGGGTTGATAGATATAACCTTCTTCTTCAAGTTCCATCATTTCATTGCGAACCGTAGCGGTTGAAATATCTAGTTTATATTTTTCCACTAAAACGCCAGAAGAGACCGGCTGGGCCGTCTTAACATATTCTTTAATTATTGTTTCTAGTAGAAACTTTTTTCGTTCAGTTATCATATTGTTACTAACTAACCCCATTGTATACAAAGTTAGCACTCATGTCAATAGAGTGCTAATTAGATGTTTTAACGAAAGATAAGTTAACATAATTTAGCTAATTCTGCAGTTTTCCCCTTGTTTTATTTTTTATTTTTGCTATTATTTAAGTAAGCAAGCAAAACAAATTTTATTAAAAAAAAGGACATTAAAAATTTAAAACCGAAAAACGATGAAAAGATTATTATTGTTATTATCAGCGATTACGATGGTTATGATTGCATTGATTATGCTTACCTCCGTGCCAGTAGTACAAGGCGAAAAAAGTGACATTACACAGCAAATCACACAACAATCCACCCAATTGGTAAACACACCGGTTCAAATTTCAAACATTGATGCTACAGCTCTAAACTGGAATTGGAATGAAAACTACACGACAACAACGACAAGCAAAGGCGATATGTTGATGTTATCAGGCACAAAATTGAAAGAGAACTATTCGATGCTTACAACTTCTTCCGGATCCAACCTGGCCAGCACAAACTGTTTACAAGCGGCAACGAAATCATTATCATTCACTACAGATCCGCAGTATTTTGCATGGTACGATGGCATGATGATTGAGATGGCAACTACAAATTTAAAGAATTCAGAACTAGCATTAAGCAGGGTAAACTCTTTAAATAACATGAAGACTATTGATACGGGTGAAACCACACAGACTGATGCAATGAATCAAATTGAAACGACTACAGGTTTGAAAGATGGTGTGATGGCAGCTATTGATACGGGCACTTTCCTTAACACTGCAACTACACTGACAAATGCAATGAATCCGTTTGATGGAATTACCGATTTTGCAATGATGCGACCCGAACAGGCAACAAATTTTTCAAATACAACTGTTTGTATTAGCTGGATGAATTTTGCCGCTTATGCCGATGCCGGAGCCTTCAACCAAACGTATATATAATGGTTTAAGGCGATATTACTTTTAAAAAAAATTAAAAACAAAAAACAAAATTTTCTCAAAAAACTTGCTTGCTGCAAAAGAGACGTTCCGTTGGTTCGTCTTTTTTTCTTGGTCAAAATTTTTATCTCTCGGTTAAATTCCTAACCTCATTTTATATTCTTGATTAATTTGATAGTCCGTCGGACTTAATAAACGAGGAGCCGAAAAACTATGAGAATATCTATAATAGATTGAATAATATTTAAATTGGTAATGGTTAATAAAAACGTCAGTTACTAAATGTACCGCACCAGCAAAGGCGAGTGTGAGAAAGATTATTTTTAATACTTTTTTTTCTCTAAAAATCCATCCTAAAAACAAAAGAATCGGAAAATACTCCCAGGCATGAAAAAATATTCTAATTTTATCAGTTGTTAAGAATTGTCTACTTTCGATAAAATACTGAGCATTAAATTGAAAGCCATAAACTAAAAAATATTCCAAAACATGATCCATGTCTATTAAAAAACCGCCAGTGATGCCCATAATAATGCCCAACCAAACATGTTTAAATCGTCGACCAAAATAAAAACCAACCAGAACCGCTAAAATAAAATGGATAATCAAATGAATATATAAAGGCATAAAATTTATTTTTTATTACTAAAATACCAATTCAAAATATCATAAGCAATCGGAACGGAAATAGCGCTTCCTTCGATTCCCTCTTCAACTAAAACAGTAATTGCTAATTCTGGTTTTTCATAAGGGGCAAAACCAATAAACCAAGCATGATTTGCTTTTTTACTTGACCACTGTGCGGTACCGGTTTTACCAGCCGAAGTTACTGGTAAAGAGCTTAGATAACGACCACTACCGATGGTAACCGTCTGGCGCATGCCCTCTCTTACTATGTTCATATTCTGAGAATCAATAAAATCTTTTCTCATAATTTTTGGTACTATCTCTTGAATAACCTGATTATTACTATCTAGTATTTTAGAAACTAGGTGCGGTTCATAAATCGTCCCGCCATTTGCAAACGCCGCCGTATAATTAGCGACTTGAAGTGGCGTAACAATCACATCTCCTTGGCCAATTGAAAAATGATAGGTATCACCGATATACCAAGGCTCTTTTTTAGTTTGTTCTTTCCAAACGGCTGTTGGTACAAAACCTTTTGCTTCGCCGTTTAAATCTATTCCCGTTACCTCGCCCAAACCAAAAAGTTTAGAATACTTTATTAAGCCGGTTAACCCTAAACCTTTAAAATCTCCATAACCGCCGCCAATATAATAAAAAAAGGTATTAACTGAAAAGGCAATGGCTTTTCTAACATCAGTTACCCCATGGCCACCAGCCTTCCAATCAGGGAAAAACCACTCGCCTATTCTCAAGCCTCCATTACTTAAAAAACTAGTAGTTTCGTTAATAATTCCTTCTTGTAAAGCGCCGGCGGCAAAAAGCGGTTTGATGGTTGAACCCGAAGGAAACTCGCCGCTGATTGAACGATTGAAAAGCGGCTGATCAGGATCAATTAAGAATTTATTATAATCAGATTGAGATATACCCATGGCAAATAAATTATTATTATAAGTCGGTAGACTCACCATAGCTAATATCTCTCCGTTATTAGGGTTGATGATAATAACTGAGGCACGCTTAAAGTTACCTTTTTCTAAATAAGTCCTCGTTATCTCTTCCGTTTTTTTCTGTAACTCAAGATCTAGAGATAAAAGTAGATTAAACCCGTCCTGAGCCGGAACTTCGTTAATAATCTTCTTGTGGCGCCCCAGGGCATCAACTTCAATATTTTTTCGCCCCCCCTCTCCTTTTAATTCATTTTCCCAATAATATTCAATTCCAACTTTACCAATATAATCAATCATTGAATATTTTTTACCCATTTTTTTAAGTTCTTGGCCACTAATTTTTCCTGTATATCCTAAAACATGCGATAAACTACTAATCGTTGATATCTCTGGACCGATTACTCCTGAGGTAAGATATTCTCTTCTTATTTTATTGGTTAAAAAAACACCCGGCCATTGAGGGAGTTTTAAATAAATAAGCATCGCCTTATCGTAATCAATATTGTCTTGAATAAAAAGTGGCTGATAAGATTCGAGCGATCCTATTTTTACGGAGGATAAAGAATCTTTTACTTTATAAAAAGATGAGTTATCGGAAATTAAACTAAATTTACTAGAATCGGTTGAAGTAGAAACAATAGGAATAGACGCTTTTTCTGTTTCAACATCGCCTAATACAAAACTTATTTCTCTGATTAAATTATCGCGCGCGAGTTCATTTCGCGGTAAATCAATCGGGCGTAAATATAAAACAAAATTAGCTTTATTTCTCACCAGAGGCTGCATATTTTTATCATAAACAATTCCTCGCTTAGGTTCGATAATTTCCGCTCGCAATCGATTATCTTCTGATAATAAATAATAGTATTGATTTTTTATAATTTGCAACCAAATTGTCCGAGCGAGTAAAATAGCTAAAATTAGGAGAGCAATAAAAGCAAAATATTTTAACCTTTTAAAATTAAAGCTTCTAGTTACTATTTCTTTACTGCTGTTATCGGATAAAAAAGACTGCTCTGTCCAATCCGAATAATAAACTGAATCTTTTAATTGGCCAAATTTAAACCGACCCTCTTTAATAGCAAATGGATCAGAATCTCTATCTTGTAGCGCTTCTAAGAGCCTTTTTTGTTTAATATTACCAGACATTAAATTATAGATATTACAATCTTAATTAAATCTTAACTCGAATTACATATAAAGGCAAACTTCGGGAATTAAACCAATATTCCTTATTTTATGAGTTTATTTTTAGTTTATCTTTTTTATTATATAATATAAGTACTTTTAAAAGAGCCTTGTTATTGGAAGGAATTAAAATAAAAATATGAAAGTCTTATTAATTGAAGATGACCAAGATATCACAGCCTCGCTTACTTCTTTTTTTAAAGAAAACAATATTATTTTGGATATTGCAAACGACGGAGAACGCGGATCCTGGTTATCTTTAATTAACGATTACGACCTCATCCTTTCAGATTATAATTTACCAAAAATGAATGGAAAAGAAATTATTGATAAAATGCGGAATGAAGGAAAATCAACGCCCGTTATTATGCTCACCGTCCGTACCGATTTGGAAGATAAAATAGATATTTTAAGAATCGGGGCAGATGATTATCTAACAAAACCGTTTTCTTTTTGTGAACTTCTAGCGAGAATGCAAGCAATTTCCAGAAGGCCATTAAAATTAAACGAAAAGAAAATGTTTATTAAAGATTTGGAGCTTGATACTGAAAAATTTAGTGTTAAAAAAGGGGGGCGAAATATAAACTTACGAGCGAAAGAATTCTCTCTCCTGGAATATCTGATGAGGCGTAAAGGCTGTTTTCTTTCAAGACAAGAAATAATGGAACATGTCTGGGATGAGAATGCTGATCCATTTTCAAATACAATTGAAGTTCATATTATGAATCTCCGCCGCAAAATCGAAACTAAAAAAGAGCGTTTTATTTTTACCGTTTCCAATCGTGGTTATAAAATAGACGAAAAAAGATAATCTTGCAAGATTAAATAATTAATTATTAATCAAAAAAACATGAAAAACAACAACAAAAAAACCGCCCGTCGCTACCGACTTGCCCGTTTAGCACCGCTTGCTATAATTCTCGCTGGATTTTTAAATCCTGGAACTCCTTGGCGCGATTAACAAAAGCGCCCTCACAAAAAGAGGGCGCTTTTTAAAAACAAAATCATATGATTAAACAGTTCATATCACCAAAGAGTAAAGACGAAGATTTAGCTAGGAAAGAGTTAATCCTTAATATTCTAATTTTTTTCTCTATTATCTGTTTTTCAATCTTAAATATTATTAGGATTATCGATCTAATAAGCAATGAAAACGACCGAGGGCTCCCTTTTATTTTTACTCTCATAATTCTTGGCTTTTTTATTTTTCTATTTATCCTTTCAAGAAAAGGATTTATTAAACTCGCTTCTTGGTTAATCATTATTATCTACTCCATCCCTATGATTTATTCTTTCTTAGCATGGGGAGCTGATTTGCCAGCCGCTTTACTAATGGGAGTTCTAATCATAACTTTCTTTGGCGTTTTAATGGGCGCTAAAATCGCAGTTATTAGTGCGGCTATTTTAAATATTTTCTTAATAATTATTACTCATCTTCAAACAACAAATAAAATCCATTTAAACAATTATTGGCGAGCAGAAAAACATGAATTAAGCGATGCAATTACCTATGCCGTTTTAATGATGATTATAACGGTTATCGTTTGGATATTTGATAAACAAATGGAGCGAGCCTTAACAAGAGCTAATACAAGTGAAAAGGCCCTGATCAAAGAACGAGACGAGTTAGAAGTAAAAGTCGAAGAAAGAACCGCTCAGATAAGAGGGTTAGAAGCAGATAAAATGAATCAACTCTACCGTTTAGCGGAATTCGGGCGTCTTTCTTCAGGAGTATTTCACGATTTAATAAATCCCCTAACAGCAGTTTCTCTTAATTTAGAACAGATAAAAAATGAGGATAAAAATAATTTAAATAACGTAAAGGATTATCTTTCTCAAGCTATTACCGCTTCGCATAAGATGGAAGATCTGATTGCTTGTATCAAGCGGTCGCTTAGACAAGAAAGTTTAAAAACTATTTTTTCTCCAAAAGAAGAAATTGATTCGGTCATTAAAATACTAAGTTATAAATCAAGAAAGGCCGGAGTTGAATTATCCTTTGAAACTACTGAAGAAAAAAAGTTTTACGGAGACCCAGTGAAATTCAGTCAAGTTATAATTAATTTAATTTCTAATAGCATAGACGCTTGCGAAATGAAACAAAATTCAAATTCTCAAAAAATTAATATTAGTCTTCTTTATAATGATAGCCAAATGATTTTAAAAATTTGCGATCAGGGAGCAGGAATTGCTACTGAAAATATAGAAAGAATATTCCAACCTTTCTTCAGTACGAAAAACGGCCGTGGTTTTGGTTTGGGCTTATCATCAACTAAAAACATAGTCGAAAAAGAATTTTGTGGCTCAATTGATGTTAAAAGTATCATTGGCCAAGAAACAATCTTTACTATTATAATCCCCTTATCATATGCCGATTGAAAAAACTTACTATTGGCCAACTTGGCTATTTGACTCTTTTAATAGCAGTCTTAAAGACGAAACCCAAAAATGCCTTTTTGGCCAAGCGCAAACGCACCTTTGGCGAGCACTTAATATTTATGATGATTTTTTAGATAACGAAGGAGAGCCAAAAGAATTATCATCAGCGAATTATCATTTTAGAAGTTTTTTAAAAATAATATATACCGCTAAGCTACCAAAATACTTTTATCTTTGGGCGGAAAATAAACTATTAATTTTAGAAAAGGCTAATAAGCTAGAAGTTTCAACGAGAATTACTCTTATAAACGAAGGGATAATAACTATTCCTAAAAGTTTGCCTCATTTTAATAACCTCACAAAATTATCAGAAAAGTCTTTAGCCTTAGCAATCGCCCCCGTTGCCCTTTTAATTAAAAACGGAATAATTAAAGAAAATAAAGAACTAAAAATTATCAATGATTTCTTTAAGTATGGGTTAGCCGCGAAACAACTATCAGATGATGCTAGTGATTGGCTGGAAGATTTAAAAAATAATACAATTACTGCCGTAAATGTTTTAATTTTAAAAGAAGCAAAAAACAAAAAAATAAAACTTAATATTAACAGAAGACCGGAAATTTTATATCTTCTCTTTATAGAAGCTGTTGCTGGAAAAACCTGTTACAATATTTTAAATCTTTGTGCAAAGGCAAAAAAAGAAGCAGCAAAACTTGGACTTGAAAACCAGGCGCCAATAATTCTCAAACTAATTAAACCGCTAGAAACAGCGGCTCAAAAAGCCTTAAACTTTAAAAAGATGCTATAATAAAATTATGGATAAAATATTATCAATCATAGTCCCAATATATAATGAGGAGAATCTAGTCGCAGAATCTTTACCGGCTATTTTTGAGCTACCAATTAACAAAGAAATAATCATAGTTAATGACGGATCGGATGACCGCACTCCGATTTTACTAGAAAAATTAAAGAAACAATATGATTTTACTCTTATCCATCAGGAATCGAATAAAGGCAAGGGCGCGGCGGTAAAAAGAGGCTTAGAGGAAATGAAGGGTGATTATTTTATAATTTGCGATGCCGATCTAGAATATAATCCTCAAGAAATATGTAAACTTTTTAAAGAAGCAAAACAATCAAACAACGAAAAAATTGTAATTTATGGTTCTCGTTTTAAAAACGTTAATAAAATTTCTTTTCATTATCTAATCAATGCCTTCTTAACCGGCTTAACCAATCTTCTTTTTAAAACAAACCTAACGGATATGGAAACTTGCTTTAAACTAGTCCCGGCTACTGCTTTGAAAAAAATTAGTTTAAGCGGACAAAGATTCGAAATCGAACCAGAGATAACGGCTCGGCTTTTAAAGGCTGACTATAAGATTATTGAGTTTCCTATTAGCTATAGCCGTCGTAATTATCGCGAGGGTAAAAAAATAACCGCCAAAGACGGGATTTTAGCGGTTATAACATTAATAAAAGAAAAACTAGCGTAGCAATAGTAAATCAAATTCTAATTAAGCGGCAATTCCCCGCTTTTTTTTAAATCCTCAACTTGGTTTAAGTAATATAAAGCGTCTACATCATGTCTATTTATTTTTTTTGCTTGGTGCCAATAATACTGAGCATTTTTATAGTCAGCTAATTGCCAATATACCAAGGCTAATCGGCTATATACTCCAGGAGTATTTTCTTCAATCTTCAAACTTCGAATAAAATAATCTATTGATTTTAATAAAGACTCTCGGTTGGAAGAATTAGCATATAAATAAGCGAGCGAAAGCACTGCTCTTCCATTTCGCGGTTTAGCAATCATGATTTGATTATATATTTCTCCGGCTAAATCAGGTTGACCAAAACTTTGAGCTAGGTCTGCTAGATTAAATTTAGATTTGAAATCTGAATTATCCGATAATTCGCGCAACCTACTTCTAAATTTCCAAGTATCAATTGCGTATTTATTCAATATTTCGGAAGAAGTATTTGATTTGAAAGATAAAATAACATAATAACGATCAAAATAAATCAAAGTCCAATCTTTATCTTGTAAAATCCTAGTCAAAAATTCTCGGCCCCAAGGAGTCGAATCAGTGTAAGAAAAATAAACCGTCTTAAACTTATACTGCTCTAGGTATTTTTTCCATTGCCCTTCGTTTTGTTGCATTGGCAAATAGATCTCGGTAAAAAACCGACTACTATAAGCTTCTGGACGATTATCAACAAAAACTTTCTGTGTTGGCGCTAAGCCAAAAATAAGGGCGCTACCGGCATCATAATTATTAAAAATTGGGCCGCTCACTCCATTGTCTTTAAAGAATTGGAAAGAATCTTCGCTTCCAATTCGTAAACCTAAACCAAATTCTCCTTTCAAAAAATTATGACGGCCGGAATAATCAGCAATAAAATATATAATTACAAAAAAAATGAAACTGATTACCAGCACAAAAATATACCATCTTCTAAAACCAGAAAATTTTGGAAAAATAATAAAAAATTTAGATTTCAAAAAAATAAGTGGCTGATAAATCCCTGCCCCAATTAAAACTAAAGCAACCAAACCAAATAAAGCAATGTTTCTAGAAGCAAACAAGGCGAATAGAGAGAAAAACAATCCTAAAAATGAATTAAACCAGCGGATTTTTTTGGTAAAAAACCAAGTTGATATAAAACTTATCAACAAAAGAATTAAAACTAATTTAAAAATCTGAAAATTATAATTTAACATTAAATCATCTAGGAAAAATATGCTTTTATTTTCAGCTATTTGATAACCGTAGTTTTTAAAAATATTTAAAGGGTAGAGCAAACCAAAAATATGGTTAGGCGTAATAATACAAACAACAATAATTAATAAGAAATCGATAATCTGAGATTTAACTGCTAACAAAGATCCATGCGCCCTTTTTTTAAATTCTCCCAATTGAATAACAAAATTAAGCAAAAATTTTTCGATCAACTTAAGCGCAATTAGAATTAAACCAATAAAAAAATAGATATGAATATTAGCCCAGAGAACAAAGAGCGGAATTAGAATAAAAAGACGTTTTTTCCTAGAAAAATTTTTATTCTCTAACACTAACCAAGTTAAGGCTAAAAATAGATAACTGAAAATCTCCGGACGGATTTCGACCCGTTCACTAAACAAGAAAATAATGGGAATCGCTAAAATAGCCGCAATTAAAAAACTAGCTTTCTTTTGCGCTAATTTAAAAAAAGCGAAAAAAGTTAACACCGCTAATAGAATATTGAAAAGAGAAAGGAGCTTAAATCCTCCCAAAAAGTAAACCGCGTAAAAAATTACTCCCGCCAACCAATGGTGATTAATAAAACGTGTTTCCGGTTCAGTATAAGAATAGAAATTTTTAAATAAAACATCTCTATTTTCAAATACTAGACGCCCATTTTCTAAATGGCGGCCAAGATCGACCGCCGAAAATTCTATTTTCTGGGCAAAGACAATAACCACGAGCAGAAACAAACCAAATAAAACTAAGGCCTTTAGTAGCTTTTCTGGATCACGCAAATTTTTGAACATTTTAAGCATAAAACGATATCGGGAAAAGACCTTATATTATATCTTATCCTATAATCTCCTACAAATATCTAATTTTGTCAATTATATCACATATTTTATAACTTTGCTAAACATAATTTTACTAAACTGAGTATTTCACTAATATTGATGATTCCTTAATTTGACGCTTCTTGCTTACAAACATATAATTAATAGGTATCCATAAATATTAAATCCGTGCAGTTATGAGAAATAAAACAATGGATGTAATGCTTGCCCTAGGAATAATTTTTGTGGTCATGGGGCATAATTACCAACCAAGTATTTTCTTTATTCCAGCCTATACCTTTCAAGTAGCTCTTTTCTTTTTTGTTTCCGGTTATTTTTTCAAAGCAAAAATTAATTTTAGGGATAAGTTAATTTGGCTAAAAAAGAAGTTAATTAATTTGTTGGGACCATATTTTATTTACAACATTCTTTACGCGCTGATAACTTTTTATTTATTATCACGTGGAGTTTCTTTGGGGGTTTCAACCGGTGAAAAATTTAATTTTTATCGATTTTTTATTACTCCTTTTGTTAATGGCCATCAATACTTTCTCTATCTCGCCGCCTGGTTTGTACCGCAACTTTTTTTAATTCATTTAAGCGCCCAGCTGCTAATAATTAAAGAAAAGAAAATTTACATTTTTGGAATATTATTAATATCTCTTACCTTATCATATTTATTTATTAGTAACCGCCCCTCAGAACAAGGCGATTTATTATTAGTCCTAGGCCGAACAGCTTTTGGTTTAAGCTTTTATCTACTTGGAAAATTATTAAACATTTTTGAAACAAAAATTAAAAAATATTTATGCTTACCAGAAACTTTTCTATTAATTTGCATCCTTTACATCAGCCTAGAATCATTTTTTGGCGGTTTTAAATATTCACTAGTTTTTGGAGAATTCTCTAATAATCCGATGGCTACTCTAAGCGGAACAACTTTAGCAATATTAATGATTTATATAATTAGTGATTACATCGGGAAATCAATTTCAGAAAATAGCCTAATACTAAAAATCGGCCAGAATACTTTCAGTATCATGGCCAACCACTTATTAGTCTTTTTATTTATTAATTTTATTCTATATAAATTCTCTTTAATTCCCGCCGCTTCCCTATCAAACGTTTTCTTTAATTACAACGTAGGAAGATCCTGGTTTGTTTACTTGATTCTAGGAATTAGCTTACCGCTTTTATTCTCGCTGTTTATAAAAAGATTGATGCGATCTAAAGTATCCTCGCTAACTCCTTTGAACTTTTTGAAAACTACTTTAAAATAATTTAAACTTTTTATTTTATTAATTATTTTCAAGCGAGAAGCCGGAGGAATCTCTCTGTTCCATATTTTATAAAGACTAGGAGAATAGGAATAATAGAAAAACGCTCCACCAGATTTAGTTCGTCGACTCACATCGTTTATCGCCTTGATTAAAACTTTTAAAATATCATCATCACTTATATCCCCCGTTAAATAATTTAAAACATTTGATAAATTTATAATATCAAACTTTCCCTTTAGACTTTTAGCAACCGAAATATCATTAATATCTAATTCTAAAGACTGCAATTTCTTGTTTTTCATTATTTCTCTACATTTTAAATAACTCTGCTCATCTTTTAAGTAAGTATTAATTCTACCGGCTAATGATTTTATCATGGAGCGCTGACGAAAATAATCAGATTTAATAAGTTTCTTTCCGCTATAATCAAACTCTTGATATATTTTAATAAAGAATTTTTTCGGCTCTTTAGACAAGTCTTTTTTCAATTTATTAAAAAGTTTAAAATCTAGCGCACCATTACTCATATTACTACCGAAGAATTTGATAAATTCTAAATACGTTAAATTAAAAATAGCAGCAACTTTAAGCTCCAACATGAAAGAGGCGTATTTATTAATATCAAACCCAACAACTTCTTTCGCGCCAAAAAAATAAGCATCGATTATTTGATCACCAGAACCAATGATACTCAGCACTCTCTTATTTTGCATATCTAACACTTTATAATAAGAAGAGGCCATTTCCGTAGCATAAATATACATAGGAGATGTGCTGGTCATTTTATGATGAGATGGCTTAATCATATTTTTATTCAAGCCCGTTTACTTCTCGCCAAAATCTCTTAAAATATAAAACCATAAAATTATGTCTTCTCAGGGCGATTTTTTTACCGGTTTTAGTTAACATTTTATCTTTAATTTTTTTTAATTTAAATTCATATTCCATAATGGCCGTATCATCTTTGGTATAAGCATAATCCTTCTTTGATTTTATTAATCCTATTTCATTTCCAGTATAGAGGCCATTTTGCAAATAACCCGCAAACAGAAAATCTCGTCCAACACCAACCGCTCCGATAGAATCAAGCTTATCAGCATCAAAAAGTACCTTAGCTTCAATAGTTTTAGGAATATTATTATTTCGATATCGATGACTGATAATACAATGCAATATATTATCTACCAAACTTTGATCAATTTTATATTTTAGTAATATTTTTGCAGATAACTCGGCCCCTTTTTCGGCATGACAAAATTTTCCTCGACTTTTTGTTTCCTCCTTTCGCCCAATATCATGCAATAAAACCGCTAAAGTTAAAACTGATAAATTAGCTCTTTCCTTTCGCCCAATATTCATAGCTAAATTATTTACCCGCTCTACATGAGACCAGTCATGACAACCATCAGCATCAACAAAATATTTCTTTGCTTCCAATCTTATGTGCTCTATAATTTTTTTATTTATTTTCATATTATTTAATATATTTTTCAACAACTCCTTTATTGGCATCCACTTTTATAAAATCACCATCTTTCAATATTTGTGTCGCTATTTTAGTACCTATAATACAAGGCTTTTTTATTTCCCTAGAAACAATGGCCGCATGGCAAAGTAGTCCGCCTTCATCGGTTATTATGGCCTTTGCTTTTTTCATGGCGGCTAAATAATCCGGCCTAGTCATAGTAGAAACTAAGATATCCCCGCTTTTGACCTTGGCAATATCATTAGGATTAATAACTATTTTAACATAGCCGGAAACGATTCCCGGGCAAGCTACTTGGCCTTTAATTTGAGAAACATTCTGTTTTTCTGCTCTTTTTACAATTTCATTTATATCAACAATAGTGTCTTTTCCATCTTTAAAGATATAAACACAATCCATAGCCTTTCTTTTTTCAATAACTTGTTTTATCTTTTTTGAATTTTTAAATAGTTCTATAATTTCTTGATGCAATAAAAGAGAAATATTTTTCAAACTAATTTTATATCTTTTAGCTATTTCATCCAGTATTCTGCCATGCTGATAAGAAGATAGCGACCTAAAATGGCTTCTATGATCTTTTAGAAAAAAATGCTGGTGAGCATAATCAAGAAATAATTTATCTATTTTTGACCAAGAATAATTCTTGATAAAAGAAGCATATTTATTTTTATTGTCTTGAAACTCTTTTTTAGTCTTGTCTATAAACTCTCTTGCCTGTTTACGGCTAATCTTTTCAGCTCTATTTTGAAAATAAATTAATGAGTAAGGCTTTACTATCGCGCTATAACAAGGTATATAAGAATATTTAGCCCAATGTTTTTTAAGTAACTTTTTCCTGTCGCTACTATCTAAAATAATCTTCATTAAATCTAGCTGCTCTTGAATAATATAATGGGGCTTTTCTAGGGAACCGACTATTTCTAGGCCTGTTTTAATATCTACTTTATTTCTTAATAGAACTTCTATTAATTTTTTTTCCGTTATATCGCCCAAAATGAAACCAACCCAAATAGCAGAAACATCTGCATCTAAAACTTTAATTGATTCTTTAAAAATACAAGCGAGTTCTTTATCAGAAACTTTGTTTAAATTAATTTTGCTTATCCTTCTAAAATATTTTTCAATAAATAAAGCTCTTCTAATTACTTTATTGTTAATATCTTGGAGAAATTTAGAATTTAAAAAGCGATTATTAAAAAAATAATTATTGAATTTCTCCCATTCTTTATTTAAAAAATATCCGTCCGCACTATCTTTTTTAATCAAATAAAGCTGGCTGTTTATACCCCGCCCGATTATTTTCTTTAAAGGTTTTTGGCAAGATATGGAATAAGTTTGAGCCTGGTGCAGAGTTAGTGGCCGATTGAAAAACTTATACCAATTTTTTAAATCTATTTTCATAACATTACTTTAATATTTCCCTTTTCCCGGAATTATATTTCTAACGCCTCCGTGCGGGTTCTCCACGTCGCCCCTATATCGCGGAATTAGATGTATATGTAAATGATTAACAGTTCTTCCGGCGGGCTCGCCTTCATTTACGCCTATATTATACCCGTCTGGACTATATTCTTTTTGGATCATCGTTTTAGCCTCCTTAATTAATGTATATAACTGGACTAACTGTTCATTATTAAGATCGAACAAAGAGTTTATATGCAGTTTTGGTACTACTTCCAAATGCCCCTTGGAAACAGGAAAGTTATCCCAGCGAGCATAACAAAAATCATTCTCCAAAATAATTCTATGCTCTTTTTTGTTATCTCTGTCACAAAATAAACAGTAATTTTCTTCTATTGTATTTTGCATAAATTATTGTTATTTTTGTTTTTTCTTTAGGAAACGCGTATTTTCGATTAGGAATTTGTAGCTTGCTTGATCGCAGTTTTAAATTCTTCGGGAACATCCGTTCCTATGCGATAAATTTTCCCATTTTTCATGATTATTTCAACCGCATCAAAACCGGAAACGTTGTAAATCCACATATACGGCCAGAGACGCAATCTTATTCCCCATCCGTAATACCAGCGGTTCTTTACTGATTTAGCTGAAGTTATTTGATTAAGCGGAAACTTCCTGGTGAAGATTCCATAACCAAACTTGATCCGAAGATAATTTTCATCAATCGACGTTGTCAGGGTTGTAAACGACGCAAGAATAAGCAGAATTAATACCATTACGGTAGTAACGGCAAAATTTGAGCCAGAATCGACCGAGGGAGGTTCAGCTGAGGCCGTAATATAAGCCCATAAAAAGAGCACTAGCACGGCCAGTATGACAACTAACATCAAGTAACCAATTTGGGTGTGTTTGTATTTAATCATATTTTTTAGTCTGAATTAATATTTTTACTATTTGTTTAAATATTAGCACTAGCCGTTCCAAAGTTCAACTTCTTACCAAAAAACGGCCCTAATATTAGAGCCATTTTAATCTGCGGAGAGGGGCACTTGGAACGGTACTCTCCAAAAATTCTTATTTTTCTAATGACTTAACAAGAGTTCCAGACTTATCGTTATTATAAACTATTCTGCCTTTTATCCTAACTAAATTATCTAGGTTATCCTGAGATATCTTATCGTAATCATCAATATTCACGTTTTGCCATTCTCCATCAGTTTTATTTTCTTGTCTAATTTGTCTACTTTTTATTTGTTCTTCTTTTTTTGGATTAAGTAAAATAATCATATCAGCTGTATCGCTTAAATTATGACTCAGCAAATTAGCATGATTGATTATGTAGGGCGGTTCTTCTCTCCCTAAGACAAAACTCAATAATTCCGATAAATTAGCTTCTTTATTTTTTTCTTGTCTATAAATCTGAAAAAAATGATCAAGGTCAATATTTTTAAAATTTGTCTTCTCAGCTAATTCTCTAGCAAAAGTTGATTTTCCCGAACCGACATTACCAACAACATAAATCTTTTGAGCATTAATTTCTTGAATATTTTTAACTATTTCATTAACATCCCCAGGTGTAAACATTTCTCGATTCGGTTGTTTAAATAAATCTTGTTTATCTTTATGTGTTATTTCCCAAATTGGCTGACCAATTGCTAATACTTTACTAACAAATTCATCCTCATCCTTAAAGGTTAATCCGTTTAATTGGCTCTTTACCGAATTTAACAGAGATCCATCGACAAATTCTTTAATTTTATCGCTATCCATTTCTTGCAAAATAACCTCAACGGGATTTTTAGAATTTTTGAACAATTCTCTCAAGCCGATTTCTTTTTGGTTTAATACATTCCTATCTACGCCGATTTCTTTATTTTCATTATCTATCAATACTTCTGGATTTAGCTTGTTTTCGGCTGATATAAAATTTCTCTCGTATGACATTGCGGTGGTAATTATAAATTATTAGACATTTTGTGTTTTAAAAATTTTTACAGCCTCTTTTTGATTATCTAAATATAATAATGAGATTGCCTCTTCAGGTTTTATCCAAATCAGTTCATGATCAATCTCAGTTTTGGTCTCTAAAAATTTATCAATTTTACATGTAAAAAAATACCCTATGCTTTCCATGTTAACATTTAGCGTTGTGGAGTAAAAATGATAATTCCCACAAGCAAAATTATTCAATGCTGAAATTGCGGCTCCAATTTCTTCAAGACATTCCCTTTTTAAACATTCATCTGGCGATTCTTCATTTTCCATCCCACCTCCCGGTAAAAAGAAACCTTTTTCTGTTTTTATCACAGCAATTAAATTATCAACATTTTTAATAATCCCATATGCACCTGGCCTTTTGATATATTTTTTATCTTTCTCCGGTTGATTTATTGAAAATTTAATCATATTTAATAATATTCGCTAAGATTAAGCCATTTATTAAATAGCAAGTGATCGTTTATTTTAACTCTATTTTTACATTTTCAGCCATATTTTTTGCGCCGATAAATGAAAGGGTATCTATATTCGAATCAGATAGCCCAATCAGGTCAAGGTCGGGACGGTTAAATATTTTTATCCCTTTAATTTCTTTATCATGCAATAAAGAATTTTTTAATTCATCATATTCTTTTTTATCTAATACAAAATCGACATCGCCCACTTCCTCATGCTGATCTGGTTTACGAATATAAAGATAAGTATAAACAGCCCTCGGAGTATTGCCTTGGCCATAAATCACAATGGGTTCATGAAGACGGTAATATTTTTCATTCCAATTATCTGATTCTTCGGTAAGTTTTTTTCGCAATTTTGTGAGAAATTTATATTCATCGTCATAATGACAAAATATTCCAATATTGCCTGCGGCGGGAAGATACTTTCCGTAAATTTTTTTACAAAGCTCAAAGCATTTTAAATGGGTATATTTTATAGCTTCAAACAGTTGATCTTTATTTTCTATTGGACTAAACCTATAAAATTTCATACTGTTATTATATTATTTGGAAGAGACTGGTATACATCATAATAGCTCCTTAATTGTTTGTGAAACAGTAATATAGGAGAGAGCGGAAATAGATTCTAATTAAATATTTTCACCTTTTAAAACACACCTATAGGAAGTTCTGGTGCTTGTATAGTTTCCTTCATTGCCACCCGATTTCCAAGTATCAGTAGTTTCATTTTTATATTCTACAGCAGATACCGTATCTGGATAGAACTTTTTACAATAAGTTAATTTATCTAACCCTGCTCCTGATTGGCCATCTAAATCGGTCAACCATACACCCCTTTCTAAATCCCAGTGTTGATTAACTTTACCGCTCCACATCATTATTCTCGGGACATTAAGATCGCTGGCATTCACTTCTAATTTTTTACTGTCTAGTGAATTAACGATAGCAGTGGTCGCTATCGCCGACGAAATACTTGTATAACCAAACCATTGAGCCTCATCTATATCATCAACCAAAGCAACCTCTCCCGTAGTTGGCTTAAATCTATAACGACTATAAATCCCCTTTAAGACACCCTTACTCATTGCGATGCGACCGTTTCTTCCATATTTCTGATCGGGATTTATATACTCATATTTATTAACTAAATCAACTAAAGAAATTTTTAAGTCATCGACATTTATATTGTCCGCGCTAGAAAAAGCAACAGCACCCTCACAATACTTATCCAGACTGCATTGCATTCCCATGAGTTGTTTATTATTAATATCCGAACTTTCGTGAGAGCTTAATTGAAGATCTTTGTCATCTATCAAATTATATTTTTTATTATAAGTAACCCATATATTTTTTGGTAGGCCATTATCAAATTTAGAATCACTTAAATAAATTGCATTATAAGAAAGATAATTTTTCTCTTTTTGATATACAAATTCAACTCTTTTTAGCTTAGCATCTGATCCAATTTTATCAATCGCTACTTGTTGGGCGGCTTGGGCAAAATCTTTAAGATCTTTAATATCAACTTTCTCATCATAGACTATTTCAGAAATAATTTTAAAATTTGCCCTACTCTCCTTCGTTGACTCAGAAGATGATGCTTTTTCAACAGAATTATTATCACTAGTATTTGTTGTTTTGCCTTTATAAACTGAGCAAGCGCTTAGCGATGCTAATAACAACAAAGTTAAAAAAAATAAACTAATTTTTTTGAACATATTAATTTTTATAAAATAATAAATGATTATAATTATATTATAGCTTAATCGCTTATTTTTTAAAAATTAGGATTAGAAAATTTTCATTTAAAGAGATTATTACTTTACGTCACAATAATGTCACAATGTAATACCGAAGGAGAAGTTTTTACCAGTTTTATAACAAAAAATAGGCTAATATTAGCCTATTTTTACTTAGCGGAGAGGGAGGGATTCGAACCCTCGGTACCCTTTCAGGCACGACAGTTTTCAAGACTGTTCTATTCAACCGCTCTAGCACCTCTCCTTTTTTTGTATTTTTGGCGAATAACTACTTTTATTTTACTGATTTACCAGAAAAATGCAAATATGCTATAATGAATATACTATAATATTAAAATAATTAATAATTCACCATAAAACTATGGCCATAATTAATTGGACCGAAGAATATTCAGTTGGAGTCGCAGAGCTAGATAAGCAGCACCAACAACTTATAAATATTATCAATCAGTTATATGCTCTCTATGCTGATAAAAAATTTGATAAAATTAATGTCGAACCTATTTTTAAAGAATTACTAGATTACGCTGATTATCATTTCAGCACCGAAGAACATTATTTTAACCTGTATAACTACGCTAACAAAGAACAACATTTTGCCCTACATGAATCATATCGTCAAAAGATTATCGGCCTTAAGAAAGAATATGACTCAAATAACAGCGAAAAAACTTTATTCGCAATTAATAATTACTTAAACGACTGGTGGACATGGCATATCAATAATGTTGATAAGGAATATGTTGCCTATTTTAACGCTAACGGCTTGAAATAATTTTATCTATTTAGTAACATCAATTACTACATAACCATCCTTATCATAAACTTTATTAAAATGATCAGAAATGAAAAGTTTCTGATTTATTTTAATTTCTTTTTCTTCAATTCCCTTAATTATTTTATCAAGATGAAAATATAAGTAATAATTTTCATTATCTTTAAAAAATATAAAACGCTTTAATTTGCCATATGAGCAATCTTTTATTTTATTATAAAGCTCATCGGGAGATTGCGAATTTGCTAAAGACTGAACATAATCGTAGCGCTCAGAAAAAATAGCGGCGGGGTTATTATTATGTTGATTAAAATAAATTAGATGATTAATCGGTAGAAAGGCTAATATTTGAGGCGTCGTTTGTAAGGTAAGTTTTGAACTAACTAAATCATCTTGTTTTAAATAATTAATTAAATCAATAACTGATTGATTAGCGTTTCGGGATTCAACCCGACGCATTCTTACTATTGGGTCATCTACAAAAAAACCAAAAATAGATTGAGAGGCAAAATACATTACGCCAAGAACACAGGTAGTAATATAATAATTTCTATTTTCATTAATATGAAAATGAAGAAATAAACGCTCTAAACCATAAGCCGCACCAATAGCCAATATTGTCGGTGCTAAAATATAAAAACCCCTAAATTCTTGGAATGGAATTTTAAATATCAGAAGAGATATCATTCCTAGGCCCCACCAAAGAAAAGCAGTTAATAATAAAAATAATAATTGTTTAATAAAATTACGACTTCGATAATAAACTATAGTTAAAAAACCAAAAAGTAAAATCAAACTATTTATTCCGTTAAGCTTAAACATCGGTAACCAAAGATCTAGCCCATTAGGAGTGAAGAAGGCCGTCTGCCAACTTTCCATTCCATTTTTAAAATAACTTATTGTTAAAGGCACTAAAAATGGTGAAGCAACAATCAGGGTTATAATCATGGTTTTAAAAAGTGCAAAAAAATATTTAATTCTCTTGCCCTTCTCTTCTGTAACGCCCAACAGAAACAAGGCGATAGCGGCAAAAATTAACCATAAGTAATAAGTCATGAAAATAAGGCCCGCAATTATCCCGTATATCAATATTTTTTTGTTATTTAATTTATCTTGAGAAATATTTAAATAAAGACTGATATACCAAAATATCGTCGTTGCCGCAGCGATAACTTCGTATGGTTTTCCAAACAATAAATCTTTATCTAGAATTGTAATAATTAACAATGGAACTAGGAATATAAACATTGCTCCCGGCATTTTCTCTCCTAAAAATTTATCCTTAATCAAATATTTCTGAAAATAATATAAACCGACTGGGAAAAATAAGAAAAAAGAAAAGGCGGCTAATTTAAAAATTACGATACCATTTAAATTAAAAACTCTACCAATTAAACCAAAGAGCCAAAAGGATGCCGGGGGATAAAATGATGGTAAGCTATGATAAGCAAAATCTGCGCTAAAATTAACGTGCGCAAAGGTGTTATACATGGCCGTGAGTGTTATTTCATCTCCCTGTAACCCCCAAAACGGTAATTGTAAATCATTTACTAACAGAAAATATGAAGCCGCCGATATCAACCCCGCTAAGGCTAAAAAATAAACCGGACTCTTCTTTAAATAAATTAAATAGAAGGAAATAGCAATAAATAATAATAATAATAGCTTGATACTAATAAGAATTTGCACATCTAAAAAATCCATATTATCTTTCTTTATATACCCAATGTTTATAAGCAATGAAATTGCAACTAAAAAGCAAACCGATAGAAACTAACCTAACTATCTTATAATCTATGCCAATAAGGCTATAAAGTAAATACATCAGAATAATAGAGGCAAAATAATTGAAAGCAACTAAAATAACATAACGGCTAAATTGACGCAGTGGTTTCTTTCTAGTTTCAAACGACCAATATTTATTTAGTAGGAAATTATAAATAATAATTATTATCTGATTAGTTGCGACTGCTAAAACTGGAGTAAAGTTAATCTTTTCTTTTAAAAATATCAATAATCCAATATCTATCAACGCCGAACTAGAGCCAACTACTAGAAACCGAGCAATTTGACCTTTGGAGTTAAAAAGATAATCTTTAAATTTAATAATCAAATTCATATATACTAAACTAATTTGTTCTACCGTAACTGATTTAGCTAGATTTAGAAACAATTTTATTTAATAAAGCCAAAATGTTTTAAAGCTGGTTTAATATTAGGAGCTAAAATTTCATTATCCAAATCAACTAAATTCAGCCATTTCCATTCTCTAATATCTGTCCCCGGAATAATTTCATTTTTCCTTTCCGCTAAAAAATGAACTAGAACAACGCTAACTTTATTACTATCAATCTTTTTTTCAGTATAGAAAAAGTATGGCTCGCTATTTAATATCTTTATTTCTAACCCCATTTCTTCTTTAACTTCCCTGGCTGCAGTTTCCTTAATATCTAACTCATAATCTTCAACCCGACCGCCGCAAAATTTCCAAAAATTATCCTCACCATGTTTATTGAGTAGAACTTGATTATTTTCAACAATAACTGGGCCGGAGGCAATTATAATTTTTAACATATATGTATATGGTTATTTAAAAAAACTAAATATCTTGCAAAAATCAGACAATCCTTATATGTGCTCAAATTCAAAGACATAGAAAGTAAAATTTTCAAAAGAAGAAGGCTTACTGTATAACTTTAATAATTTATACCCGTTAATTTTACTGAGTTCAAACGGTAAATTTATGTCTAAATCAACAAAATTTGCCCAACCAAAATATATTCTTCCCTTTGGTTTTAGATAATTTTTTGCTTCTTTAAAAAATTTTATTTTCATTTCATCGCCCGGGTCCCAAAACATCCTATCAACGTCATCCTTGATTTCATGTTTTGTGTATGGAGGATTGCAAACAATGATATCAAACCTCCCTTTCACTTTTTCAAAAACATCTGATTTAAAAAATTTCACATTATCAACCTTATATTTCCTTGCATTATCTTTACTATTTTTTATGGCTAAACTATTTATATCTACAGCTATCCCCTCTTTAGCTTTTTTTGCTAAAGCAATTGAGATAGCGCCAGTACCGCAACCGATTTCTAAAAAACTCTCAGTTTTCATTATTTTTACAGAATCTATCATTAATTCAGAATCTCCACCAGTTTGATAAACCCCCGAATTAGCTATTATTTTAAGTCCATAACATTTTACTTCAATCGGCTTACTTTGACGACTTTTATTTATTCTATCTGATTGTCGAGGAATGGCTTGAAAAGTGCTTTGTTTAATTTTTTTCATAAAGGGTATTAGTAAGAGAGATTTTTGAAAATCGGACAACTGATATTATTTAGCATTCTTAATAAACTCCTCAACATCAATTAAGGGCGTAAACGGTACTCCCTCTATAGTTACCGGAGTCTCTTTATGAACCATCCTTGTTTCCAGATTATTATTTTCCCCCTTTTCTAATCTATGGACATCATAACTACGGATAATATTACCATCTGCACCTTGAAAATATTTAATATTTTGCTGATGAACAGGATAGGTTGGGTCGTTCAAACTCATATAATAATCCCAAGCTGTTAAACCATCGGCGTCAATAACTCTATTCATCTCGGGGTCCTCTTTCAAATGTTTGGAATCTCCAAAAACAATATAATTAAGGCGGCCCGTACTATCAATTCTAGATGCTTTTCTTCTTTTTATATCACTTTTAACTGCTGTATTTTTATAAATATCACTAATATTTTTATCATCAAACTCTTCATGAAGTTCTTTTCGCGATAAGCGCATACCTGGGTTTAAACAAATTTTACATATTCTATAAAAATCCAAAGCGGCTTCATTCCGCTCTTTTTCTTTAACCGCAATTACCTGTTCAACGGCTGAATCCTCCATAGACTTTTTCCCCTGAGGATTCTTATAATGCATGTTTATAAAATTATTAGGCAAGTTAATGTCATAATAATCTTTAATCTGTTCCTTGCTATCATCAAGAGTAATAACAGTCGGCGGAATAATTCCTCTACTTTTATAATCTTTCTCTAAAAGAGCCTCTAAAACTTCGCGTTTTGAGCCCTCGGTATAAATAATATCATCCACCGCATCGCTCATATCCGTCCTATCAATCCTCCCTTTTTGATAATTAATATCACCAAAAGTTAAAATAGAGATTCTTATTTCTCTTTTTTCCGTTGTGTTCCTTCCTAATGCTAACAAGACACGTTTCATCCCTTGATCAATAAACTCGTTAGGATTAACTCCTACTGTGATTAATCCATCAATGAATTCTTTTTCGCCAGGTTTATATTCTTCAATTTTTTCAACTAAATTATTAAAACGAAGAACTTTTTTATTTTCATCATTAACTATTTTAGACGCTTCATAAAGTTTTTCAAATTCTTTTTTATCCAACCCCGTGCTCTCGCAAATTTGGTCTCTTAAAAAATTATTATAAGTTGTTGTTTTATTAATAACATCATCAAAATCAATCACCACCCAAACTTTCTCGGAAGCTCTTTGTTTTTCTGCTGAATCTTCTGAATTATCTAACAAGCCTCTAACTCGATCAATATATGAAGGGGGCTTACTTGGATCATCAAAAATCGGAACCAACTCTCTTTCATCGCCCGTTAATTTTTTTTCATAAGAGCATTCTTCATTGCGCATTCTTTGAAGGGACTGCTCGGCTAAATTTAAATAATCCGACTGCAATTCATCGGAATTTTTTTCAATTTTTTGATCTATTTTTTTGAATGGTAATTGAGGTTCTTGCCCTATCATATATTAAATTTATTTGAAATACTCTGTTGGGAATTTTATCCACTCAAGTTTTATTAAAATAACTATTACTAGCGTGTATAAAATTGAAAAAATCAGGTCTTTGATTAATTCTTTTTTTGTATATCTAGTTGTATCGGAATCTAGCAATTTTTTTGCTCCTTGATGCATTAATATAAAACCGGCAATATTGGTTATCCAATAACCGATAACCATCATCGGAGCAAAAAAATTTTTCGAAATAAGGCTAAATAAAAGAGCAAATCCATAAGCAATAGGGATATTCAAAAATAAATCGTTCCACCATGAAAGCGGTGACAAAAGATAGCCCAAGGTAACTATAAACCCATTTGCAATTTTACTGCGCATAGTTTCTGTTTAATCTATACTCAATTATATCATAACACCTTAATTTGTTCTAAAAAGGTGTTTAATTCCCTTAACGGTCGCTTTTCATTATCCCAATAATGAGTTTTGATACCTAAGGACTGAGCACTCACAACAGCTTCTGGATTATGTTCAAAATACACAACATCTTCGATTTCTAAATTAAAATGCCTAAGCATTTTTGTATAATATTCAGGGTTTGTCTTTTCTGGATTATGCTTTAAAGTAAAGACTTCGTAAGGCATTTTATCTAAACCAAATTCTTCAAACTGTTCATCGTTTGCTCCTGTGAGAATAATTTTTTTATTAGGAAATTCATCAAGAATTTTTCGCATTGGTTCAAATATCTCAAAATCTCCATTTTTAGTTTCTACAACAAATGCATCAACTGCATCAACAAGAATTGTTTTCATAATTTATTATAATATTTATAACGGCGCAGGTAATCGGAGTTCAACGAATTTACCGCAGCCCATCATAAAGTTATTTTAATTAGTTCTTTCCAAATAGCATACATGGCATAAGTATCCAGATAACAATATTCCAGAAGATTTTTAGCAGTCTTATTTTTTTCTTCTTCTGAGTTAGCCTTTAGAATCTTTTCAAACCATGCCTCCATAGCCGAGCCGCCCTCTTTTATTTCTAGTTCTTTATAACTTAACTCTGGAACCAATACGGGTAATACTTTTTTAATCGATGTACTCCCCTTAAAATTAGAGTGAACATGCAGCTGTTTATGAAATATATCCATCAAATCATAGATCCTATTATTTATATCGGCAAGAAATTCTTTATTATTTGGACTCAATTCTCCTAATTCTGAATTTCTTGTTCGTTCAAACGGTTTATACCAAACAATAATGTTGCCTTCGGAACCAATAGATTTTTTGAGAGCAGAAATTATTTCTTCGGTTGGATCAGAATTATCCATATGGAGATATTCATGGTGCTCAAGATCGCCATCAGAACTATTTAAAACATGTAAGGAAAATTGAAAAGGAATGTGTTGATACGGCTTGAATCCTTTAAATAGCGGTATGGCTGATGGGTATGTTTCATAATCTAAAAAATACAAAGGATAGCTAAGCGACTCTAATTCATTTTTTATAGCCGAATGATCTATAATTGGTATCTGACTCTTATGAACATCCACTTGATTTCTCTGTGCATCTGATAGTTTAAAATCATCAGGAATATCATTTATATCCAAAATTCCCAAATTTACTAATTCAGCTAATTTTTTCTTACTCAGCCCGATACGAGAAAGGTCGTGAATAGAATACTCTGGAACCTCTGGATGAGAATAATGAAAAGTCGAACAATGATTACTGCGCCCTTGATAGATACAAGTGCACTCCAAAGCATTCTCGTCTTTCTGAAAAAGAGTCTCTTCGGCTTTACTCATTTTTTCTCGAGTAGCATCTTCTCTTTCTAATATTTTGTCGGTTACATCATCTATCACAAAAAGTTCATGAATGTTTATTTCATCACCACGAATATACTCTTTATTTAAATGGATAATATTGACGTTTCCGATCTTAATCCCGCAATTACGCAAGATTACCTGCTGAAAAGCGGCATCTTCAATATGATCTCGTTCTTCGCCATTTTCCTTCAAAGTATTAGTACCTTTTATTTCGTATAGATTCCAGCAATCATTATTTTTATCATATTCTAAAACATCATTTCTGGCCAAAAAATTTCCAGAAATAAAAGTTGACTGAAAAATAACTGATTGTTTATTTTCAATATATTGTTGTGTTTTTGTGGCTGCTGTTTTGCCAAATTCTTCAATCAAAACTCCAGATGGAAAAAGTTTTCTCGCCCATAATTCAACTAAATTTCCATTAGCGACTAAGCTTTTTTCGAAAGCGGATAACTCAAATTTAGATGCTAATTCTGGTTTATATTGCTTGAGCCAGGCGTTCTTAGCACAAGCAAGAAACTCAAGATAGATTGTTTTGGTGATGTGTTGCATTTTTGAATATTATATTATTACGACACCCATTTCTCCAATCTGCAGACCAGCGGCATTGGCTTCATCGGTATCTAGATGCAAATTCCAAACGAAATCAGCCCGAACACGCACGACGACTTGCGCAAAAATTACCGCACGTTCAACGCCACATTTAACGGAGACGACTTGTCCGTCTTGAAGAATATATTTTTTAGCATCCTCTAAAGAGGCGTGAATATGTCTTTGTGGCCTAATCGCACAATTCCTAGATACTTGTCCTCTAGGACCAATAATTTTCAACTTGGCAGCTTGAGCCATATTACCAGAAACTGCTAAGGGAACTTTTAGGCCGAGCTTACGAGTATCGGTTAGAGAAAGTTCAACTTGTGTTTCCAGGCGCTCCGGGCCGACCACTCGAACATTTTCTATCAGCTTGTCGCCATTTTGTAGATTTACTTTCTCCACCGCGGCATACTGGCCAGTTTGAGAAATGGCTTTTAAGGACCTAAGCTTATAGCCAACCCCAAACAGCAAATCTACATCCGACCGACTAAGATGAACATGCCGAGCTGAAATTTCTATAGGAATAGTTATCATAAATAAATTGTTATTTTTTAAGTCGCATGCCGGTTTCAAATAATTCAAAGTCAAATTTATTATAGAAAGGTATTAAAAAATCTCTATTGTTTGGGTCAACAAATAAACTAATAGAACTATATTTTTTATCTGCTGTAAAAGCTAATAAGTTGTTCATTATCATTTTCCCTATTCCCTGACTTTGATAATCTTTATGAACAACGATATCATAAAACATACAAAATATCCCGTCTTCTACGATTCTACCCATGCCCACCATTTTATCCTTGTCATATACACTATAAACAAAGGAGGACTTATCTAAAATTTCACGCCATTTCTCTTCCCCTCTTTTAGTACACCAGCCGACAGAAAATCTCAGAGCATTTATTTGCTCCCAGTTTAAATCTTTATTTGTCGATTCTGTTAATTTCATAATCAAAAATTATATTAATAATCTTATAATAACTGTATCATGCCATTACTCTCTATGAAAAACAGTCCCTATTTCAAGATTATTTTTAATCTGCGGAGAGCGTGGGACGATGTTGGAACGGTGTTTTTATACAATATCAACAAATTTAACTAATATTCACTTTTTAAGTATCCCATAGGAACAGCCCTCCAAATCGTTTTTTCCCATAACAATGTTTATGCCTTTTTCCTGCAAATATTTCACCGACTCTCCCGGGATAGCATCTCTTATTTTTTCTATTTCTGCTTTTTCATCATTTGTTAGTTCCTTTTCATCTCGTTGTTTTGCAAGTAATTCTCGAAACCTTTTATTGTTTTGTCCAATAAAATTAAAAACGGGCGCACTAATCCTAGCTTCTCCACCCTCTTTAAGTATCCTTAATATTTCAGTTATACAAAAATCAATATCTTCTTTCTTTCTAAAACCTGTCGGCGGCCCACCATGTGATATAAGCAAATCGATAGAATTATCTAAAATTTGAGGAAGACCTTTGGTAATATCTGCCACAATACCATTCTTTAGTTCTGGTCTTTTAGATAATATATTTTCCCTTTTATCTATCGACAAAACCGTACCGGCTTTTCTTATTGTGGCCGCTCTTTCTATAACTTGAGTGCCCGAACCAAGGTCAATAACTTTTTTGTCTTCTAAATCATCAAAAGTTAGACCTAGACGACTCAATATCTTTGTTGCCCTATTCATTGCCTCTTCATCTGAAAAAGCATCGATACACTCAGCTTCTGCCTGCTCGATTCTTCTTATTTTTTCCTCATCTCTATATTTTTTAATTTCGAATTTATTGTCTATAATATTAATTTTAAAACCACGAGGATCAACCCATTCACTTCTATCAAAAGCATTGTCTAAAAATTGGCTTAATGTAGTTTGTCCATCTCCAATCGGCAGATCTAGTTCTTCCACCTGATAGCCAGCTATATGTTTTAAAATATAAGCCATCATCTCCCCTTTTGACTCAAACATTATTTTAGGTTTTAACCTATTTTCTATTGGTATGAAACCATTCTCGAATGACATATAATTTTGATTACTTATGTGAATATTATATCATACCGTTCCAAGGCAATAAACTCCCTATCAAAAAATAGCCCTAAAATAGGGCTATTTACAAACCGCGGGCTAACTGAGTTAGATACCACCGTTAACAAGGTTTATAAGGGCTTTTGAGTGCCTTTTTTCGAACTCAAAATAAGTAAGTGGGTCGGGTAAATGAGACAAATGAGACACTATAGAGCTTTTAGCAATTTGCAAGGGTTTATTAAATATTTTGGCTAATAATTGACTAAATATCGGATAAATAGCAATAAAATAAACAACTATATTATAATAGCTAAATATCGTTAAAAGCTTGATAGTTAATAATCCCTTCTATACAATAATTTATAAATCCTTCTGAAGATGCTAACCCGTCCCTTAATGCTGCCTTCCAATTATTACCACCTTTTAACAATCTTTTTGAATCGGCATCATCTTCAATCCATGTCTTAATTTTACTATATAAAATATTTTTTGCGGGCAAAGACTCTTCCCTCTTATACGTATTAATAATGATATCCATTATTGAGGATATTTCCTCGCTAGAATTTTGGGAATATTTTTCAAGCAAATTTAAGTTAATAAAATGATTTTTTATTAAGGTGGAAAAATTTATATCAAATTCTTCTGAAAAATTTAAAGAAAAAATAGGCACAAATTTATCATTTGCCGACTCTATATTACAATACAAAAATATTTCAGCAGCATCAATTGGATCAAAATAAAAATTTAAAAATTCGCGAATACCATCTTCATTCAACCATTTCTCTAATTTCTTATTATTACAATCTGAGCAACACGGAACTAAATTCAATGAAAATATTGAAAACTCCGGGAAAATACTTTTCGGTAAATAATGATCAAATGGTTTAACTGGACTAATGCCACAATATTGACAAACGTTTGAATTATTTAATTCAATAATTTTTGCTTTAATTTTGTCTAGTTGGTGTAGTATTTTTGTCTTTGTGACATAACAAGAACGGAGGGCACTTCCTTGCCATTGTTCCCAGCTTTCTATTGGTAATAATTCAAGTTCCTTCTTTTTTAATTCATAATCATTATAACGACTTTTGACTTTATCAAAAACGCCTGAAAGGATTGCTCTCTGCGGTTCTCTTTTTTTGCCTATCATTTCAGACAAAAAATTTTCATTATTAATTTCTGGTATTTTAAGATTCTTCATTTTTTTTTATCTCTATCAAATAAACTTTGTAGATATAATTTTGCATTAAAGCTTAATCTATTATTAAACAAGGATAAAATTTGTTTGTAGCTACTGACTTCGGCTAACTTTTTTAAAACATCTTTATAAGTAGACGCACTATAGTCTGTTTCAAAAATTTCATTAGTAATTATTGATAAATTTTCACCAAAACTTTCAATATTTAAACTATTAATAATTGGTTCTCCACCTTGTCTTTTCAAAACGTTAATATATTTTGAGGGAATCTCTTGTATTACAATTGGCGAATGTGTAGAAATGACCGCATATGAGTCAAACTGGTTAATAATTTTATTAAGCATTCTCATAAAATTAGAAATGGCATTAGGATGAAGATGCACTTCTGGTTCATCAATTAAAAGCAATGATTGCTCACGAATATAAGCTATTATATTAGTAAAAATATTAAGTAAAATCGCTTCGCCAGAACTAGTTTCATTAAATATCTTTTCATAATCTTTATTATTAAAATTATCAATCCCCAAAAGTTCCCCAATTACAACTTTCCATATTTCTAATCTTTCGTTTTGTTCAACACTAACCATCGCTTTAATAAATTTATCCCTTAACTCGTGTCTACTCATGAGCCTCTCTAACTTTTCTCCATTATTTTTTTCCGAGATTCTTATTCCTAAAAATAAATAACTAAAAACTTCGGTGCTTGCTTCAGGGATTTCAAATTTATCAAATACGCTATATGAAATTGCAATTATTTTACTAAAATGCGGCTTTGGTTCAAAAAATCCATAACTATTTTTATTATTTAGCTGCCCGCTTAACGCATTCGCCATATTAGCGAGTAAACCTGTTTTGCCTGTGCCATTCTTTCCTATCAATGCATTTATTCTGTAGGGGAGCTTATCTTTTTTAAAGTTAAAAGATATCTTATGATCAGAATCAAACCCGAGAATCTTCGTTGTAAATAGAAACTGTGTATTATTCTCAAAAACTTCATATCCAATTTTAAATAACTCGCCAGCTTCATTAAAAGCTTTTTCGGTCTCACTGAAACGCATTATTGATGTTTTCCACCCCTCATCACTTAAAAAATCATCAGAAAATTCGCTTCCCCTAAATACAGCGTCATTTAAAGCTCTCAAAATCAGCTCATATTCCTCTACTGGTATTTTCACTACTTCTTGATAATATTCTATCGAATTCCCAAGTGAAATATAATCATCCGCTAACTTTTCAATATCATTATCGATTCTTGTAATCTTATTATTTTTTTGAAGTATTTTTATTGTTCCCAGCCTAATACTCTCTTTTTTATTTTTGTAATAAACTACATGAAATAAAGTTTGCCAATTAAAGTCATTCCAATTATCTCTAGCCAAACACAAACAAGGATAAAAGACTGAATCTGTTTGTGGCGGTGACGGATTTAAATAGCTGCTTCCTATGTAAATTTTTAATTTCGGATAATAATTAGTTTCTCTATATTTAAATACCGGCCTGTTAAGCAAAAAACTTGCCCTGTATAATTCATAGCCAGAATTTTTTAACAGCCGATTGAATTCGTTAAAAAGTATTAATACTTGAGCAGTCTCTTCTCTGACGGTCGGATGCAAACAAAGACAAATAAATTCTAAGAAAATATTGTCTGCGCAATTTAGTAGATTAAAACGCTCATCTTTAAAAACCCAATCATCATCCCAATCATTCGGATTAGTTATTCTGTGTCTTATTATATCGCCAGCGGCGTCTTTATGTCTTGCGTCATATGAAGGGAGTAATGACAAGTCAAATATTTTACTTAAAAAGTCTACATCATCTAAATTTCCATGCCAAGAAATTGAAGAAATTTTAAGAGAATCAAAAATGCTTTGTCTAATTATTTTATTAATTTTTCTCATTAATTTAAATTTAATAAATAAAGCTTATCAATTATTATATATAATGTATTTTAATCAATTTTATCTCTATTTATCATTATAAAAAACATTAAAAAATCTAATCTAATTTTTCTTCAATTAAATTCCAACTATTTAAATATCGTTCTATGTTCCAACCATTTTCATTTTTCTTTGGTGGTATCTGGACGGAACGGAAACTAGTTTTGGCATGATGTTGCCCTTTTTTCCCCGGAGCATTAAACCATATTTCATGAGATTCTTTTACATTCCTAGCCATAACAGAAGACGGAATTATGTAATAAGAAAAATCTTGTTTAGACTGCATAGTCGGAATACAAGCTAAAACCCAAAAAAAATTATTTCCATATTCTTTTTCTGCCTTTTTTCCAACACTGCAATCACTGTCGCTTGGACGAAAAGTTTTAACTTGAATATGGACAAATTTAGTACCTTCTTCATTACTGCAGAGAATATCGGTATTAGGACAGTTGCCCATAGTCACTACTGCCGCATAACCTCGGCGACAAAGTTCCGCTGCAACAAAAAATTGACTCGCACTACCTCTATGATTTTTGTTTTTTGTTTTACTGCCCTGCATATATTTTAGATATGAAAATTATCAATTTTTCTTTTTTTATTATTTATAGCATAATCATCCAATGAAAATTTCTCCAAAGGAGTTAGTCCTCTCCCGGAATATTCGAGCGTTCTATATAAATATCCAATAAACGAACCAGCATAACGAAAACGTCTGACGCAAGCACTAATATGACTATCTACAAGATCATTATACCCCTTCCAACTAGAAAAACTCTTATCGAACTCAACCCAATAATCTACTAAATATCTTAATAGCACCAATATCTTATCGTTTGCTAGCATATTACCCTTCTGAGATAATCTCACAAGCTTAATGCTTATCCAATCACAAATTGTCTTATCTTCTTTGCTTTCTCTAGATATAAAAGTATAGAGTTTTTCTTTATATTTATTCAAAATTATATTTAGCTCATCCTCGTCTTCATATAAAGATACTGTTTTTCTTTGTCTTCTTTTCTTCTTCAACCATAACCCCTGATTATATCTTTGAAGTTGAGAAATTACTAAATCCCAATCCGTCTGATTAAATTCATCTTTTATATTGTCAACGATATATTTATACGAAACCTTACATCGATATTTTACCCAATTTAAATGAAATGATTTCGGCTGTTTTTTTATCAACGATCTATCTATATTTCTTACAGCCTGACTTAAATCCATTGTTAATCCAGATTAATTATCTTGCCGTCTTCATGTAGAAAATGATGATGATAAAATTTACCTTTAAAATTTCCACATTCTTTACACGTACTAGCTAGATAACTTTCATTACTAGTTTTACTATAATGATTTTGCAAAATCACTCCATTTTGCTTTGCAAGAGATATTTCAAGTTCATTAAACTCCTCCGGGCCTTTATATGTTCCACCATCAAAAACAAGTGCGGTTTTCATTAATTTGCCACATTTCCAACATTCTATATCTATTACCTTTAAATATTTCTCATCTCTTTTCATATTTCTTATGTCTCTATAATTTTATAATTCTTTTGAAGATACATAAGCTCTTCAACCTTATTCTTAATAATTTCATTTTTGGTATCACAACATTCATCCTGAATTAATAAATTCAAAATGGTTGCCAAGGTTCCAAAATAATCATCCGATTTTATGTGAAATTCTAGCGATTCAATGTTCATACTTTTTGTATCTTAGAAATTACAACATTATAATTTAACATTCTTAGCCTTTTACAAACATTTGATAATGCTATTTTACTAAAAAATGGTAAATTCAACTCTTCCGCCGATGAACTTATTATTGCAAAAACAATTTGATATTCAGTAGCATTTGGTTTACTATCCGTGTCAGAGAGTTTGCAGTCAGCAGGTAAAATATTATTTACGCCATCCCTAAAAGATTTCTCTTCCAAAAACAGTTCGCCAGATACCAGCCCCTGATTAAATAAATGGCTCAAAACGCTAGAACCGCCATATATCTTAACATGAATCAATCTTTTGTTTGATTTCGAAAACAAATCACAAAATTCTACTTTATTATTTCCGCCTCCTATTTGGATTAATTTTTTATCAAAAAGAATATAATCATTATTGTCTTCGGATACTTTTTTGTTATATCCTCCCTCACCCTTGTCATCCCCTTTTCCTGCAAAAATATTTTCTTGATAATCAGGAAGCCCTAAATTTAACTTAGGCACCGAATCAAATCTTGAATTTATATCGCTAACAAAGCTGGCATTAATTTTATACCAATTTTTATTATTTAAAATATAATAATTCCCCTCTAAAGTCGTTTCGCAATATAAACAGCTATAAATGCTCCAATCAGCGAATTCACTCTTCGTGAAATCATAAACTCTAAACACGTCATAATAGCATTTAAGCTTCTTGATATCTAAGTCATTTAATTTATCACCTAGATAGGCCTTAAAATCTAATAAATGTAGATCCTCAAATTGATCTTGGCTACTTTTACTATACTTAAAACCTTCAATTCCAGACCACTCTATAACCTCAGGAACAGCCAACCAGATTTTATCTAGATTTTCACCTTTAATTCTATTAACTAACTCTTCGTCTAATTTTTCTATCAAACCGCTATTATCGACTTTTCTTATATTATTAATCCAAGCAAAATTTTCTTTATAAGCCTCACTCTTATAATATTTAAGATACTCACTCAAGAATCCTTTTATTGTTTTATAATCAGATTCTATTGTTACATGGAAAGAATCCCTCCCCGTTATTATCCCGCCTAAATCTTCAACGCTACACTTTCCCGTAACAACATTAACTAAGTCTTGCTCTATATCGACGCCAAAATCCTTTATCTCACCACTTTTAATAAGCTGCTCTCTGGTTTTCTTTCCGCTTAACGCAAGATCGACTTTGTCGACGCTTCTTAACGTATTTGGTGTAACTAAATTTAATGTAGTAAACAATCCAAAATCATCTTCACAAACGTCTTTTTTGAGCAGGCTTTTTCCATATCCAAAAACTAGGGCTAATACTCTCTCGTCAACTTCTGTTAAAAAAACAGCCCTTGTATTTGAGTTACAAAAGCTGATATCACCAAGGGTATCGATGCCAAAAAATTTTTTCAACCAGTTTGGTTCACTTTTTTTGGACTCGGAGAAATAAAGTGTCCCAATAATCTCATCACCATTTTTTATTTCTTCTTTTTCAAGCGCATCAAAATTATCCACAATATCTTCAAAATCTTTAAACTGTGTCTTTATGAAAAAAACGGCTATTTTATTTTTATTTTTTCTAGCTGGCATATGGTTTTATTCATATTTTTATACTACCTCTAAACAAAATTATAATCAATTTTTTCTCTAAAATTAAAGAATCTTTACTGCCATGTTATATAGCATATTACATGGTTTTGGCTAATAATAAAGCAAATACTCTTGCACAATATTTTTAAATATGCTAGACTGTGGATAAGTGAAATTAACAACCGAATTTAACCTGTATCTCTATAACGTAGAGAAAGATAGAATAAGCGATACTTCAGGGCGACTATTCCAAGAACTGCGGTAAAGCTATATTCAAACAGAAATATATTACTATTTACAGAAAAGCCCAAGGCTATTAGCAAGGAGCTGGACTATAAATGAAAGAATATGTTTCGAAGACTATTAGTCTTAATCTAATTTACGTGAGATAAAATGCGTTTGTGTTTTAGTGCCTGTTGGCAATAAAAACTAAAACAGAAACAGCATTTGAATAGGTTTGTAATACTATCTATACCCTTATCGACGAAAGTCGGAGATAATAAGCCAGTATAGTTGCAAGGTTATAAATCGAAGGTAAGAGACAAGTTTAATAACAAGATTATTTAAACTGGTCATTACTTTTGATTTGTAACCTTTTTTATTTATCAAACAGTAGACCAGTCGAATAATCGGCTGGTTTTTTTAAAAAACCAACTTAAATATTTATCTATATGAGTATAAACTCTAAAGAAAAATTAAAAATTGAAGAAGTAAATATCGCCCTGCTAAAACAATCCGAATATAATCCCAGAAAATTAAGCGATAAACAAGAAGAAACACTAACTAAAAGCATTAAAGAATACCAATTATTAGATCCGCTAATAGTAAATAATTACAAAGGCAGAGAAAATATTATTATTTCAGGTCATCAACGCTATAAGGTGGCAAAGAAACTGGGTTATAAAGAAGTTCCCGTGGTTTATGTTTGTCTAAATCTAGAAAATGAAAAAAGATTAAATTTACTAATGAACAAAGCGCAAGGAGAATGGAATTATGAGCTTCTTCAGTCTTTCGACGTAGACCTATTGCTAGACACTGGTTTTGACGAAATAGATTTTTCTAAAATATTTGATGAGACTATGGAAACTGAAGATGACGGATTTAATATTAGCAAGGAATTAGAAAAAGCTAAGACTACCGATATCAAACCTGGCGACATATTTAAAATTTGTGGACAAACTGTTTTATGCGGCGATTCAACAGATCCGGAAGTTATTAAAAAATTAATGGGCGAAGAAAAAGCCGATATAATCTTAAACGATCCTCCTTATAATCTGAATATTTCATACTCAAGGGGCTTAAGCGGTAACATGAACTACTGTGGTCAAGTTGATGATAATAAAAGTGATTCTGAATATCGAGAATTTATCAAAAAATCTCTGGCTAACGGATTAGCGGTCAGCAAAAAAAATTTACATGTTTTTTATTACCACGACCCAAAATATACGGGTATGTTTCAAGATATCTATAAAGAACTGGGAGTCCAGTATAAAAGAACTGCCCTTTGGATCAAGAATAATGCCAACATGACCCCGCAAGTAGCATTCAATAGGTGCTACGAACCAATACTATATGGAACAACAGGAAAACCCTATCTTTCTGATGTTAAAAATTTTAACGAGATTATTAACAAAGAGGTTGGTGTCGGCAATAGAGCAATAGAAGATATCCTTGACCTACTAGACATATGGCTGGTTAAACGTTTGCCTAGCACAGATTACGAGCATCCAACGGACAAAAATCCAACACTTCATGAAAAAGCTTTAAGGCGGTGTACAAAAGTTAATGACGTTGTTCTTGATATGTTTGGCGGTGGAGGTTCTTTGGCTATCGCTTGTGCGCAATTAAAGCGTAGGAGTTTTATTTGCGAACAAAGCCCAATTTTTACACAATTAATAGTCAATCGACTTAAAATATATGAAAATACAAAAAATTAAACGTGGGGATATTATCCAACTCGGGGAGCATCGATTACTCTTCGGCGACTCACGCGACCAAGAAAAAATTAAAGAGCTTATTGGAAACAGTAAAATTAATTTAATATTAAGCGACCCTCCTTATGGAATCGACTATGTCGCTAGTAAGTCGGGTTTTAGTCAGAGCCTTGGAAAGCCTAAGGATATAGCTAACGATCAACTTCAAAGTGAAGATGAATATATTAAATTTACAGAAGATTGGCTAAAAGTTATTCTGCCATATCTTGATAGAAAAAACTCTATCTATATATTCAACTCTGACAAGATGATATTTGCCTTAAGACAGGCCATGAAGAATATTGGCATATATTTTTCCCAGCTGTTAATCTGGGCAAAAAGTAATGCCGTTATAGGTAGACTGGACTATCTTCCAATGCACGAGTTAATCGCTTATGGTTGGTTTGGCACACATTCTTTCAAAAAAAGTAAAGATAAAAGCATTCTGTTTTGTCCAAAACCAAGCAAGAGCAAATTACACCCGACGATTAAACCCCTTTCACTTTTAAGACGGCTAATACTTAATAGTACTAATATTGGAGATGTTGTCTACGATGGTTTTGGCGGATCGGGTAGTACACTTATGGCAGCCGAAATGATAGGACGGAAATGTTTAATGGTTGAGACTGACGAGGAATACTGCCAAACAATAATTAACAGATATTATCGACTGAAAAATATATCTGAATCACTATGAGCGGGTATAATAAAAAGAATGTTACGGTGGCGGACATTCTTAAACGAAAGGAGCTTGAAAAAAATAAACAAGCTCAAAAAAATAAACGCCAAGAAAACGACAATAAACGAAAACTGACTGCTATTGAAAAAAGACAACAGGAACAGAAGATGCAAATGATTGAAGAGATACGTAATGTTTATATTCCTTCTATTGCCTGCCAAAAAACTGGTATATCTAGAGCGACTCTATATCGTTGGATGGCTGATGATTATAATTTTAATAAAGAGTTTACAAAGAGTCGAGTGGAAGGACGAGGTGCTATAAATGATTTAGCTGAATCAAAAATTGTTAGTAAAATTAAAAACGATGACACCAAAGCAACAATTTTTTGGTTAACCCATATGCATCCAAACTTCATTAATCCTATTCTTTCAATATCAGAGGAGACAAAAGAAAAAATGAAACTATCCCCCGAATATTTGACTGGTCTCGCCAAAAGATTAGCTCAATGGAAAAGAGAAAACTTACACTAATAAAAAATACCGCAGTTTAGCCACTGCGGTATTTTTTATTCTTTAAATTTTTTAACTAAGAAATTAAAATTAGGATCACTCACAGAAATCGGCTCATTATTCTCATCAAATTGCACTGTAAGCGATAACACCTTTTTACTGCTCAAGGTTACTATAAGATATATTACCCCTGGAAGTATCCAGAGAAGTAATAAAACAATAAAGGCTATTGGATTAAATCCGCTTAATTGTTTATTGAGGACAATATAATTATTTTCGTAATTTTCAGAAACAACTGAATAGGCGGGGTACTTCTGTTTTAAAAATTCAATAAACTTTTTAAACCTGCCATCTTTAATGATGTTTGCCTTATCAAGACTTTCGCCACAATGGCGACACTTCTTAGCTTCGTCTTGTATTTCTTCGGCGCAAAACGGACACTTTTTCATAAATTTATAAGTTATATTTATAAATATGGATGTCCGAATAAAACAAAAACGGACACCCGACCTAGTTGCAAAACTACATTTTGGGTTTCCGCAAGGATTCCTACTCATGCTGGTCGGGATGTCCGTTCCTGTGCATGAATAGGAAAAATAGGCCAAAAATGACCAAAATCCTTGCGTATCTAAATGTAGTTTTGCACTTAAAATATAACTCAAAATAGCCTAAAAGTAAAGCAAAGTTACCAACAATTTGCCTACAGCTAATGCCTAGACTTCCTATATTTATTGCGGCATTACTTGGTCATAACAACTATAACCATATGAACCAAGTAACTACAATTTTAAGCCCTAATGCAACCATACAGGGCCAAAACGGGGCTAATTTAGGGGTCTTGTCGCAAGAAACTCTCAAATATTGCCTCTATGCCCGTAAGTCGACAGAATCGGAAGAAAGACAGGTATTATCAATCGATAGTCAAATTAAAGAAATGCTCGATTTGGCTACTAGAGAAAATCTCAATATTACGGAAATAAGGCGAGAATCCCATAGCGCTAAAGAAGTTGGACAAAGACAAATATTTAACGAACTAGTAGCCGATATTAAACTCGGCAAATTTAATGCTATATTAACCTGGGCGCCAGATCGTATATCAAGAAATGCTGGCGACCTTGGAGCAATAGTAGATTTAATTGATCAGGGCATACTTAAAGAAATAAGAACCTTTAGCCAGAGATTTACTAATAATCCCAATGAGAAGTTCTTGTTGATGATTTTAGGATCACAAGCCAAACTAGAAAATGACAATAGGGGCGTAAATGTAAAACGAGGGTTGAGGACAAGATGTGAGATGGGGTTATGGGTGGGACCTGCCCCGCTAGGTTATTTAAACCAAAACAGAATGGACAAAAAATGTCAGGTTATCGTTGACCCGCTTAGAGCCCCTGCCATTAAACAGATATTTGAGAAAGTAGCCTATGAAAAATATAGTGGTCGAAAATTATATCACTGGCTAGTCCATGAGCTTAACTTTTACACTCGAGGCAATAAGCCATTAACACTTAGCGGCATATACAGAATACTAGATAACACTTTTTATTACGGGGTATTTGAAAGACCAAAAGGAAGTGGTAATTGGTATCAGGGTAAGCATAAACCACTAATCACTCAGGACTTATTTGAAAAAGCGAAAGCCCAGCTTAAAAGAGATAATATTCAAAGAGAAAACAAGGAATTTGCTTTTACTAAAATGTTTACCTGTGGATTTTGCGGATCTGGAATATCTGCAGAAAGTAAATATAAGCAATTGAAAGATGGCACTACCGCACACTATATTTATTATGGATGTTCTAGGGGGAAAGATAGATTTTGTAAAAATAAATACATAAGAGAAGAGGAGCTTATTGAAGAATTACTGAAAATCATAGATAAATTAGATATGAATGAATTGGGAATACTAACGAGAATGGAAATGGAGGTTGAACGACTTAATAAGTTTCAAAATATGGTATTTGGCGAAAAGCGGCTCATCAAAAAACAAAAACCCGCAGTTGATATGCGAGTTTATGCTAAGTATGTACTTAAAGAAGGAAGTTCTATCGAGAAACGAGAACTACTGGCGAATTTAAGAAGTAAAATTAATCTTGAGAATAAGAAATTAATATTGCTAAATAAGTTATAGATACTTATTCAAAATCATATCTTTTTTCTGTTTCGTTTCATTCAACTTTTGGTTTAATCCCACAATTTCATCTTCAATTTTTACAATTTGATCAATAGCTTTTTTCTGGTCAACAAGAGAGGGTAAATTGCAAGTTTGATTATAAACGTCATTTCTATTTAAACCAGGCACTCCAGCTCCTAAAATTAGATCCTCTAACTCTAGGCTAGCTAGGACATAGTAAAGAAATTTGTAATCAACATCTTCACTGTTTTTTTTAACATAAAATGTAGTATCTATAGGATAATTATCCTCATCAATCCAATTAACTTTACCGGCTGATCCTTTACGACCAACGATTATAGTCGGACCCGTAACAATAAAACTATTATGACGTCCAACAACACCATTGGAGCCCATCACTGGGTATTTCCCATTTATTCTCTCTCTTTCTGGTAAGGCGGAGCCATACTCAAGCGTCAATATATCTCCAATTCTAACATTTTTAAACTTATTAGAGGAAAATAAGTGTTTTTTTATCTTTTCTTTTAAAGCTTTTATTTTACCAACAATTTGTTCATCGCTCTTATTAATTTTTTCTATTTCTTCTAATATCTTATTCTGAGTGCTATTAGAAATCATCGGTATTTTAATCTTAGATAAATCGTCAGAGTAAACATGCGGCTGAGCCTGCCCCCTCTGCAATGTATAAATTTCATTCTGAGTGTTCTTTAAAAACTCATATAATAATTTTGTCTTTATACTGTTTTCGTCTTTTGACTTAATTGTATTACAATCGGAAGCAAATATTGGTTTTCTAAAATAATTAACGAAACCAGCATAGGCGCCAGAGGCGCTTACGGTAATAATATTACCATCTCTATTTGCTTTATTGTGAAAATAAGCAGGGGTTTGTCCTCCAGCAATAACAGGGATATCGCCTGCAGTAACCCCCTCCTGCGTAATTGATGTGCCCTTTTTTATATCAGCAATATCAGATAGTAAGTAAAATTTATCTGTTTTCCAAAGACTCTCAAATTTTATTTTTTTTTTAAAACTTAAAGAAATTGTTTTTTCAAAATCAATCCTATCAAAACTCATCATATCAACCAAGTTTGCCCTAAAAACATGATTTTTTACTGTATCATCAATACTAGAACTATCATCACCTAAAAAGGCCTGATAAATATAACTACTTGCCTTTTGTCGATTCTTCTGATCGGATGGATCAAACATTTTTGTGCACTCATCAATAGATTTATTTCTTTGAATTGGATGAATTCCTTCATAGCCACGTCTAAAACTAAACTCATACCCCAGGAATAATTTCTCTTCTTTTTTATCTCCCGATTTTACAATTACCACTTTTTGACTACAGCTTAAAATAAAATAAAGTATTTTTTCCTTTTCTTTACGTATAATAATATCCTGTATTTCTTTTTCATTCTTAATCTTTATTTTTTCAAGATATTCTTTATATAAAACATGTTTTTTAATTCTATCATTTGGTTTTCCCTGGCAAAAAGTTATATAGTCAGAAAAATCAAGTTTCTCCCAAACAAATTTTACGTATCTTGAAAATACATTTTCTATTCCGTTTACTGTTACATCATTAAAATTGTGAAAAAATTTATTTACTGATTCTTGAAAATTTTCCCATTCATAATTTGTTCGACGACGTAAAAATAACACCACCGTATTTGTTCCTGTCGCCATAAATGTACCTGAACCCAGTTCAGTAATACTAATAATCTCAAAATATTTAAACAAAATTTCTCTTGCCTTAGTATAAATACCAGCGTTACTTAGTATGCTTGATGGTAAAATGATGCCCGCCATCCCGCCGTCCTTTAGCAACTGCTTAGTCCTTTCTATAAATAGGCACTCTATTTCCGAACTCTGGTCGGTCAATTTTGAAAATAAATCAAAAGATTCTCTCGCGCATTCTTCATTTAACGTCCCTTTAAAGGCCGAGACTGAATATGGGGGATTTGAAATTACTAAATCAAACTGTTTATTGTCTTGATGAAAATTACTATCAGTTTCCTTTAATTTCCCACGATATTTATTCGGTTTATCAAACGTATTCAACCCATCTTCATGAATAACTTTAGCTAATCCATCACCATGCAAATAACAACCCACTTTGGCAGTTTTCACAAGACGATAGTCTTTCTCTATGCCATAGAGATAGTCAAACGCCCAATTAAACTGGTCACTCTTCCAAGATTTAATTTTTTTGGCTGATTGCGGATTTAAAATATTTTCGTCAATAACATTAATATTCTTTTGAATTTCATCCATTGATTCCGTTAAAAAATGACCACTGCCCGCGGCGTAATCAATTGTAAAAGGCAACAAATCAGTTGGATTGCCCAACTTTAACTTTTCATCAATTATTTCTTTTATTGGCAAACTTCTTACAATAAATCTAGCTACTGGCACTGGAGTAAAAAATTGTCCGGACTCTTGTTTGAGCCCAGTAGTTAAGAGCAGTTCAAAAAAATCACCAAGATATTGATGTTTTTGATTATAACGAATTTTAAAGCCTTGTAACAACTCGACTACTTCTTTTACAACCTTCGCGTTATCTTCGAATGACGCATCATCAAAAACTTCTTTAAAAGCGAATTCATTATTCTTTTTAAGCCTAATTTCTGTCAATATTTTTAGAAAATCTGCTTTATACTTTGAATCAACTGCTCCAAATTTTTGTTCAAATTCTTGGTCGCTGACATCAGTAACCTCTTTTTCCAATAATTCGTGCATTCCTTTCTTGTACAGATCCGTTAATCTTTTCTGAAATGAAATATTATCATCTTCTCCGTCTAACCATTGAAAATGCAACTGTTCATTATCAGATCTATTTTCATCAACAATTTTACAAAGAAAAAGAGTAAAAATTTTATTAAAGGCATTAGGCTTGTCGGAAACGACATTCTGTCTTAAAATTTCTAGAAACCTATTAAAAATAAAACTACTATCTTCTTGTTTAATTATTTTTAAATCCTTAGTTGTCAGAGCCTTGCTTTGATATTCGTAAGCATTAACCCAATCATCAAAAATTCCATTTAATTTTGTTAATTTACTCCATCTCTCAAACAAATCTTTTACATTACCGGCCTCTCTGTAGTGGTCTTCAATTTTTACAATTTCATTCTTGTATTCTATTTTTTTATCAATAAAATCAGACGTGTATATTATTAAATATTCTGCATTTCTATCTTGTTGAAAATATGTAAAAATTTGTCCACCGTCTTTTTTCAGTTTTTTGCTTTCTTTTTCAAACTCAATTCCCCAAGTTTTACATTCAATCATTAGATATGCCTGTCCATTCTTTTCAATTAAAATATCGAGTCGCCCACTAGTACCATGCCCTGTAGGAAATATTTTTTCTAATATAATATCTTCTGGCTTATATCCCTTTTCCAATAATCTATTAACACACTCCAAAACAACCCAATTTTCTTCTTGAAAAAAATTTTGAGTAGTGCCACTGTCTGATCTTATTTTAGAGCCAAAATTAATTTTTTGTTCTTCAAAATCAACCTCAATAATATAATCATTGAATTTAGCAAATTTTTTCTGGAGAACACCCAATGCTCCTTCTTTAGATAAAAAGCCTAATTTTAGCAAAAATTCTTTCTTATTCATAGCCATAAAAGTATATAAATATTATAACATATTTAATAATTTTGGTATAACCTTTTTTATTTAGCTTACCAAAAAGCCCCGTAAATACGGGGCTTCATGGGTCTGTCCGATACTAAATTGTCTTGGCGGAGAGGCGGGGATTCGAACCCCGGATAGAGGTAAACCCCTATAACAGGTTAGCAACCTGCCGCTTTCGACCGCTCAGCCACCTCTCCAATTTTGATTATTTTACATTCTACCGCTTTCACGAGCTAAAGCTCGTTCGCCTACGGCGAGACCCGCGCTTGACCGTCTGCGACGGTCACAGCACCTCTCCAATCTTTTTTATTTTTATGGTATAATCACTATATAAAATATCAAAACCCTTGTCAAACAAAAATATGGCGGAAAACAACTTAAAATCTTTAAACTGGCAGGTGCCAGAATATCATTCTCCAGAAAGGCCTCGTGCTTGGTACATTGCCGCTTTTGTATTTATTGGTATCTCTCTATTTTTTTGCTTTTTTTCCATTACCGCTTGGCGTTTAGAATTTCTTGGTTATAATTCAAATTTCCTTTTTGCGCTTATTATGATAATGGCGGCGATAATTACGCTCTTTAATGAAAGCCGTCCGCCAATAATAGTTGATGTTGAGCTCGGACCGGAAGGAATAACAATTGGTTCTAAGTTTTATGATTACGATGAAATAAAACATTTCTCTGTTATTTATAAACCGAAGCAAAGTGTAAAGAGTATGTACCTAGAATTTAAAAATTCTATTCGCCCTCGCTTAGCAATTCCGTTGCGCCGTATGGACGCACTTACCGTCCGTAATTATTTAGTTAGATATTTAGATGAAGATTTAGAAAGAACCGACCAGCCGCTATCCGAACAGTTGACTAAACTGCTAAAACTGTAATAAGATAGGAACAGTTTTTAGCATCCATCGTTCAACGGATAGGACGTAAGCTTGCGGAGCTTGAGATCCAGGTTCGATTCCTGGTGGATGCACCAATCAAGAATTAATTATAATGATTAATTTAGCCTCAAAAATAACCGAACTCTCGCGCGTCGGGAAAGTCGGCGTAAAACTACTTAAAAAGCTTGGTCTGGAGAATATCCAAGACCTGCTTTTTTATTTGCCGTTCAGATATGATGATTTTAGTTCTCTATCCAAAATCTCTGAACTTATCGCCGGACAAAATGTTAATATTCGTGGTGAAATTGAACTCATCCAAAACAAACGCAGTTTCAAAAAACGGATGAATATAACCGAAGCGTTAATTAGTGATGAAACAGATTCAATTAAAATTATCTGGTTTAATCAGCCGTTTCTAACTAAAAGCCTGAAAGTTGGAGACTTAGTTTCTTTAGCAGGACGAGTTTCAGAGAGCCAAGGACAATTAACAATGGTTTCTCCACAATACGAAAAAATATATTCAAGTGAATTAGTGCATACTCAAGGACTTGTTCCTAATTATCATTTAACTGAAGGTTTAACGCAAAAACAATTGCGTTATTTCATCAAACAAATTATTAATCTATCGGAAAAAGTTGAAGAATGGCTACCAAATAAAACTATAAAAAAGTTTGAGCTTCTCAGTTTAAATAATGCCTTAAAACAAATTCACTTCCCCAAAAATCTAGTTGAAGCTGAGGCCGCGAGAAAACGTTTAGCTTTTTCTGAATTATTTTTGCGCCAATTAAAATCGCAAATGATAAAAAAAGAATTAAGCGGACAAAAAGCACTTGCGATAAAATTTCAAGAAAAAGCAACACGCGAATTTGTTGCTTCCCTCCCTTTTCAATTAACTGATGACCAGAAAAAAACAGCCTGGGAAATACTAAGAGATATTGAAAAACCGAGACCGATGAGTCGATTGGTAGAGGGCGATGTCGGAAGTGGAAAAACAATTGTCGCGGCGATGGCCATGTTAAATGTTGTGCTAAATAAAAAACGCGCCGCCCTGATGGCGCCAACAGAAATATTAGCCGAGCAGCATTTTAGATCTTTAAATAATTTGTTTCAGGGCTTAAATATTAGCTTAGAGCTGATGACCGGCTCTAAGAAAAATAAAGAAGCGGGACAAGCTGATATTATAATTGGAACTCATGCCTTAATTCAAAAAAATGTAGAGATTAAAAATTTAGCACTTGCGATTGTTGACGAACAACATCGTTTTGGCGTTAATCAGCGTCAAAAAATAATTGATTTTAATAAACATGATGACTTTGTTCCACATTTTTTATCTCTTACCGCGACTCCTATTCCGCGTTCTTTAACCCTAGCTATATATGGCGATTTAGATTTATCGATTATTAAGGAACTCCCAAAAAACAGAAAAAAAATCATCACCAAATTAGTAAAAGAAACCGAAAGACAAAAAGCCTATAATTTTATCAAACTGCAGATTAAAGCTGGAAGACAAGTTTTCGTAATTTGTCCGCTCATTGAAGATTCGGACCAATTAGAAACAAAATCAGCTAAAGCTGAGTATGAGAAACTAACAACCGAAATATTTCCTGATTTAAAAATTGGATTACTGCACGGAAAAATGAAACCAGTTGATAAAGAAACGACCATGAAAAATTTTCTTGATAAAAAAATAGATATTTTAGTTTCAACTTCAGTAATAGAAGTCGGCGTTGATATTCAAAATGCGAGCGTCATGATGATTGAAGGAGCGGAACGCTTTGGGCTTGCTCAACTTCACCAATTTAGAGGTCGCGTTGGACGCAGTGAACATCAATCATATTGTTTATTGTTTCCGTCTAAGGAGAACGTCGGAAGTGAAAAAACTATTGAGAGATTGAAAGCTATGGAAAAGTATAGTGATGGCTTTACTCTTGCAAAAATTGATTTGAAATTACGCGGCGCCGGAGAGATATATGGGAATACCCAGAGCGGATTTCCGGAATTACAAATTGCGAGTTTATTTGATTATGAACTTATTAAAAAATCAGCCGATGAAGCTGAAGCCATTATTCAAGAAGATCCGAATTTAAATAATCATCCATTACTGAAAATAAAATTAGGCGAATGGGAAAAATTAATTCATTTGGAATAATAAAATAAATCTTAAGTATAAGTTTAGACAAGAAAAAAAGCATCTTGTGATAAGATGCTTTTTTTGAAACTTTTTAGGGCTTCAAAAGAGTTTAGGCTGTAATTGGCTTTTTTTCATGTTTTAAAAATAACATGATTGTTGTTACTACTACAGACAGCCAAATGACGGCCAGCCCAGGAGACCAAACAATAAAGTCACGAAGCCAGTCCGCTACCCCCCCAGATTTAAATCCAGAGACAACTAAGGCGACAAATGAAATAATCGCCCAAGCAAGACCGATAAAACCGAGTACCATGTAGGTTATAAGGGCACCTGATAACACTCTCTGCACTTTAGGCTCGTCCACAATTGCAACCAAAAGGTTATCGATAGCCTTAGCGGCTTTTCTGATCTTTTTAGCTGCTTTGCGAGCCTTCTTTGAAATTTTTTTAGATACCATAACTAACGATATTAGTGATTAGTGAAATTTCAGTTTCAAAGTACTAAAAAGAGTATAGCATATTATCAAACTATTGTCAATACAGCAGAAACGTGTTGTATTTTTAGCTTTATATTAGCCAAGCTTGACAATAGTCTAATAATGTACTATCATGTATTTATCTTAAACGTCCTTTATATATAAACTAAAAATCGTCCAATGAGCAAAGACACTATTATCGCAATCGCTCCGGCAGAAGTAGGAAACAAAAAAGAACAAGGAAAAATCCTTGGACTGAGAGTTGACAACGGCCAAGTTATGGCCATGTTTATCGGACAAAGCAGTCGAGCAAAAACGAGAGATGTTAAATTCAAGGATTTAGGATTCCCTCACAACAAAGCTCGAAACGCCGCCGAAGCATTACGCGCCGATGTAATCGCTGAGTTCGTCCCTGAAGATTAATTTCATCAGGCCAACCACTCAAAACATCAAAAAACGAATTGAATCCCTTCAGTTCGTTTTTTCTTGGCTAAATTATTTTATTATTATTTTATAAACTCAACTAAATCTTCTAAGTTTTTTATTTTGGTAATTTCTAACTTCCCCGCCTTCACTTCGGTATTAGGAATAAGGGCTGCTTTAAAACCTAATCGCTCCGCTTCTTTTAATCTTTCTTCTAAACGAAAAATATTTCTTACTTCCCCGCCTAAACCAACCTCCCCTAAAACTATCGTATCGCGTTTAAAGTTTTTGTTTAAATGAGAAGAAATTATGGCCGCTACTGCCGCTAAATCAAGCGCTGGATCAGAAATTCTTAATCCCCCAACTACATTTAAAATTATATCTTGAGCTAATAAATTTATTTTTGTGCGCTTTGATATAACAGTGCTTAAAACTTGTAATCTATTTAAATCAAACCCGCTTGCTTTTCTCTGCGGATAGCCAAAAACTGTTTTCGAGACTAGAGCCTGAAGATCTATCATAAACGGCCTTGTTCCTTCAATTACACAGCCTAAAACCGAACCGGAAATATCACCAACATTTGTTTCGATAAACACCGCTCCCGGATTTTTTACTTCCTTAAAGCCTAACCCGGTCATTTCTAAAACTCCCAATTCATTAACCGAGCCGAAACGATTTTTAGTCGAACGAAGCAAAGAATAATTATGGCTCGTTTCCGCTTCCAAAGACAAGACTGTATCAACAATATGCTCTAGTGATTTTGGACCGGCAATTTGACCATCTTTTGTAATATGACCAATCATCAAAACCGCGATATCATTCTCTTTAGCTAACTCCAAGAATTTAACTGCCGTTGCTCGAATTTGGCTGATGCCTCCAGCTTCAGAAATGACCTGATTTGAATAAACCGTCTGGATAGAGTCAACTATCAAAATATCCGGTTTAGCAGCTTTAGCGGCTGCTACAATCCTTTCTACATTAGTTTCAGAGATAAACTTAAGATTATCTAAACTGCAATTTAACCTATCAAGACGGCTCTTAACCTGTGCCGCCGACTCTTCGCCGCTTGCATAAATAACCGATAATTTGCTATTAGCCGAACCAGCAATTTGGGCAACCAAAGTTGATTTTCCTATTCCCGGTTCACCGCTTAACAAAACTAAGGACCCAGGGACAATTCCTCCCCCCAAGACTCTATCCACTTCTTCTAGCCCAGTTGTTAAACGTTTCAAGGCCCCGGCTTTAATACTACGCAAATCTAAAATTTTTGCCGCCCCAACTTTTTTAGCATCCTCAGCTTTTTCTTGATGAGAATCTATTATTTGTTCGCTTAAAGTTCCCCAAGAACCGCATTCTAAACAGCGCCCACTCCATTTAGGAGATTGGGCGTCGCAATTAGAACAAGTAAAAATTGTTTTAACAGAATTAGCCATAATTTATCCTCACCGCTAAATTTATTATTTAACCCAATAGGCTTGATCTACTAACCAATCGCCATTAACCTTTTGTAAAGTTATTTCTATGTCTTGATTATATGCCTTCCCCTCAGTTTGGCCAGTGCTTTCTCGACGCTGAGTGGTTACTACAATTTTAGCTTTTCCGGCCGTATCATTATATTCCACAACTTTACTAACAATTGCCTTAGTGGTAATGCCATAATATTCTTCTCCCGCTTTTGTGGCCGCTTTTAAATCAGCAACATATTTATCGGCCCAAGTCTTCATATTATCAGTCATGAAAAGATTCAAATCAGTGAAATTACTATAATTGGAATAATTAGAAAATGATCCGATTCTTTGGGCAACAAGTTCTGCAAGTTTAACAAGATCATTTTGATTAATTTTATGTTCAGCTTCTTTACTAGTATCATAAAGCTGATAATTTCTGTTCCTATCTCCTGGGGTTGTCGTTGGAGTTTCTTCAACAATACTAGGTAGTTGGGCGGTTACAGCCGGTTGCTCAACTGAAACTATCGGTTGCGGCTTTTCATTGCCGTAGAAAAAACCAAAATAAATGATAAGACCTAGAATAATAAGACCGAGCACAATAATTATTATTCCTAGAGACTTGCGGTTAGTTTGCATATTTTTAAAATTTATTAACTATGTTACAAAACAAATTATTTTTCAGGCTCTTCTTCTTGGCGACTTTCATCGAATTCTTTCTTGGCCTCTTCAAGCTCTAAAAGTTGGCGCGGATCAGAAGTTATCAGTTGATCTTCCGTATAAGAAGCGACTATTTTCATCGCTACGTGTTTATTGCCAGCAAAAAATATGCCTTCGCCGATTCCGCATTCAAGCAGTAGATATCTTTCTCCCTCCGTTAAAATAAAAGTTTTTTGAACCAAATCTATCGCCGCTGGTGATTGTTTAAGTAATATCTGCAAGGAAGAATTATTAACTATCGCTTGACCGTAAGGTGAAGTTAAAAAGTCATTAACATCTTGAGTAATTGTTGTTACTCCAAGATAATATTTACGACAACGTTTAACAAGCGCAAAAATAAACTTAGCGCTATCTTCATGTTGCATCATCCACCAAGCCTCATCAATTACTAATATTCTCTTCTTCATTTCACTTCTAACAACATTCCAAATATAATTAACAATTGTATAAATCGCAATTGGTCGAAGTTCGTCCTCTAAATCACGAACGGAAAAACAAACTAATTGATTATCCATTTCAACGTTAGTCGGCGAATTAAGTAATCCGGCGAAAGTTCCTTTGGTATATTTCCTTAAACGCAGAGCTAATTCAGCGCCGCCTTCCATTCCATCTAAAACTTGCTCTAAATCGGACATAGTCGGCGGTTCAATTTTAGATAAATCAGAATCAGGCGTAATATCTTTTTTGGCATATGCTTCCAGTAGAGCTCTATCAACGATTGAATCCTCATCATAATTTAAAGCACCCAGCATTAGACGAACTAAACCCTTTAAGGTAATAACGGCGCTTCTGATTATATCTTTTGGCCGCGCTTCACCGCCGATAGAGCGTGGTAAATCAAATGGATTAATTTTATTTTCACTTGATAAAGAAATATTAATATAAGTTCCACCAACCGCTTCCGCTAAATGTTTATATTCATATTCCGGATCAATTACAATCACATCTGTTCCTAACATTAAAGAACGTAAAATTTCTAATTTAATTGCGTAACTTTTACCAGCGCCGGAAGTCGCAAAAACAACCGAATTAGCATTTTGCAAAGAAAAACGATCAAACAAAATTAAGCTATTATTATGGCGATTAATACCATACAAAATTCCGCGATCGCTGGTTAGTTCGCTAGAAATAAATGGGAAAGAAGAAGCAACCGGTGAAGAGTTCATATTAAAAGCGATGTAGAGCTCATCATTTCCTAGGGGTAAGGTAGAATTAAAACCTTGTTCTGATTGATAATATACCCGACGAGAATAAACTAAACGGGAACCAAAAATATCTTCAACTTGATCGGAAACTCGATCTAAGTCTTCCATGTTTTCCGCATAGATAGTTATATACAATGCAAATTGAAAAAATTTTTCTGTTCCTTGAGTAAGCGCATCACGTAAATATTCGATATCGCGTAAAGCAGTTTCTCGAAGCGGATCACGAGCAGCTCCTTTTTCAGCATCAGAAATTATTTGTGCTTCTAAAGTTCCGACTTTATTTTTTAATTGCTTTAAAATAATGGCGCTCGCTATCGGATAAAAGAACATGGAAATGTCAAAGGTAAGATTTAAATTAATAATCGGAGCAAACCAACCGATAGAGATATAACGAGGATAACTTATTACAAAAATTGTGCGCAAAAATTTATCACCTAGATATAAATGATTTGGTTGAACTTTCAAGCTAGCCGGAGCAATAATATCTTTAACAGATAGAACTCCACGCCTAAAGGCCTTCTCTTCTTCAATAACTTCTCTCGTTAAAACTGGATCAGCTTCAATTTCTGGCCCTGCTTGTTTAGGGCTAAACGTAATCGGAGTATTCAAAGTTATTTTATTTGGCTCTTCTCCTTTATTAAAATTTATCATATTAAACTTAGCTACTATCCTAATTTCATTTTTTCTAAATCAACTAATTGTTGATTTTTTGAAGTCTCAGGATTATAAGTTTTGTAATAAAGCTCAATTAAACTCTGAGTATCAAGTCTAGCAACGGCAACTCCCATTGATTCTAAGCCGCCGATTGCGCTATCTAAACGACGATCAAGCATCTCCTGATAACGATTAAAAGTCTTTTCTTTAAGCCTAATTATGGTAGCCGGCCGTAGTGCTTCTCTAATAAGACTAAAGAAGCCCTTGCGCTTATCAGTTAACGGATCATAAGGAACTACTACTAAAAAACGCTTACTCATAATTCTTCCCAGCGATGTAAGTTCTTTGATATACGCGATATAATCAGCTGTTTGTAATTTCAGTAATTTATTTGTTTGTTCTTTTTCTTTTTCTTTTAAATAATTAAGATAATTATCAATATCGAGCTCTCGAGATTGAACAACAATTTGTAAAGTAAAACTGAGATTATTTAAAAATCTAACATACGAACTAATAACCGCATTTTGCTCATCTTCACTTTTTAAAGCAAAATTAATACTCGAAACTAATAATACCGCTCGCAGAGTACCATCTTTCATTACCACTGTATCTTCTTTAATCTCAGCAATATCTAAATACTCTTGAGTAGAAACACTTATTTTATTACCCGCTAATTTATTAGCCATATAAAAAATTTATTCTCCTTTATATTTACCCTTAGTATCAACAATTAAAGCAACTTCCGCTAAACGAGATTTCTTATAATATTCTTTCGGTTCTGGTTTTAATTCCGGTTTAACAGTAACATCAATATTTTTTTCTTTATCGTGCATGATTGTATTATTATTCCAAACTCTAAGACGCGGCCGACGCAATGTTTGTGTAGCATTTAGTAGAAAAAAATGGAAAGGACGGCCGTTAATCTTTACAAAGGCAAAAAGGATAGCAATAACCAGGACAACCGCGGCAATAACTAGAAATAAAGAGAAATCAAATATGCGATAGCTTAAACCAATTACTAAAGCAGCACCTAAAAATATTACAAATTGGCGAGTAGTAATCGGGCCGATAATCTTACTTTCGATGTCAATAAATTGTGGGACAGTAAACTGTTGCATAAACTCGAATTAAAAAATAAGTTTTCCGTTAAGACTCATGATTGCTTCAATTTCCGCCAAAGTTAAACCTGCTTGATTATTTTTTTCACGCTTCTCTAAGGCTTCTTTTAACGGAAGACCGGATGAAACCGCCTCTTGAACGATGCGTAAATAAAGACGACTAACCGGACTCTTACGCCAAGCACTAATACCGGCAATCATTTTTTCATAACCATCTTTTTCTAGTAATTTTATTTTATTAAAAATCTTTGTTGTTATTTCTTCAGGGGTTGTACCAAGGCGACGAAAATTTGTTAAATCTAAAAATTGTATTTCTTCAAGCGGTCCCATTATTTTTGGCGCCGGTTTAACATCATGCATCATGGGGCGACTACTACTTGGCGCCGCATTTCCTAAGATAGATTTTCTAGCTAATGCCGGGCTCGCTGGAATAGCAGAATGAGCAACAACAACGGGAGTAGGGGAAATTGGAGGAGTAGTAGGAATAATTGGCGTCACTGGTTTAACCGGAGGAGCGAGAGGAGCAGGTGGTGCAGGAGGAATATGAGGAACGGAAGCTAACTTTATTTCTGGCGTTGCTTTAGCTTTTGGAGCTTCTGGGATCGATTTTAGTTCTAGCGTTGCTTTAGCTTTTGGAGCTTCTGGAGCGGAGATTCTTTTAGTCTCACCGGAAGCGAGCGCTCTTTTTAAATCATATTCAACAACCGGAGAAGATAATTTATTATTAAAAGGAAAGGCAGCTTTTAACCCGTCTGATTCAGAAACAATTCTATCTAAACGACTAATTGGCGCCGCAGTATTTGTTGATGCGGAATTTATTTCTTCGTGATATTTAAATTTTTTGCTATCACAAACTTTTAAAACTTGATCAACTTCTGAAGGAGTAAGATTTAATCCACCAGTAGCGATATCCTTAGCGAGCGAGGCTCTAGTATCTATTCGGCTGCGTACCCCTCTAAGATATATCGTTAATATTTTTTTTAAACGTTCTATTAAAAATTCACTCGGCATCGCCAACCCTGCTTCCTTGATTAATAAATTAATATCTTTTGATAAATCCAGGGAACGCTGTTCATTAGATAAGCCAACATAGTCCGCAACTGAACTAAAAATTTTTTCTTTTAACTCTTGGGTCATTTTAGTTGCTTGTTCAGGAGTCAGGCTAAATTCACCAGCAAAAATAGAGGGCAAATCTTTAATCGATAGTCCTTTTATCATGACTTTCATCACGATCATCGCCAAATCGACTCGATAACGGCTTTCAATTTCCGCCAAAGAAGCCATAGCTTCTTTAGAAGAAATCTTGTCTTTTAAATCTTTAGGCAGGTTTTCAAATTGTTGTAGATAATCAAACATTATGTAAGAAAAAATCAGAAAAATAAACAGAAGTTATATAATCCTTCTGTTTATCATTTTAACATATTTTAGGTGAAATTGGAAAGGCAAATACTGATGTAAATGCGAGGCCAAAACTACAAAGTAGTTATTGGCCGACTTTGTGTGATATAGAACTTCCCTTTTTCATAAGCCCATTCGATATCACAAGGAAATTTATAATGTTTTTCAATTGCTAAACAAACTTTAGCTAATTCTATTACTTGTTTACCGGTTAATTTTTGCTTAGCTTGGGCGGATTTAAGGACCGGAACCCATTTGATCCCTTTACCGGGGGCTTTAACAATCTTTCTTGTCTGTTCAGAAATATTAATATCAATAATATCAAGGTCTTTTTTGCCTAAAACATAAGAATCGGGGGTAACGGATCCAGAAACGATTGCTTCGCCCAGACCATAGCCGGCCTCAATAATCATCTGGTTTCTATCTTGAGTAACCGGGTGAACGGTGAAAGCAATTCCGGAAATCTCGGAGTCGACCATTTTTTGAATAACAACCGCGACGCTAACTTTCGTTTTTAACATCTTTTTTTCATGGCGATAAAAAATCGCCCGTGGAGTAAACAAACTCGACCAACATTTTTTTACATTATCAAGCAAAGTTTTTTCAGTCGTATTTAAATAAGTTTCTAGCTCTCCAGCCCAAGAAGCGGCCGAAGAATCTTCCGCTGTCGCACTAGAACGAACAGCAACATAAGGCGACTTTAGTTTTTTAAATTCTTGCATTATATCTTTAGCTAAATCTGCAGGCATTTTTACGCCGGCGATTAAAGCGCGGATAGTAGATGAAGCACCGTCGACCGAATTAACATCCTGATAATTAACTTTTTTTAATTGCGTTTCTAATTCTTGGGTTAAATCTGTTTCTTCTAGAAACTTATCGAAGGCTTCGGCTAAAATAACACATCCCGGAGGAACTTTCAGTCCTGCTTGAGTCATTTCACCAAGTGAAGCTCCTTTACCGCCGGAGGTAGCCGCATCTTTTTTTCCAATTTGAGAAAAAGGTTTGATTAACATATTATTTATTATTAATAACTAACTGATTAACTTATTTTATAATTTTATCATTAGCAATCTCTTTTTTCAATTTAGCCTCACTAATAATATCGATTTTACCGTGAGTAGCATCAACGTCAATTATCATTCCATCTTGCAAAATTTTTGTTGCAACTTTAGTCCCGACTACGCAAGGGATTCCAAGTTCTCGAGAAATAATCGCCGCATGGCAAGTTATTCCGCCGACGTCTGTAACAATTGCCGAAGCTTTTTTAATCGCCGGTACTAAGTCGGGAGTAGTAGCGATTGAAATTAAAATATCACCCACTTTCATTTTTGCCATATCAGAAATAATATTGATAATCTTTACTTCTCCACGTGCCCTTCCCGGAGAAGCACAATCTCCGGCTAAAATTTTGATATCACCTATTTCTTCTTTTAAAATATTAAGTTTAGAAACAAAATCTCTAGCCTTATCACCCGTTAAAAAGATTCCTGTTTTTGGTTTATTACTTGAATAATAAATACTAAAACTATAACGCTCATTTAATAGTTCGGCCGAAATATTACCGCCTCTTAAAATATGTAATAATTCTGAAGGATTTAAATAGCGAACTTGGCGTAAAGATAAATACTGACGGCGGCTTATTTCACGATATAAGTTTTCCAATACTGATAGGGCGTGAAATATTGCATCTTTTCTTGAACCTTTAGTAAAAACTAAATCGCGGGCAAACTTAAAAATTCCTAAATGCTTAGCATCCATATCTAATGTTTTCTCCAATTCCTGTTGGCGTCTTTCAGTTTTTATCTTGTTTTCTTCGCTTTCTTGAATCGCGTTATCGGGATTTATTTTTTGTCTTATTAAACTACTCAAAATATCTATAAAATATTCTTGATTCCAGCCAGGGCCGACCATTCCGTAGCCTAGCGAACCAAAACCTTCAACATGTTTTTTTAATTTAAGCGCAATTTTTTTATCAACCAACGCTATTTCTGCCGCGATTATTCTCGACTCGGTAAGACTAAAATATTCTTTCAACTTAGAATCAGAAATTATATCTTTTAAAATAAGTAGTAGGGCTCGATACTCTTCTGCCGATTTTGACGGCTGCAAGGGAGTTGTTAAAACAGAAAAAGTATCACCCATCGATAATCCCGCCCTCTTAACCTTTACCTCTAAATAACTCATTAAATATTTAGAGAATGTTCCCTCCCCAAAATCTAAAACTGTTTGCGGTAAATGAAGAAGATGCAAATCGGTATAAACTTTAAAAAATTTCTCAAAGATATTGGCTAATTCTAAATCAGAACAAGCCTTTAAATTTGTTTTTCTTAGTCTATCAGAAGCTTGATAAAGATTGACTATATTTTTTTCCAAGTCACCAATATATTTTCCACACCAAGCAGAATTATCTTTAACTCGATTAAAAATCTCGGTATTCATCTCGTAAAAATCCTTCTTTGAAGTTAAAAGCTGGCAAAAATTATTTTCAAAAATAGTAACTAAGGTTCCGAGATTAGTCTTAAAATCATACAACCGACTAAATTCATCGGCCATTTCGGCATTCCAAGCTGGCGAGGTAAAAAGCGGATAATAGTTTGGCATCTCTTCAAGACAAAAAATTTCATCCCCGCCATTATTAGCAGAATATTTTTTAAACATCGATTCTAGGTCGGAAAAAAATTTACTCGCCTGATTGGCAAAAAAATATTTCTTGCCGGAAATATTTTCTGTTACCAAAAATTTCCCGGTAACCAGATTAGCTAATTCTTTATGAACATTAGCTTGATCTAAACCGAGAGTTTTAACAACTTCACGCGCATAATATTTCTTATCAGAATTTTTGAAAAATAAAGATAAAATATCCAAACGTGTTTGCGAACTAATTAAATGATTTAACATATTCCCATATATAATTTATGTTTTATAAATTATATAAATATATTGTTTTATTGTCAATACTTATTGTAAATAATACAATAAAGACGTAGTGCCATAATTAAGCCCTTTCAATCACTTTTACTATTCCCTTATCGGCATCAACTTCCACTAAATCACCATCATGAAGCACCTTGGTAGCGATTTTAGTCGCAATTACGCAAGGTTTCCGCATTTCGCGAGCGACGATAGCGGCATGAGAAGTTACTCCGCCCTGATCAGTTACAAAGGCCGCCGCCTTTTTCATTGCTGGGACTAAATCGGGTTGAGTAGAAATAGAAACTAAAATATCGCCTTCCTGCATTTTTTGCATATCGGAGATTATATTTACTATTCTAACTTTGCCACGCGCTTGACCGCGACAACCACATTGTCCTTTGAGTTCAGAGGCTTCAATCTCTTCATGTTTTTGAATATATTTTTCAACAATATTTTTTGCTTCTTCACCGCTATAAAATAACTCTGTATCTTTAGCGGTATAGTAGACGCAGAACTCAACACGTTTTTTAATTTCTGCTTTATCAATAGCACCATCAAAAAGTGCCGCTTTAATTTCCGAAGACTTCATAAAACGCAACTCTTTTAATTTTATACCTACTCGATCGGCGATTTCTTCTAAAATAAAAGTAGTTTTATAGAGCGCAAACAGCTGAGCATAACGGCGATAAGTTTTAGTAACCATAAAATCTCCCCAAGCAGAAAAGAAGCGTTGAATATCTTTTTCTAATTTTAATTGTTCAATTAATTCTTTTCGCTCTTTAAGAGTCTTGACAGTATGTGTCTCTTGCTCAAAAAATGTTTCCGCTAAATTTGCATCACCATTTACCATTCTCACTAATTCTTTCAAATAATGCTCAAAATCATAAACACCTTGTTCTTCCGTATAAATAAATTTAGTATAAAAATATTTATGATAATGATCTTCAAGATGCGACATTATTTCCGGAGCGATTTCTGCTTTTAAACCGCGCACGACTTCCGAAAACTTAGCTTCATATTCTTCACTATGCGTATAAAGCCCAAAAAACTTAACATCTTCTTCTTTAAATTTTCTAAATAACTCTTTAAAAATGGCTAGTTGCGCCGGATTATTCTGAACCATGATACCAATTTTCATGAGATTATCCTGCTCCTCTTTTAAGCGCGAGGCTTTATCTGGTTGAGTGAGAAGAGATAAATATTCTTCAATTTTATTATCAGATACGCCGATTTTTTTTAAAATACTTTTACCGCGATTTGTTAAATTATCGCCGAACATATCAGCCGCAACCGGAATCCAGCCATAACGATAATAATCTAAATGAGTATCTTCATGCTCTTGATAATATTTCCATAATTTTTCTTTACTTAGTTTTTGCAAACCACTTTCCGGAATACAAGCGACTACTTCATTTAGTTTATCGGAATATAATCTTATTTTGGCGTTTACTTCTTCCATAAAATCAATATCGCCAAGAAACTTATCAACCAAATGTTCCCCGCCCTCATGCGCATCAGCCTTATCAAAATAAAAACAAAGATTATAACCATGATAAACACCTACTATTTGTTTGTAAGCATGTCCGCCCGGCTCCTGAAAACCATTGGTAAAACAATAAAAAGGAATTGCCATAAACCAAGGACTAATATTCATTATCTCCTCCGCTAAGAACCAATCATGTTTAAACATCTGTTCTAAATTTTGTTTATTATTTTTTGCAAGTAACGATTTAAGCTCATCTATCGCCTGATAATTTTTATTTAATAAATAATATTTTTTCTTGCCAATAATTTCTTGGCTCACTATCCTCTCGTCTATTAAGCCGCTTAGCTCGCGAGAAACATTAGCGCTATTTTTATTTAAGGTACTTGCTATTTCACCTAAATAAAACTTAGCTCCTTCGGATTGACTAAGAAGTTCCAAAATTTCATAAGTAGTTTGAGATTTAAATAGATTTTTCATATATTTGTCTACTGGGCAATAATTATTGCCCTACAAACAAATAATATATTATAAACGGATAAAAGTCAAGATAAATTAGGTAAAAAGGATAATAATATCAGGAGAAAGTGCTATATATTGACAAATTTATCATAATGTTATATAATACAGAGAATGAACTTTGAAAATTTTTGTTAAACAATCCGGCTGGTCTTTTTTGACTAGCTATAAACGCCTCTTGTCCCGTAGGTAGATCACGGGGCTAATCTGTATAATGGGAAATACTACAACTAATGCCATCATTTTTCGTCATGGGCGAAAAGACGGTAACAACAACATTACTGAAGAACAAATCGCCGAAATTTTGGAAAATGGCGTTCCTGGGCTCAACGAAATAATCATGGGCCAAAAAAAAGTTATCGTGCACTTTGGTAGCGACTTCGCACGGACCGAACAAACCGTTATGGCATTCAAAACGTATGCTGAAAAAATTGGTTTATGCGAGTTCGACGGGTATCTCCCCTCCAATAATCGTTATGGCAACGAGGAAATGTTCGCCGAATTTATGGCAAACCCCGAAATCGTTGCTCAAGCCAAACAAAGTAATTGGTATGAAGCTTTCAACCAATTTAATCCGCGGTTTGTAGAAAGAGTTCAGGCTGACATGTTAGAGGCTTTAATTGAAGACCTCAACGCCGTTGAACCTGGTTCGACTATCATTATGGTTGGCCATACTCCAACAATCGAATGGCTCACATTTGCCGTTGACACGACCGGAAAAATTTCCCGGAAAGCCCAATTAAAAGAACTTACGGGTTTTGTATTCACCCGCAACGTTTTTAACTTAAAAGGTAAGGCTAAGCCATCTCGCCAGAACCGGATATATATCTCTGGAACGATTGGTTTCTAAAACTTTGCCCCCTCTCTCTTTGCTCTCTCAAACTTAACGTCGATCGACGTAATCGATCAACAAAAAAACCGATGTTTCAACAGCACCGGTTTTTTATTTGCGAAAAGGTTTAAATTTTTTTATTTTTTGCCTTCAATATTATTTCTATATTCTTGAGATAAATCTTTAATTTTATTTTCATCAACTAAATATTCTTTATCTCTAAATAATAATTTTACAGTTTTTTGTTTATTCGTATCTATGCTCACTGCAAATTCTATTTTTTCTCCAGGGCTTAAAGCGCCCCCTATTTCTTCAAGATTCCTAAATCCAATTACTTCTTGTAAAAATGGTTCAATCTTTGGACCATGTGTTACATTAATTAATCGCACTTCACTACCATTATAGAAACGCTCAGTCATCCCTAGCTCCATAGCAGCTCTCTCGCCAATTTCTACGGCCGTTTCGTGTCCAGTTAAAACTCCATTCTCTTTGCAAATCTCTGGATTATCAAGATACCATTGGACGATTAAGGAATATTTATCTAGCTTTGCACCTAGTTTCATTTGTTCCTCTGCCCAAGCACTAGCTAAAGGCATAATCTTACCAAAATTAGCCGTTGCATCCAATTCTTTTCTGGTTCTAATATTAAATTCATTAACATCTCTTTGATTATTGTTTAAATTCTCCGCTTTGGTTCCTTGTAACGATTCCAGTGTTTTATTTATAACTCTAGTATCATCTTCAACATTTTGTAGCATTAAATCAACCGTTTCTTGCGCCCTTAATTTTGGGGAAGCATAGCCTTTGACCGCCGCTTCCTTTATTTCACTTCCGTCAAACGCCGCCGCCGCTTGGCCCTTTTCCGTTAAAAAATCAGCGCTCATTCCTGTTACTGGATCCTTGCCTGGGTCTTGATGACGTTTAAATTCGATAACTGCTTTAATATTCTTCCCAAACTCTTTTTGCTCCGACTCAGCTGTGTTTTTTATCTGACCGGCAGCAGCAGAATTTTCTACTTTACCAAAATTAAAGAAACTCATAAATTTGTTAACCTAATAGGCTAGGTTTTAATTATAAATTAATTAATATTTTAAGATAGACTTTGCTTTTTTACTAAAGTCTATAAAATTTTTATATAAAATAATATTGAGACCGATTTTCTGAGGATGGATTAAATTAAAGTCTTGATCATCAATCATTAATACTTCATCCGGCCTTAATTTATATTTCTTTAAAATATATCTAGCAGTTTCTGGTGATTTTTTATCAATGTTTAGATAATAAGTATTAGTAGCTTCAAAATGATTAGCTAGGGCAAACTTCTTCATCGCATATCTGAATTGTCCTGGAGTATTTTTAGATAGTAATAAGATTTTATAACCCTCTTGCTTACGCATTAAAGCCCATTTAAATACTTGTTTGTTTAAATGTTGAAAAGATAAATGTTTGGCGAGTAATTCTGCTCCCGATTCTTTAATCCCCAGCTCCTTGGCGGTTAAGTCGGTTGCTTGTTTCTCAGAAATTTTCCTAGTCGCGGCTTGGCAAAAATATTTATGATAAACAATTTTGTAACAATATTCATAATCAAATCCATATTTTTTACATAGCCACTCGCAAGTATCCCGGTAACTGCCTAAAGACATCACACCATACAAATCTATGACAATTAGTTTGATTGCGTGTTTTGATTTTAATTGTTTTTGTTTCATCAACTCTATACTATGAATTATGTTTCAGCTAATCTATTTGTATAACATTTTATTGTACAGATGAATTACGTTATTGTAAATTGTAAAAAATACCATATATTTAAACATGTTTGAATGCTCTCAATATAAAATTATATTTCAGCATTTTTCTCCAACTTATTAGAAGAACTAATCGGCGTTACCGCAGCTTCAAAAGTAGCGCGGCGACTAATTATTGCATTGATCGTTCCTGGAGTAATTTCAATTTCTTTCTGTTCTCCTTTATCGGGGTAGGATAAAATTATTGATTGCGCCTCTCCCTTATTTACAATTCTCAAGCTCATTCCCTTCGTTTCCGCCCAGCCATTTCCCAGGCCGTTTAAAAACTTATTGCATGCCTCTCTCCCTTCTTGCAATTTCAAGAGCTCAGCCATAAAAGATTCTGGAACACCTTGATGGGTAGCTAAATATCTTTCTAAGTGAAGAGGAAATTCTTCGCCATCTTTTTTCTTTTCATCAGCTAACCGGTTGAAATTGTTACCAATCTTACTATAACGATTTACTAGCTCTGCAATGTTGCCGGCTTGGCGCAAATAAGTGGTAGAAATTTTATCACCTTTTTCTATTGCTTGTTTATCACTATCTTCAGAAAGCCATTTCATATAATAGCCAGATTTAAAAGCGGTCTCTCCTTCATGATGAACAGGCCCGTCTAAATTAAAGCCCAACCTATCATCGCGATATATTTTTTTGCCCATTTTTATTTCTTCAGCAACTTTATCATTCATTTCTCCTAAACTATCTCCAACTTTAATTTTGTCTTCATTAGCTAACATCGCTAACATTGCCGTTTCTGCCGCCCTATCCATTAAACTAGCACCAGCAACTGAAACATTTACGTCGGGATTAAGTTCTAGCCCCTTTTCATGAGCAAGCGCCCTTCCTTCTGGCGTTAACAATAATTCGAGATTGGGTCGGTTTGGGTCATTTTCTTTTTTACTATGACGAAAAATTTCTAGCCTAACTTCTGTTTCTAGAGGCTTCTCGACTTCCGCCTTTTTCTCTGTCCCTGCTTGCTGCTCTGGAAAAAGTTTAAACATATTGTTTTAGTTATTTAATTATTTTCTTTTTAATATTTTTACTATCCCCTGATTAGCATCAACTTCTAACCAATCATCATCTTTTATTTCTTTACTAACATGTGATAATCCAACCACACAAGGAATTTTCATTTCTCGACTAATAACAGAAACATGGGCAGTAATTCCTCCTTCTTCGGCAACAATCGCACCAACTCGAGATAGAATTGGAACAAAATCTGGCCCAGTATTCATCACCACTAGAATATCACCCTTATTTACTTTATGAAAATCTTTGGGCGAATGGACAATTTTTGCTTTTCCAATTGCGCTCCCCTTGCAAGCCGTTCGACCAGTAAATTCACCGGTAATATTTTTAGAATATGCTAAAAACTTTTTTGCATATTTATCAGCAAACGCACCAATATATTTTAATCTTATTTTACCAGTTAAGCTTACAAAAACTGTATGTCTTTGATAAATAGCCGTTTCTTTTTTGTTATACTTCTTACCCGCGGCTAAATTAATAGCATCCGCGTGGCTTAAATCCTTTATATCTTCGACAGAGACTCCTGTACGCCTGCTGATTTCCTGAAAAATACCTTCACCAAATAACTGTAGTTTATTGGTCGAGAATTTAAAATAATCTTTAAGATAACTTACCTCACCGGTAACTTTGGCAACCAGCTTATCTTTTTTTGATAATTTATTTACAATCGCCATTCGTTCTCTTTGCTCTTTAATGAAGTTTTTCTTAATATTTTTTAAAAGCTTGTTTGGGTTTTTCTTAATCAAAACTTTTACTCTATTTTCATAACTAATTAAAGTAGATAATGGCTCATCATAATACCCAAGGCTAAGCCAATGGAATTTATTATAAATTTTCTTCAACTCTTTATTATATATATCTGATTTAGACTTAATAATTTTTTGCGAAACTTTATCCGCTAGAGTAAGTAAGGCAATATTTTCTTGAGTCGCAAAACTTTGACGAGAAGAGGCTGATAATAGGCTACTATAATCTGCATTTTTTAGATGACCGGATGAATTTTTAAAATATTCCAATACGCCGCGGTCTATTAAACGTAAAGTCATAGCCGCTTTATGTAATTCTTGAGTTTGAATATAATAAAAAGAAAGTAAATTCCCTAATTTCTTATCAGTTAACTGCAGAGTAGGCTGTGCACTTATATAGCTAATGGCCCCTTCCCTAACCGTTGTTAAATAATTTTCTAGAGTATTTAACAAATTAGGCTTTTTAGTAAACCTATCTAAAGCTGATAAAAAATGATTTTTATCTTTAACGGCATAATAAATCTGAAATTTGCTATCTTTATATTCAACAATAGTAATTGTGTTAATCGGAAATAGATCATGCTTTTGCCAACAATAATTTGCTACCACTTCGGCAATATAAAGATGCGAAGAGCGGCTCGCTTCAGGAATTATTTGGTAACCATTTAAATCAATTATTTTATTATCAACCACACTTTTTTTCATATTATCTTTTTAATATTCTTACTATTCCTTTGTTTGCATCGATTTCTATCAAGTCTCCGTCTTTAATTACTTTAGTCGCAATTTTTGTTCCTATCACACACGGAGTTTTAAGCTCACGGGCAATAATCGCGGCATGGCAAGTAAGCCCGCCTTCATCAGTTACAAAAGCCGAGGCTAATTTCATAGCTTGTAAAAAATTAGGCGAAGTCATATAAGTAACTAGAATATCGCCTTTTTTTACTTTTTTAGTTTCGCTAGTTTCTAGAATCACTTTAGCTATTCCTCTAACCAAGCCGAGTTGAGCCGCCATCCCTTTAATTTCCGTTACTGGTGCGGCTTCTTCTCGTTTAGCAAAAATCTTTTTATCAATAATTATTCCATCCTCTTTATATGCGATATAAGACATATCACTAGAATACTTTTTAGGACGGCCGGCGATTAAGTCTTGAAGACCATAATATTTAAGATTATTAAAACGAATTCCATATTTTTTTG
>JBAYIC010000008.1:0-66242 GCA_041665845.1 Patescibacteria group bacterium
CGCCCGAACCGATAGCGATGATGGCCTGTGAGCTATTATAACCTGATTCCAGTGAATCAGAAGTTGGGTTTACAAAAGTCATTATTCTCTCTTTTTGGTAATCTTTAAAAAAGAAGAACCAAGCAGAAGTGAAAAGAATAACCGTTGCTAACAAAATAGCAATAAAATACTTTAGATTAAAATCAGCCGCCATAATAATAACCATCCAGATAGCACTCAGAATAAGGGCAGAGCCAAAATCTGGCTGTAAAAGAACTAATCCTACAAAAACTAAGGTATAAGCTGTTGACGCTAAAAAATGTTTAATCGTTTTTACTTTCGTAGCTAATCCCGAAAAATAATGAGCGAGAAAAAGAATTAAGATAATTTTAATAAATTCTACCGGCTGGAGACTAAAACCAGCTATGTTAAACCAGCCTTTAGTTCCACGAATAGTTTCTCCAAAAATGAGAACAAAAATTAAAATTAATATTCCGAAGAAAAAGAGATAGCGGCTAATACTTTTAAGAAGATAATAGTCTACAAAAGAAAAGGTAAATAAAAGAACAAATCCTAAAACTGCAAATAGAATTTGTTTGCGAAAATTAAGAAGGTCGAGACTTTCTCGGCCTAAGGCGACGCTATATATCTCTACTAAACCAAAAGAAATTAATAATAAGACGGCGGCCATTATTATCCAATCAAAACTATAAAGATGAGCTTTTAAACGATTAAACATACTACTTATTCTCTCCTTGATACTTTAAATATACGCTTTCATCCTTAATGTTTATTCGAGGAGAAACTTCAATGCGGCTAACATTTCCAAAATCTCCCGCTAAACTAATTTTTATATTTCTAATTTCTCCGGCCATAAAATTACTAGCGACATGCCTTTCGACGCCAATAAGCCTCGAACCAGAGTAAAGAAAAATATCAAAAGGAACCTCATAATAAGCAAAGGGTGTATTGTTGGTAGCTGTAAATTCTAGGCTATTAAGTTTTATATTTTCCGATAGTCCACTTTTTAAAATACCTAAAAATTTAATATCAGTAATATCAAAATTAATTCTTTCAGCTAAATAAGCTGGCCAATCAGGAATTTCTCGACGATTAATGCGACTCCAAAAAATATCCTTCACTACAAAAGTAGGGGTTGAGCTAGCTAAATTAAGAGGAATCGCTAAAGCAAGTAGGTATTTGTCTTCGGATGGAAAAATAAAGGAACGGCCGCAAGTAATATCAGTTTCTCCTTGGCGCAAACAATATTCAAATTCAGCCGAAAAATTATCATTAGGATTTTTTAAACGAATAGCTAGGTCACTATTTTCATTATTACTAAAAATTTCAACTGGAGCAATCACCATCGGAGTTACAACATTACGAGGTGACATAACCTGCAGTTCTTCTTGGTTATCTATTTTTCCGCTCATAAAATATATTACATATCCGTAAGAAGAATAAATAAATAAAGAAGCGCAAAGAATAATTAAAAAGATGGTTATTGATTTAGCGATTGATTTGCGATGTTCCGATAGCCATAATCCCAGGTTCATCTCCCTTAAAGATACACCGCCTAAATTATTGTAAGAATTTAAATCCGGTTCATTTTTATCTTTTAACATAAATGTGTTATAATAATTTTGTAGTTTTCTAGAAATTCTACTCACTAGTTAAATAATAGCATATTAGTCATAATTTATAAATATATATGAAAGGTTTCTTAGTTCCCTTAAGCGTTAAGCCTGAGAAAAAATCAGAATATTTAAAAAACATTTCTTTGCTTACAAAAAACTCCGGTCGCTTGTTTTTAATCGCTGGTGATCAAAAAATAGAACACGCAAATGACGATTTTTTTGGTTCTAATATAACACCGGAAGATAACGACCCCGAACATTTATTTAAAATAGCCGCCGCTTCTGAAGGTGGAGTTTTAGCTACTCATCTTGGTTTAATATCAAAATATGGTAATGATTACCGCAATTTACCGTATATCGTTAAAATCAATGGTCGAACTAATTTAAATAAGGAAGACCAGAATTCAAGTAAACCCTTTTGGAAAGTAGAAGATATTATTAACTTTAAAAAACAAAGCGGTTTAAAAATTGCTGGTATTGGTTATACTATCTATTTAGGAGGAGCTTATGAGGCAAAAATGCTCTCTCAGGCTGCGAAAGCAATTTTCCAAGCTCATCAAGCCGGTTTAGCCGCAATCATTTGGATCTATCCAAGAGGAAAAAATATTAAAGAAGAAAATATTCATACAATTGCCGGAGCAGCCGGCGTTGCCGCTTGTATAGACGCTGATTTTGTTAAAGTAAAATACCCCTATGGAATTAAAGATAAAAAAGAAATTGCTAAGAAATTTCAAGAAGTAACTACGGCCGCCGGCAGGAGCAAAATAATTTGTGTTGGTGGGAATAAACAACCAGCGAAAGAAATTCTTACCTTTTTAAATTTACAATTAGAAATTGGTCACAGTTCCGGTTTAGCAATTGGACGCAACTTACACCAACGCCCTTTAGAAGAAGCGACTAGATTAGCACGAGCTATTAGTGCCATGATTCTTAGAAATGCCTCACTGGTTGAGGCGGAAAAGATATATTTAACTAAAAAACCGGCTTTAAAGAAAAAGCCAAATGGAAAGTTTTTAGGTCTATTCTAAAGTTTAAAAGATATAATAATCATTCCTAGCTATCCTTAGCTATTATAAAAACGCTCCATACGGAGCGTTTTTAGGTAAAAGTCTTAATTTTTTATTTTGATTTCTATTCGATCAACTAAATTAGGTGCTTTTTTTATAAATGAGGGATAAAATTGTAATTCATAATTACCTATCTCCGGATAGTCACTTAAATAAACGTCAATCTGTTTAGCGTTTAGATTAACTAGGCTAGATTTATTGATAATATTAGCGTCACTTTTTAGAATCATTAGCCCTGAAAAAGAAGCTTTCACTGTTGCTAACTTATTTTTTTCATCATAGTTCTCCAAATTATAGGATAAACTTTCTGGTTTAAATTCGGCCAATTCCTTATCATCTGGTACTAAAATATTTAATTTGGCCGAAGCTAATTTAGCTGATTCGCTTCCAGAAAAAGTAACCATAATTACTTTAGCTTTAGCGGTAACTATAAACTGAGAAACTTTATCTCCGGCTTTAGCTCCAATATTTACATCAACCGGATCTAAAACTTGGTATAAAACTTCCGCTTGAGAATCAAGGGGTTTATTTGCTTCAGCTTTTTTAAGAATAAGATCATTAATATCTTTAGTCGCTGATTGGATATCAATTGCTTTTACATATTTTTCTGCTTTTTCACCATAAGTAAAAGCTTCTTCACTTTCAGCATAGATTTTATCTTGCAACCCGACCCAAAGACCGGGGATAGTAAAATGAGATGCCTCAATCGCCATATCGGGAGAAGCTTTATCGGCATAAATTTCGACTTCAACCTTTCCTCCGGCCGGGATATTAACCGCATTTTTAATCCTAAATAGTTTGTTATCGCTAGAAAGTAATCTAGTCGTTGCAATTAATTGCTGCGCCTTTATATAATTATTAACAATCACCACTTTACCGTTAAGTTCCGTTCCCTGCAGTTCTTCCCCAGTTGCTTCATATTGTTTTTGAACTTCAACATCAAACTCATTGATAGCGCCACTAATTTTTTCTCTAGGATCACCTACTTCTGTTGTACTGGTAGCATCACCAATTCTTAAAAAGAGAGTATCGCTCATAGCTTCAACTTGCGGAGTGATTAAAATCGTTAATTTAGAAAAAGAAAAGTAAAAAACTAAAAGTGCTAACAGTCCGACCATGACTAAAAATTTCCAAACTAAACGACGATAAAGGGTAAGACTTTTCTTAACTGGAGTAGGCGATTTCTTGTTAGAGCTAGATTCGCCTTCTTCATTCTTATTTTTAATTTCTGAAACTAAATCAGAAAAAAACTTTTTTTGAATATCGGTATCTTCTCTATTCACTTGATTTGTTGAATCATCGTTTTTATTATTTCTCAAAGAGGGAAAACTATTTTTAGCTAATGAGACATCTGAAAAAAAGTTGCTACTATCAGTAAGATCATCATCTTCTATAACATCAACAATAACCGATTTGTTTTTTTTCGGAGGGACGATTTTTTTTACCGGCTTCTTGGCTTTTTTAGCCTTAGCTACCGGAGACGAAGCCGAAAGTAATTCGGTTTTTCTTGGTCTTGGCATAAGATAATAGAGAAATTAAAAATTTATAACAAAAAATGATTAAACTTTTTTACAGCTAATCTTATTATAGCAAACAATATAAATCTAAACAATTATTTCTGAGCCAGCGACTTTAATATTTGAATTAAATTTTTCCTTTAATTCATTTCTTAAGGCTTCGTTATTTGAGACTCTAAAAGCTGTTTTAATAATTTTAAATTTTTCGTCAGCAATGATGCGAAAAAAAACCTCCTCTTCTCCGGGAAAAATTGAAAATATTTGTTTTAATTCATTTAAATCGTTGGTCGATAAATCTTTCAAAAAAACTAATAACAACGGGTTAATCGACGGTAACGATTGTTTTAGCCCTGGCTTAACAATATCGGCCGGTGCAATATTGGCTTTGTTTGGTTTAGGAAAATTACTATTACCAAAGGAGCGACTGCGAATAGGCGCCGGAGATTCAAGCATTAGACGTTTAAAATCATCGACCGATTTTTGTGGAGTCGCTATGTCTAAAAGCATTACTCGATTAGCTAAAATCTTTAAATCGCTATCCTTTTCCGAAGCTTTCCCTTCTACGATAATTGTTCTTCCTTCTTGCCATAACTCTGTAGTTTCTTTATAAAGTCGGGGGAAAATTAAAAGCTCAGTTGAAGCAACCGCGTCTTCAAGCTTCACAAAAATCATTGATTCCCCTTTTCTAGTTATTATTTTTTTTATTGTTGCAATTACACCAGCGGTAATTATCCGATCATCGCCCTTGTGTCCGGCTAAACTAATAATTGGAACGATATAGCCAAGAACATACGGCTTAAAATAGTTAAAAGGATGCTCACTAACATAAAGTCCAAGCAATTCTTTTTCCCAAGCTAATTTTTCGTTTTGGTCGGCATCAGGGAAATCTTTTAAAACTGGCCGGCTTTTATCTTCAGGTTTAACATCACCAAATAAACTTTCTTGACGACTATCTTTATTTTTTGCTTCTTCTTTATTAAAATTTAAAAACTTTTCCATGTTTGCCAATAAAAAACCACGCTCACCGAAACTAGTCATGGCGCCGCTCTTTATCAAACTCTCTAAGGATTTTTTATTTAAATCACGATCAGTAACTCTCTCTAAAAGGTTAAAAATATCTTGATAGGCTCCATTTTTCTTACGTTCTTTAATCAAAGTATCAACAATATGCTCACCTACGTTTTTTATAGCTTTAAGCCCAAAACGAACAGTATCAACTTTTTCATTTTTATCGACTATTTTATTTTCTTTAGTTCCAGCAGTTACGACTGTAAAAGTACCAAATGATTCATTAACATCGGGCGCCATAATTTTTATCCCCATATTGCGGCATTCTTCAATTTCAATCGCAATTCTATCAGAATCGCCCTGATCAGAAGTTAAAAGCGCCGCCATAAATTCAACTGGCCAATGTGCTTTTAGATAAGCAGTTTGATAACCGATCATCGCATAACAGGCCGCGTGACTACGATTAAAGCCATACCCGGCAAACGGTTCAATAAAAGAATAAACCTTTTCCGCTAACTCTTTATAGACGCCATTTTTAACACAACCTTCAACAAACTTTTCTTTTTGTTCGGCCATTAGAGAAGCAATTTTCTTTCCCATCGCTCGCCGCAAAACATCTGCTTGACCCATAGTAAAACCCGCTAAATCACGAGCGATTTGCATAACTTGTTCTTGATAAATAGCAACACCATAAGTATTTTTTAAAATACTTTCAAGCTTTGGATGCAAATAAGCAACTTTTTTTATTTTATGTTTACCGGCGATATAATCAGGAATCCATTCCATCGGCCCCGGGCGATATAAAGCAACCATCGCAATTATATCCTCAAAAATAGTTGGCTTAAGTTCACGCAAGTAACGTTTCATGCCCGCTGATTCAAATTGAAAAACACCTGTAGTTTCTCCGGCTTGAAATAATTTATAAGTTTTTTCATCGCCTAAAGGAATTTGATCAATATCAATTTCTAAACCTCTAGTATTTTTAATAATTTTTAAAGCCGATTCAATAATAGTTAAATTTTTAAGGCCCAAAAAATCCATTTTTAGTAAGCCCAAGTCTTCAATTGGATGAAGCGAATACTGTGAGATAACGCTTTCATCGGCTGATGAAGCGTGTTGAATGGGAACATATTCCGTTAAAGGTTGATCAGTTATTAAAACACCGCAAGCATGAGTTGAGGCATGACGAGCAACGCCTTCAAGTCTTTTAGCATAATCTAAAATCCTTTTAGCCGCCGCCTCATTATTATACATTTCTCTAAGTTCGGGAACGGTTTTAATGGCTTCCTCAAGTTTAGTAAACATCGGAATGCTTTTGGAAATTTTATCGCAGTATTCATAAGGCTCATCTAGCACCCGACCAACATCACGTACCGCCGCCCGAGCGGCCATCGTCCCAAAGGTAATAATTTGAGCAACATGGTCTTGGCCATATTTTTCGCCGACATAATTTAAAACTTCACCGCGTCTTATATCAGCGAAGTCCATATCAATATCAGGCATAGAAATTCTATCCGGATTTAGAAATCTTTCAAAAAGTAGATTATATTCAAGCGGATCAAGATTGGTAATTCCTGTTAAATAGCAAACCAAGGAACCGGCTGCGCTTCCTCTTCCTGGACCAACAACAATCTTATTATCCTTAGCCCAATTGATAAAATCAGCAACAATCAAGAAATAAGCCGGCCAACCCATTTTAGCAATAACTGATAATTCATAATCAAGCCGTTCCTGGACTTCTTTTAATTCAGAGTCGGGCTTCCCGGGATAACGTTTTAAAATTCCTTTTTCACACCATTCCTTTAAATAAGAGTTACCATCATACCCAGCTGGTACTTCAAAATGGGGTAATTGAATTTGACCAAGTTCAATTTCAACATTACACATCTCGGCAATTTTCAAAGTATTTTCAATGGCTTCCGGGATATGTTTAAAGGCGGCAATCATTTCCGCATTAGAACGCATGGAATAATCGCCATGCCCAAGCATTTTCATTCTATCGGTATCGGTTATTTTCTTTTTATTTTGCAGACATAACAAAATATCTTGAGCTTCAGCGTCTTCTTTCTTAAAATAATGGACGTCATTAGTTGCAATCACCGGAATTTTTAATTTTTTAGAAAATTTAATCAACTCAGAATTTACTTTTTCTAATTCTGGGATTTCCGGATGATCCATTAATTCTAAATAAAAATTTCCCGCTCCAAAAAGAGAATTATATTCTTTAATTCTTTTTTCTGCTTCTTTTAGTTTATCAGACATGATAAGGCGCGGTATTTCTCCGGCTAAACAGGCGGTTGAAGCAATTATGCCTTCGTGATGCTCAGTTAAAAGTTCCCAATCTATCCGCGGTTTATAATAAAAGCCCTCAATATAAGCTTTGGAAACGAGTTTTATTAAATTTTTATAACCTTCGTTATTCTTCGCAAGTAGGAGAAGATGATTACTGCGACCGTCTTCTCTAGTATTTTTATCAAATCTTGAACCAGGCGCTAAATAGGCTTCTACGCCGATTATCGGCTTTACACCGGCCTTTTTTGCCTTCTGATAGAACTCTATAACACCATACATCGAACCGTGATCAGTAATAGCGACCGCCGGTGAACCCTGTTCTTTAGCATAGTTAATCATCTCGTCCAGCTTTGTTAAGCCGTCAAGTAAAGAATAGTGGGTATGATTGTGGAGATGGACAAAAGACATAGCTCTATTTTAATATACGACCTTAAGAATAGCAAATAAAAAAGGAGTTCCTAGAAACCCCGTTTTATATGGTTGAATGTTTGTTTGTTATTTAGCCTTTTGCAAAAGCCATGCATAGAGAAACTACAGCAATTGGGAAAACAATAATTCCCACTACTACTGAGCCAACAACAGTACCTACTCCAGAGAAGCAGGCCGAAATAACACTAGCAACAAGAGAAACTCCAATAATATAAAAGAAATTTCTCTCGTTTTCGGAAAATTCCGATTTAAACAATTCAAATCTTTTCATTTTTTATTGGTATTGGTATTAGTTTAGAAAGTACTAATTTAACTAAATATTGTACACTATTTCTTAATTTTTGTCAATATCTCGCCCAGTTCTTCCTCGCTATAAAAATCAACGATAATTTTTCCACCCTTCCCTTGTCTTTTTATTTCAACTTTAGTACTAAGTAATTCACTAAGTTCATCTTCCTTGGCTTTATCAAAATAATCTTTTTGCTTAGCCAATTTTGTTCCGCCGAGGCGCTTAATTTCTTGATCAGTTTGAGCAACTGTTAAGTCATGACGCAAAATTTTCTTTAACATGTTGAGCTGTTTTTCCTCGCCTTCTAAACCTAATAAATATTTAGCATGGGCTTCAGTAATTTTTCCGGAAGCTAAAGCATTTTGCGCTTCTTGAGGTAAAGAAAGTAGACGCAAGGTATTAGCGATGCTAGAACGAGCCTTACCAACGCGTTTGGCAGCTTCTTCCTGAGTTATATTAAATTCATCAATTAATCTTTTATAAGCTCGGGCCGTTTCAATAGAATTTAAATCTTCACGCTGTAAATTTTCAATCAAAGCGACTTCCAATTTCTTTTGTTCGTTATCATCGCGAATAATAACCGGAACTTCTTTAAGTCCTAATAATTTTGCACTACGCAATCTTCTTTCTCCGGCAATAAGTTCGAAGCGTTCACCTTTACGAGTTGCAATTAGCGGAGAAATAATTCCATGTTCTTTAATTGATTCTGCTAAATCATTAATTGCGCCATCAGCAAAATAGGTTCGGGGTTGAAAAGGATTAAAATCAATTTTATCCGGGTTAACTTTTAAAATTCTCTCATTATCATGTAAAACAATTGCGTCTTCACTAACGCCGCTATCAGACTGGAAAGGATTTTGACCATAGGTCATTGTTTTTTTAGGGATAAGAGAGCCGAGTCCTCGGCCTAAACCTTGTGCCATATAGTAAAATTTAAACGATTGATTATTTTTATTATTTTTCAAAACTTAAAATTTCTCTTGCGAGGCCTTCGTAAGCCTTTCCGCCTTTAGATTTTGGATCATACTGTAAAATTGTCCGACCATAGCTTGGCGCTTCAGCCAGTCTAACGCTACGTGGAATAACAGACCTAAAAATACGATTCGGAAAATATTTATATAATTCTTCCATCACAGATTCTGATAATTTATTGCGTTTATCAAACATGGTGATTACCGCGCCCATGATTCCTAATTCCGGTTTTAAGTTATTTTGGACTAAACTAATTGTTTCTAAAAGTTGGCTCAAACCTTCAAGGGCAAAGTATTCGCTTTGAATAGGAATTAAAACTTCATCAGCCGCTACTAAGCTATTAACCGTTAAAAGTCCCAAAGAAGGTGGCCCATCAATTATAATAAAGTCATACTCTTTCTTAGCTTCTTCTAAAATATGCGCAAGACGGAACTCACGATTTTCCATACTAACCAAATCAATTCCTGCTCCGGCTAAAGCTAGAGTTGCGGGGGCGATTTTAAAACCAGATTGCATGGTACGTTTAATAATTTGGTTGAAAGGTTTATCGCCGACTAAAGCTTCATAAACTCCAAATTCTAAATTACGGTGATCAATTCCTAAACCAGAAGTAGCGTTAGCTTGCGGGTCAACATCAACAAGCAGCACTTGTTTCCCCAAGTGAGCTAAATAAGCGCTTAAATTAACAGCAGTAGTGGTTTTCCCTACTCCACCCTTCTGATTTACAACGGCAATAACTTTACCCATAAATTAAATCGGATTTATATACGACAATTATATATTAAAGCTTTCCTTTTGACAATTAAAGATATATTTATTATACTAAAATTCGTAATATAAAAGCGTTACAAGCAAATCCAACATCTAAGCCGCGGTGGCGGAATTGGTAGACGCGCACGACTCAAACTCGTGTGGGGGAAACTTCATGAGGGTTCGATTCCCTCTCGCGGCACAAAAAAAGACCAGGTTAATGGTCTTTTTTGTTAGTCTAGAAGTTTTATTTTGTACAAAAAATCTCCCATTGGGAGATTTTTCTGGTCTCAAGATGACCCTCGAACCGAATTTGACATTTGTATAAACATTATATGCTAAAAATTATTATTGGTCAAGAAATTTCCGGATGTGGACCCGCGGGGAATTGAACCCCGGAAACCAAATGTCAAATTCGATTCCGAGGACCGCCTCCGGGCCCACATCATGACGAATTATAGCAAAGGATAAATAAACTAAATCTAAAAAGTTACGCCTTCTTAAACCTAACCGTAAAAATCGGTTCATACTCGACTTTATTTTCATCAACTAATTTTACCAGCTCTCCGCTGACAAATTGGGTTAAGGCTAAATCACTAAGCAATTGATTATCGCCGGCAATATTTAATTTAATTCCTTCGAGCTTATCAAACTCTTCTTTAAAATCAGCTTTAACTGAAGCCTCAATTTGTTTCTTTTTTATTTTTAAGTCATCAAGCTCTTGGACCACCTTTTGATAATCACCGCTATTACTTAAAGCATCGCGAAACATAGATTTGAGTTCGCGTTGTTCTTTTTTCTTATCTTGGATACGTTTAAAAACTGCGGGTAATTCTTGGGCCATAATTATTGAGAGTTAAATTTTAATTATGAAAAGAATTATATCACTTTATTATCCCGCCGCCCAGCACTCTTTCTTTATCATAGAAAACCACGCTTTGGCCAGAAGTAATTGCCCTTTGTGGTTTATTAAATTCTACTAAATACTCTTGCCCCTTCTTCACAGAAACTAAACATTTAACCGCTTTATGGCCATACCTTATTACCGCTTCGCATTTCAAGAGTTTTTTTGGAGCACTACCGCTTAACCAATTAACTTTTTTCGCAATTAAATTATTTTTATATAAGACTTCTCCATTCCATTCTTTAACAACGTATAAAATATTATTTTTATAATCCAACCGCGCCGCGTAATACGGTCCGGTCCCACCAATTTCTATTCCTCTTCTTTGACCGATAGTATAAAGCGGTAGACCTTGATGAGTACCAATCTCTTTTTTTGTTTCTAGTAATTTAATCGGACCGGGCGTAAGCGTTAAATATTTTTTTAAGAAATTATTGTGTGGTCCACTTAAAAAGCAAATATCTTGGCTCTCCGCCTTGGATTCAACCTGTAATTTATACTTAGCCGCTAATTTTCTTACTTGCGGCTTCACATATCCGCCAAGAGGAAATAATAAATGTTTTAATTCTTCCTGAGAAAAAGTATACAAGAAATAAGACTGATCTTTTAATTTATCTTTTGCTTTAGCAAGCTGATAACTGCGACCAACTTTCTGAATTTTTAAATAATGGCCAGTTGCAACATAATCATAACCCAGACGAAGCGCGTATTTAATCAAGCGCCCGATTTTTATTTGTTTATTGCAAACTACACAAGGATTAGGCGTCCGACCAGCGGCATATTCACTTAGAAAATTATCAACGACCGCTTTTTTAAAGGGCGCCGAAAAATCAAAAGTATATAAAGGAATGCCAACTTTAGCGGCGACCTTTTTTGCATCCATCATCGATTCCAAAGAACAACAACGATTTTCCGCCTTTTCGCCAACCGACTCATCTTTCCAGAAATGCAAAAAAATTCCCGCTACTTCATATCCTTGGTTTTTTAGAAGCTGGGCGGCAACGGACGAATCAACTCCGCCCGACATAGCGACTAAAACTTTAGGCCGCTTTTTTTTATTATTTAAATTTTTACTTATTTTCTTCATTTATTTCGCTAAATAATTTTAAATATTCTTGAGAGGCTTTTTCCCAAGTAAACATTGCCGCGCGTACTTTTCCGGCTTCTATTAAATCGGTGCGAATATTAGCATCTGTTAAAATTAATTTTATGGCCTCCGCTATGTCTTCCGGTTTAAACGGATTAATAAGCAAGGCGGCCTTACCAAGTACCTCTGGTAAGCTGGAGACGTTAGAAGAAACAACTGGAAGACCGAAAACCATCGCTTCAAGCGGCGGAAAACCAAAACCTTCATAAAATGAAGGATAAACAAAAACTGCAGCGCTTGAATATAACATTTCTTTTTCTTGTATGCTAATATAGCCTAGAAATTTAATGTCTTCTTTATATGGAGATTTTGCCCAATCAGAAAATACTTTTTTATATTTCCAGCCTTTAGCTCCAGCTAGAACTAGTTGATTTTTTATTTCCGGATATTTATTTCTTAACTTATTGTAAGCGCTTATCAGGCCGCTAATATTTTTTCTCGGCTCAATATTGCCAACTGATAAAATAAAACCATTTTTTAAATTTTTCTTTTCCAAGAAATCAGTAATTTTCTCTTGAGGGGTTATTATCTCCTGGCAATTATTACCGGAATAAATAACTTTAATTTTTTCCGCCGGGATACTTAAAAGCTCCATTAAATCATGTTTTGTATTTTCCGAAACCGCAACTATCCTATCGGCTCGGTTTAAAAGTTTTTTAATTCTTAGGGCTTTATGCCAAAAATTCTTACGTTTACTAAAAAATTCCGGATAACGCAAAAAGGATAAATCATGCACAGTTACAATTAGTTTAGTCTTATGGCTAACATTTAAAAAATTAAAATGGGGTGCAAAAAATATATCGGTTCCGCCTAAAATTTTATCAAGCTTGGGACGCGAGCAAATTCTCTGCAAAAAATAATTGAAAATTTTATTAGGATAACTGGTCGCAAATAATTTACTATTATCTTTTGCCCAGTAATCTAAACGAGCCTCATGGCCTTTGGAAGAATTATAAAATAATTTATATTTATTTTCTCTATCTTGTTTGAGAATTTCGGATAATAAATTAGCGGTATACTCTGATATGCCGCTATAATTCTTATCCATTAAAACTCTGATATCTACTCCTATTTTCATATCAACAAAATAAGCATATTTTATTTTTCAAAATGGCTATTAATAAAACTATTAATTTGATTCTTAAAATTGTTAACCGAAAACTTTTCCGCCCATTCCCTTATTTCTTGCGGATTAAAATCACTGGATTTAAAATTTTTGATTACTTCTGCTAAGGCCTCTGTTGTCTGCTCCTTAAAAAATAAGCCCGTCTTTCCCTCGATTACCGTTTCGGTCGCTCCACCCTTCTGATAGGCAATTACAGGCCGACCAGCAGCCATAGATTCGACCACAGTAATACCAAAATCCTCTTCTTGGGGATTAATAAAAGCTTGGGCATTAGAAAATAAATTTGCTTTCTCGCTTTCGCTTACTCTACCTAAAAATTCAATATTAGAAGACTCACCAACCATATTTTTTAATCTTTCCAAATCAACGCCATCACCAAAAATTTTTAATTTATAATCTGCCCCTAATTTTTTAAAAGCTTCAATTACAATATCAACTCTTTTATACGGTGCAAGACGACAGCCAATTAAGAAATATCTATCTTCCGGTTTTTGATTGCTTAAATCAAGAACTTGAAATTTCTCAGTCTCAACCGGCGGATAAATAACTTCTGATTCCCGGCGATAATATTTAGTGATGCGCTTTTGAACAGTTTTAGAATTAGCAATAAATAAATCAACCCGATCAGCCGCAATTCTATCCCACATTCTAATGCGATTTAAAACAAGCGAAATTATTTTCTTAAACCATTTATTATATTTAAGTTCATTAATATACTGATGCGTATCACTCCAAAGATATCTGGTTGGAGTATGACAATAACAAATATGTAGAGTATCGGTTGAGGTAATAACGCCTTTAGCAAAAGAGCTAGTATCAGAGATCACCAAATCGTAGCCGCGCAAATCAAAAAATTCAACCGCTAAGGGCATAAAAAATAAATACCACTGGTAATGTTTAATCCCGCCTGGTAATTTTTGGATAACCGAAGTTTCTATTTTTCGACCCCTAAAATATTTATCAACCTGTTTTTTTTCGTATAATAGAGTATAGATTGGAGCATCCGGAAACATATCGGTTAAAACCTTCAAAACTTTTTCCGCACCGCCATCTTGAGCAAGATGGTCATGTATTAAAGCTACTTTCATAATTATTCAGCTTCTCTATGTTTAAAAACCGCTAAGGGCGTTTTAAATAAAATAGAAATATCCAATAATAAAGACCAATTTTCAATATAATAAATATCCAATTTTGCTTCTTCTTCAAACAATAAATCGCTACGACCGGAAACTTGAGCTAAGCCGGTTATACCTGGCTTAATAGTTAAGGTTTTGCGATGATAATTTTCATATTTAGCGACTTCTTCTGGTAAATGCGGACGCGGACCGACTAAACTCATACGACCGATAAAAACTAGAAATAACTCAGGTAATTCATCAATTGAATAACGTCTAATTAATTTTCCGACCCTAGTAACCCGTGGATCATCTTTAATCTTGACCATTGGCCCATCTGTTCTAACATTACGATCGGCTAATTCTTTATATCTCATGCTATCGGAATTCGGAATCATGGAGCGAAACTTAAAATATTTAAAAGGTTTACCGCCCTCACCAACTCGATATAAATATGAACCATTATCACGACGAGAAAAAAAGACCGGGCCGCGAGAATCTATAGAAATAATCAAAGCCGCTAAAAGAATAATTGGTGATAAAATAATAATCAAAATACCGGAAACAATCAGATCAAATAATCTTTTAAAAACCTTACCCCAACCATCTAAAGTAGTACGTTTTACTTCAACAATTGGAACGCCAATAATTTCCGCGACTTCAGTTCTTAAAACCTTGACTTCAAGTAAATCGGCAACATAGCGAAAAGTAATATGATTATCATTAGCAAAATCATATAGACGCAAAGTTTCCGCTTTACTTATATTGGGATCGCTCTGAATTATTTCATCAACCTCTCTTTCTTTAATAAATTCTAAAACCTCTTGGGCGGTTTCTAAAGAAAAATCTCTAACACGTTTTGCAACTTCATAACCCGCTTTCTTGTTACTAGAAAATTCAGCAATTAAATTATCGGTTGTTTTGGAATTACCAACTAAAATTACTTTATGGACACCAATTCCATAAATAAACAAGCGTCTTTGCAGCCAGCGAATAAAAATATGAGCAAAGCTAACATAAGTAATTGTAAAAATAAAACCGGCTAAAACGATAAAACGAGAATCAAATAATTCTCGTTGAAAAAAGATTAAAATTGCAATTAAAGCCAAGCCGCTAGAACAAGCTAAAAATACCCGTCTTAATTCTTGCGCTAATTTACGAGCGCTTTTTATCTGATAAAGGCCGGACATAGCAAAAATTAACAACCACAAAATAGCGATTATCAGTAGAGATTTAATATATCCCGAAAAAGGCAAATTAAAAATTACTGGCCTGAAACTTACTGTCCAATCGGCAAAACGGAGATAATAAGCTGAAATACCAGCTAAAATTATCATCGCAAAATCAACCGGAATAAACAGGGTCGAAAAAAATAATTCAGTTTTTTTCATATATAAATTTATTGTAAACCTTTGTTATCAGGGCAGCTGTAAGCCGGATTCTGTTTTAAGCGATCATTTATCTAGGCTTATTATTACTAATAAGCTCAAGCGAGCCACTTTTCTTTCCTTCTAACCTAAGTCAAAATGAAAGTTTGCTCTTGCTTCTGATAGGGTTTACCACGCTATCTCCGTCACCGGAGAGCGAAACCGGTAGCCTCTTGCGAGACACCCAGCTCCTTTTCACCTTTTTTCCTGTTAAAAATTGCAGGATTAGTATTGTCTCTGTGGCACTTTCCCTTGACCAAATCGACTTTAACCGAAATGGCCCGGTGGGTATTACCCACTATCATTAAACCTCAAAAATATTGAGATTTTAGCGAAGTCCGGACTTTCCTCCCCTCTTAAGCTAAACCTAAGAAGAGTAATCGCCCGCTCACCCTGATAACTCTAAAATGGTACAATAAAAGCCTAAAAAAGGCAAGTCTCAGTTCATATTAGTTAACTTTGCTATCTTGGTAGATTTTTTGAACGCTGGAAGCAGTTACCGCCCCTTCCCAAACACCTAAATCATCTAATTCAACACTATTTAATTCACTTCTAATTTCTAAATGATTTGGCTCTTCTCCGTCTTTAATCCAAAAGAATGGTAAGGATCTCTTTTCTTGGCCATCAACATAAAATTTGAGAAGGTAGCGATATGAATCATAAGTTAAAGCAATATGATGCCATTTATCGTCATACGGAATATCAATATCACTTCCCTCGCTAAAAGCTCCATCATTATTATTAAAATAAAAACTACGTCGATAAAAATCTGGAGACAACCCCATTTTTATTCTATCATTATAATTTAAAGATATAAGAGATCGTCCCCCAAGTGAAGATATTTCACTGCGCCACCAAAAAGTTAAAGATAGATCCTTTGTTTTTAGGAAGGTTGGAAAATCAACGTTTAAATTTTTATCCCATCTATTTATAATCCCGGTATTTTCCGATCCCCGCCAAACCCAAGAATTTTCCGGAAGTATAAGCTTGATATTGTTTATTTCATCAATTGCTTGTAAACCGCCGCCTTCATTTACGAGCTCATTGCCTTCATTAAAATTCCAAAAATATTTGAGTTCTGCTTCTTTTTGCGCAACTCTCGAACTTATCGGACTAAACGGAACGGCGGCGACAAAATCAGCTAAGATCTCCGTGCTAGATAAAGGACGAGTCCAAAGAGCTAACTCATCCATAGAAGCCGGACCGCAATCACCGTCGAATTCTAAACTAGAAAAATTGTCAGCTAAAGTTTGGACGAAGGTATGCCTATATTTTTCCTGGGCGTCAAAATACACTGACCAGTAGCCAGTTTCTTTATCAACCACTAAAGAAAACTGATGCCAAGCATCGTCCGGAAAAACCGGAACAGCATAATATTGCCAAGCTGAATTTGGTAAACCTTCAATTTGCAGGAAGGCTTCATCAAGCATAACTTTTAATTCTTGTCCGCTCTCGTTTCTTAATTTAAAAGTTAAGCGCGAATAATTGCGTGCCATTTTGGGGCTGCGGTAATAGAAACTAATTGAAAATTTATTTAAATCTATTTTTGAACTCAATTGTCGGCTGAACTTAGGATTAACAAAACCAATATCAATTGCGCAATCAAAACGCCCGATCGAATAATTTTGGTCTCCATAACATTCAGAGAAATGCCATAAATCCGAAATGCCCTCAGAAACTATTGGTTCCTTGGCAACAAACAAATCTGGATTATTAGAACTTTGGTTATTCTCCTGATTATCATTTTGATTATTATTCGAATTATCATTAGTATTATTAGTATTTTCAGATTCATCTTCGTTCCAAACTATACTCGGATCATCGGAAACAATTAGATTAAAATCGGAAACATTATTGCCGCTTGATTTAAGACGATTCAAAATATAATTATCGTTTATCACCGGCGCCGGGCCTGAACCCTGGAAATATGTCGCCTCCCCAAAACCAACCGCGTCAATAATATCCTCGTCTGTAGTAGAACTAATTGCGCCTTTGCCTAAATAAATTATATAACCGGAGCTGGTCCAACTAAATTCATTTCTGATCGCAATAGCATCAGCTTTATTTTTATAATAGCTATTTGCATCATCTCGAACAATCAAATAATAGCCCTTGGCTTTTATTACTGTTCCGCCCGGATATGAACCATCGCTAGTATTTCCTATTCTCATCATTAAACCGGGATCAACGGCTGTTTTTGCTTTCTCTAAACGAAAACCAGCTTCGGCTAAATCAAAATCATAATTCGTCGGATTATATAATTCAATGAAATCATTATTTTCAGTACTGTAAATTTTATTAATCAAAGCGTTTGGAGAATTAAAAGAAGAACTGTTAGTTGTCTGAGTGTTAGAAGAAGACTGATTAGTATTAGGTTTAATTCCGGCAACTATTTTTGAACTCGCTGGAGCGACTTTAATAGAATCAGCCGCCGATGGAACCGCAGTAATATTCACTGAAGAAACTAATTTAGGAATAGCTGTTTTGAGTGATGAACTAGTTGAACTAGAAACAACAGCTTTTAAATTTGAAATAGCTACTGGATTTGCAGTAGCAGAGATTGAAGTTGTAGATGCTAATTTAATTGTCGGTGCTAAAGCTATTTTTACTACCTCTCTTGTATCATTTAATTCATTATCTTCAGAACTATCTTTAACAATTACTGGTTGTTCATCTTTAGTTGCTTGATTTATTTTAATTTGAGGAGGACTTAACTGATTATCGGCTATTATGTTATTTGAATTATTCTCGGCCTTATTTTCATTTTCTAAAACTATCTGCGTTTCGTTTTTTGTTCCAAATATTTTGTTTTTCCAATTTGAAATGGTTTGAGATGTTGCCTGCGCGATTATTTTTAAAGACGAGATAGGATTATTAATTAAACTCCAACGTAATAATAAACGAGCGACAGGCGTTTTACCTCTAATTGAATCATCATCGAAAAAGGTTTGCAGATTTATATCTACCTTTTCATCTCGTAATGATGGCTGGATAAATTGCGTATAAGGTAGAAAAAAGTAACGGTCGCCCTGATATTCTAAACCAAGATTAAAACCAACTATTTCTGGTAAGGGTAAGCGGATATCGGTTCTTCGTCCTATTTTAGAAAATTCAAGTGTTTTAGAAAAACAATCACCGTAGCGATTTGCTAAACTTTTATTATCAAAACCATCGGGCGTAATATCAACGGCATAGTAATCGGGGTTATATTCCAAGGCGCCTAAATTACTAGGATTAGAAATACCGGCACTCTCATACACTTTTTCTGTTAAGCCAACGCAAGTCCATTCGCCATCGCCCGGCCCTTTTTGGGTTTTAAAATCAAAATCATAACCGATCTTTTCACCGACTAAACTCTTAGCAATTTCAACCGCCTTGACAATCTCTAAAGTACTAGCGGCTTTAGGAATTTTTGCACCGAGAAGCTTTTCGCCCAACGCTTCATTTACAAAATATTTTGCCGGCATTTTTACTATCCCGCCGACTAAAGCTTCGACAATATAATCTTCCCCGTTTTCTTTGCCGATATAAATTCCGGCATGTCCAGGATAAATTTGTTTCAGAACTTGATTTTCATCAACTGAAACTAAATTATCGCCGCTATAACCTACCATCCGACCATCATTTGAGGTTCGATAAACTAGAGTTCCCGGAGTAAGAGCAGAAACATGAGTCGGCCACACCGAGCAAAACAGCAAGATAGAAAAGACGAACGAAATTAAAAATAATCTTTTTATTTTCATAATATTTAAATTTAAAAACTAATTATTAAAATATTTTTCCCATTCCGCTTCCGATATCTCCGGCGCTTTAAATTCACTAAAACCAAAATTATTTAAAGTCTCGGCCGCTAAAGCTTTTAGTATTGGCTCTTGAACAGAAGCATAAATAGTAGTTAAAGATAATTTCGTTTCTTGAGGAAATAACGGAAAATAATCGCTTAAAAGAAACAAAAAATTAGCCTTTAAATGTAAAGTGGTTTTATTGCTATCGCTATTATCACTCAAAATTAAATTTTTAATAACTTCTATCTGCTGGGCTTGAAAAATTGTTTGCTTATCTGCTAAATTGCTTAAAGCATTCACCGCCGCTTCTTTTATTTCTATTTTTTCTTCACTATCTAAAATTGCAAAATAATATTCAACAAACTCCGGCTCATTTGTTTTTGCTAGAAACAAGCTAATAATTTCCGCCCTTAAAGAGGCATCGCCGTTTTTATCAATTAAATAATCAATAATAAAATCCGGCGGATTATTTGCACCATAAGCAAGTGCAATTATTTTTAATATTTCTTTTTTAAACGCTAAATTATCATCACCGTTTTCAAAGAAATAATTTTTAAGATCATCTCTAAGCTTCTTATCATTTTTTAAAGAACTAGCAATTTTTTCTTCAGATAATAGTCTTAAACGTAAGCATTCTTCATGACAAGGGCCGACTTTAATCATTTCTTTTTTCAAATTAGCCAACTCCAACCGAGCAGAACTAATTAATATAAACGCAAGGAACAAATAAATACCGATTAGAACAAACCCCATTAGCACTATGAAAAAAAATTTGCGCCTCTTTGAAAAATGCTTAAACTTTAATTTAAATTTTAAAAAATTACGTCCCCAGACAAGCAATCTTCGCACCGTTTTAGATAATAGTTTTTTAATTAGAGTTATCATTTTTCTCATACTCTTTTAGAATTAAATTATTAAAAACCGGCTTTTCCGGTTCAAAAACTATAACAAATTAAGACTAAAAGAAATCTAAATTTTTCTTTTTAAAAAAATAAAAAGGCCCGTCTGCAATAGATGGGTCTTTTCGAAACCAAGCTGAGTAGCTAAAACTATGAAGCTAAAAACACATAATCTTTCTGTACTACCTTAGGTATTAAAGACGATATATAATGAATTTCTTTTTGATCTTCTGAAAAAATCCAAAGTACATCTCCCTCAATAGGTATAGGCGAACGAGAAACTCCAATAACGATTGATAAGATATTATCTTTATCAATTATAAACGTATCCGGAGCAAAGAAAAATTTCTTTTGATCATAATTGATTAAAATTTCTCTTAAATAGCCTCGACATCTAAAATACCGACTTTCATGATTTCCAGATTCCTTAATCAAGAAAACTAATTTGGACTTAAGCGATTTTTTACGTAATTCCAAATCCTCTAAATTCTGTTTTTTCCACGACATTTTTAACTTTTTTGAAATGAACAATGCAGATAATATATCACAAAAAAGCGCATGTTGTCAACCGTCCGCGCTTGTCTTGTTTCTATTATACCCCTAACTATTACTCAGCAAACAACTGGTCAATTTGTTCCTTAAAGGCAGGATCGAGTTGAATAGTTCTAGCGGCTGTTGCCCGAGCCTTATTGGTATTTCCAACTAATGTATATAATTTAGTTAAATTAAACCAAACTTCAGCGTCATCACTATAAATTCCTGATAATCTTTCAACAACAGTGATTGCTCTTAAATAGTCTTTGTTATTAGCTAAATAAGTTGCCGCTAAAATTAAAGCATTGCTCGAACCGATTTGATTCACTGCCCCAGCATCAATACACTTCTCTAAAGCCGGGATAACTTCAGTATCAGATTTTGTCTGCATATAAATCTGAGCTAAACGGCAATACGAATGAGGATATTTAGGATTTAGGCTAATTGCATACTGTAAAGTCTCAATTGCTTCTTGCGACCTGCCCTGCATTAAAAGAGATTGCGCTTTAACAAAATAAACAGGAATTCTTCCCGGACTAGCAGCGACTGCTTTATCAGCGGCAAGTAAAGAAAGATTGGAATAATAGTCTCTTTTAATTTCATCTTCATTGAAAAGTCTCGAACCTAAATCATAAACCTGCGCTAATTGTAATTGAAATAGATTATCTTTCTCATTATACTCAGCATTTTTTTCAGCTAAGAGAACTAGGTATTCGTATTCGGTTTGCAATTTATCAGATGACAAAGAGGCCAAAAGCTCTGGGTTACCAGCTACCAAATTGATAAGAGTCGCTCTCCCGTCTCTATCTAGAGCCGTTCCGGTTAAACTTTCTCTAAAAATATTGAAACCTTCTTCCGTCCTGCCAATGATAACAAAAGAATAGCCGTCTATTACCCCCTTAAGCATTCGATAAGGCTTAAGATTAGCATTGGAAACTACAATTAAAGAAATAATCAGTAGCACAATTAAGGCTAACCATTCTCTACTTGTATCTTTTAGCCAACTAGAATTAACAGTTACCTCCCTATCAGCCTCAATAGCATTATCATTCGGAAGCCAATAGATAAAACCAATCATTATCATCAGCCCAATATAGGTAACAAAGGAATCAAAAACCGCTAAATTCTGAATAAAATAGGCAGTCATCAAAGCAACCACGACAACTATTTCTAAATTACGACGCCCCGCCTCTGTTTGATTGATTTTTTTACCATTCTTTTTTAATTCACACCAAAGATAATAAAGGGCAAAAATAAGAATACTTAAATAGGTTATAAATCCCGCTAAACCGGTTGTAGAAATAATATCAATTAAATTATTATGTGCTCTATCAAAATAAGTTTCGACCCTATCGTAATCAAAAAATTTAGGATTAAATTGACGATCAAAAATAATTGCATAATTACCAAAGCCGGTTCCAAGTAGTGGATGATATTTGAAATCACGAGCGGCTCCTTGCCAAGATAATAATCTAGTTTGAAAAGTAGTCTTTTGTGAAGTTAAATTTCTTAAAAAACTATTTTGGAACCAGGTAGCTTGTTGCTGTGAAAAAATAATAGCAACAATAATAACCATCAAAGCGCAAACGGTTAAAAAACTGTACTTTATTTTTTTTTGGCTATGGAAAATACCAATTAATAACATAGCCATGAATATACTAGCCGCTAAACCAATAATTGCCCCAGAAGTATGCATGTTTTTAAACTGTAAAAGCATGATGATCGTCGGAATAAAATAAAGATAACGCCAATTATTTCTAGTACGAAAAAATAAAATTGTGGCAAAAAAGATGTTAAATATTAAATAACCACTAACGTAGGCCGTATTTCCAATTGTGCTGTAACCATGTTTACCCAACAAACCAATCAAACTAACTATAACAGCGGCCGTGATTGATGCTAAAAATAATATTTGCCATTCTTTCCAGGTTCGAAAAACCGTAATCAAAATAAAAAAGAAAATTAAGAAATGTAAAAGATGAAAGAAACCAAGCATTCTTTCAACGTCTCCCCAAAAGCTTAAATTAAAATCAACACCGGTAAAACATGATAACAAAATAATGGCGAAGTATGAAATTAGCCCGACTACCATTAAATTTAATTTTGGCCGATAACTAGGATAACGCCAAATCAAAACTACCCAGAAAGCAAAAAGCAATTCCATCAAAATATTAAAGGAAATTTGTTTGGAACTGATGTAAGGAAAAAGTAAATCAGCAAAAACAAAGAGGACAAAAAATAAAGAAATAATTAATCCCCCTTGAAGAATACGTAAATAAATTTTTGACGACATAATATAAAATTAAAATTTAATTGAGCGGTAATTTTTAATAAAATTAAAAAATCCTAATATAATTATAACAGATTCTTGCTAAACCCCAAGCCCCTTGACTTATTATTTATTATATGTTAACTTATGAAGTCACCCGTTCTTTCGAAATATATAAGAGGATAGCCACAGCAGCAGTAAAATTTGCTGGGGGTTAAAAGATAATAAATCTTTACCCCTAATTCTAAACATATGTTTAGACTTTTCAACAGCTTTTTTTCACTACTACTCACAATTATTGTGTTAAAATGGCTTCTCCCTCCTGATACAGCTGATTTAGCAAATCAAATCTTGGTCAATATTTTGACTATTATTAGAGATTTGATAGCTATAATCACGCTACCACCAACATAACTTAAAGAGCTTTCTACGGAAAGCTCTTTTAATTTTCCTAAATTTTCCCTAAGTATTGACATTTTTATATAAATATGCTATAGTTCTCAGAAGGAAAATCTAATTTCCCTACCCTCGATATGGGGAGAGTCATATCAAAAAAATAAAAGTAAAGCACCTTAAAAATTAATCGCACATGAAAAAGAATCGCATTTTTTTCGTATTTTCGACCGCTATGATGGCCGTATGTTTTTTTATCCTGGCTCTTGCCATGGACGGACAGGCACAAAGTTCTAAGTTCCTCGATACCTATAACAAGGTACTGGAACTGAACAAGGACCGATTTGCAAACTTAAACGATCTCCCAATTGGAGCTCTGGTACTTTTCCCATCACGATTCGGTGATAACAGCCTGGAGGCCTGGAAAACAGTTTCCTCCGATAACATGGGAGGTAAACATGACTGTATCTGGTATATGACCGGACGTTATATGGACGCTGTTGCTGTTCATAGCCAAGCCGAAGCTACTCCTCCGACTCCATCAGACCAGCAAGCTAAACAGCAATTACCTAATCCGCCCGCCGAAAAACAACCGCTTTGGTGGTGGAGCTTGATTGCTCCTGCTTTGTGTATTATCTTTCTGCTTTGGTATTGGTTTTGGTCTAACCAAAAAAAGAACCCGAATCATTACCCTGCGGTCGGAGAAAATTTGGAAAGAATGTCTAAAACAGAAGCAATGATGAGCTTAAAAAACTTTTTGGGTGAAGGAGATATTCTTCTTAATATCCATCAGGGAAAATTGAAGCGGCGTTTTGGTCCCAGAAAACTTGCTTGCCGAATGATGTTCGGAGACGGGTTTTATCGCAATGTTTGGATGAAACAGAACGATGGGATTACGGTTATGCTGATTAAAAACGGCGAAGTCATCAGAAAAGTGCACCGCAGAAGTACAGGATCTAATGGATTCTTCACTGGAACCCTAACCGTTCCTAACGGTTGGTACATTGAGTACTTTGAGTTTGTTCAGGTAATTTTTGAGAAAATCACCGCCGAAAGTGATGCAAGTCAGTTAACTGAACAACCTAAAAAAGAACAGGCTAATGAAATCTGTTTGGATTTAAACACGATCATGGAAGCAGCTAAAGATTTTCGCAAGATAAAAATTGTGAAAAATCAAAAAGGAAAAACGAAAGTTGAAATCTCAAAATTCATCGGAGACAAAAAACCAAAAAACAAAAAACACTGAAAATGAAAAAAAACTTTTTGTTGATTATCGTTGTGATTCTTGTTCTGGCTTTAAACAGTCAGGCTAGAAGTCCGAGACCGCGGATGACTCTCGATGAGGAATTTCAAAGAACCTATCAAAGGGTTCTTGAAATGAATCAAACAAGATTCAAAGATCTCAAGAGAATTCCAATCGGAGAAACTATTCTCGTTCCCTCACGCTGGGATGAGCGGGATATAGAAATGTTCGAGTTACGACCACCAACCAACGGTCGACACGATTGCATCTATCTGCTTGTTCACCGATATGTTTATGGTGAGGCAAGTATAGAGGATTCTGGCCCAGCTAGTGGAAATATATCAAACACGAGCGTTCCCGCAATCACAACAACACCAGAAGAATCTCCTAAAAAATCCAACGGCTTATGGTGGTTAGCTATTCTCCCAATTATTCCGATAACAATAGGCGGAAGAAAATGGTGGGAAAACAGACACAATCCGGATAGTTATCCTCCGGTTGGTAAGAACTTGGACTCCTTGGAACCGGCCGCAGTTGTGGCTGAAGTTCAAAGAGTATTCGAAGTGAACGGCAATAAAGTTCTCGAAGTTAAACGCGGAACTTTATGTCGCTTAAGCGGACCTAATAAAATCAAAGTCAGGATGAAATTCGGTGATAATAAAGACAGGAATGTCTGGATACTTCCGAATGAATCAGTCTGTAAGATTAAAGTCCGAAACATTTTCGGACAAGAGTCTTACGAATATTGCCGTAGTGCTTGCACTAATGGCATGATATTAGACCATTTCGAACTTCCCAAAGGCTGGGAGTTCGTTATCAACCGGGCAACCTTAACAACAGTGCCCGAAATTACTACCGCCACAGTTATCCCAACTGTAATACCAACTGCAGTGGAAAAAACTGATGTTATTCTCCCGTTGGTTGAAAACCAAAGAAGGCCACCGCGGTGTACAAAAAATAAGCACCGCTGTAAGACCTGTAAAAAATTCAACCCCAAATATGGGAAGAAAAAAAGGATCTGCGGCTTCAAAGCAAAGCCGCGAAAATTGTAAAGAATTGCCTAAAAAATAAGCTAAAAAGTTGTAAAAAAACAACTAGTTAGCAATCCTCTTACAAAACGCCTCAGCTATCAACACTGAGGCGCTTTTTTTATTCTATTTTTTTATTCTATTTTGCTATAATCTAATCTCCTAAAAGATTACCGCCGCCGTCTTCAATCATCAAAACTCCTTCTGCGGAAGTAGCTGCAGTAGTAGTTGTGGAAGTAGTTGGCTGACAAGCTTTAAGGCTGGTTTTATATGTTTCCCAAGTTGCATTATGACTCTTCTTGGAAGCTTCTCTAATTTTTTCCATACTACCCTTAAAGGTTTCCACACAAGCATTGAAAGCTTCTTTTTGTTTACTAGCAACCGCTACGGTTGTAGTCGCAGTATTAGAGTTGATAACTGCTTTTTGACAAGTTGTTCTTGCAGAAATGGCCTCATTAACCATAGTTGCTTGATAAGTATTAGCAGTTTTTAGAGAATCGTCCTTACTCTCAATCGCAGCAATAACACAAGCGGCCATTTCTGGTTTAACATAGGCTCGGCTAACTGACTCCGATCTTTTAGGATCTTCTTTTTTTATTCCCCAAAGAGCAGTTCCTACCTTTTTAATCTGCTCATAAAGATTAATCAATTGTGGAGCGGCAATTTTTTCAAATTTTTTTTCTTCTTTCTTTAATTCATTTTTTAATTCATTCTTTTTTAATTCCGTATTAGCTGTAGTAGTACCAACAGAGGAAGTTCCTTTTCTTACTCCATAAAGCGCATTTCCTTGCTTCATTATTTTTTCAAAATTTTTAATCTGATCCGGAGTTAATATTTTTTCCAAACCAGTCATTGCTTTTTTAGAAGCTGGGTTACTCATTAATTTTGGTTCTGGTTTTGCATCACCATTACCTTGAGTAGAGTTATTGTCTTCGGCAAAAATTGGTCCCGAGAAAGCTAAAGATAGACCCATAATTAGTGCCAAAGACCAAATAATAGTTTTTTTCATACTTTTATTATTTAGTTAATTATTTTTATATTATACCACACGAATTGCCCGAGCAACAGTTAAAGCAACTCTTTTATCAAATGGATCGGGTAAAATTAAATCAACGCTCGGATTTTCAACGAGACCGGCTAAATTTTCTGCAGCTCGAACTAACATCTCGTCGGTAATTTGTTTAACTTTATTATCAAGGGCACCGCGAAATATTCCCGGAAAAGCTAAAACATTATTTACCTGATTAGGAAAATCACTGCGGCCAGTTGAAACTATAAAAGCTCCGGCCGCCTTTGCCTCATCAGGCATTATTTCGGGAGTCGGATTAGCAAGTGCAAAAATTATCGGCTTTTCTTTCATTGATTTAACCATTGCTTGAGTTAATACTCCCGGCGCGCTCACGCCAATAAAAACGTCCGCTCCTTTTACAACATCAACTAAACTTCCAACGTGTTGATTGGGGTTGGTGAATTTAGCTAAACTCTTTTTAGCTTCGCTTAAATTAGGTCGAGTACTATAAATAGCTCCCTCCCTGTCACAAGAAATTATATTTTTGAAACCATAGTCATAAAGCAAATTAGCAATTGCATCTCCAGCCGCTCCCGCACCGTTAATAACCAAGCTAATTTCGTTTTTATTTGAACCGCGGACTTTAAGGGCGTTAATAAGCCCCGCTAAAACAACAGTCGCCGTTCCATGTTGATCATCATGCATTACCGGAATATCAAGTTCTGCTTTTAATCTTGCCTCAATATTAAAACAACGTGGAGCCGAAATATCTTCTAAATTAACCCCGCCAAAATTAGGTGCTAAATATTTAACAGTTTTAATAATTTCTTCTTCGTCTTGAGTATCAAGACAAATCGGGAAAGCATCAACTCCAGCAAATTCTTTAAATAATGCACATTTTCCTTCCATCACCGGCAAGGCTGCCTCTGGGCCTAAGTTTCCTAAACCTAGAATTGCACTACCATCGCTTATCACCGCGACCGTATTGCCTTTGAGAGTTAAAGAATAGGCCAAAGATTTATCAGAAGCTATCCGGCGTGATATTTCCGCGACGCCAGGGCTATAAGCTAAAGCTAATTCCGCACGACTTGTTAGAGGAACTTTACTTCTAACTTCTAATTTTCCTTGATATTTTTTATGAAGTAAAACCGCTTCTTCGTAAATATCCATATAATTATGATTTAGTTATTATCTTTTAAGAATCAGTGCACCAGAACCAGAGGGGAAAACTATTTCTGCATTTTTTTCATTTATTTCGGCCCAAATAGCAAAATTATCGGGATGGCCATCAAGAATTTGAAATTTTTCTTTCTTATAATTAGCCCTATCTTTGAATTCGGCCTCATAAATAAAACCAATTTCATGTCCATTTTCACCATTATAAGTAAAAATATTTTCTCTTATATCTAAGAGGCGAATATTAATAAGCTCGGCCGCCAACTCTTCTTGCAATTCCCTTTTTAAAGCTTCTACGGAAGTTTCGCCAAATTCTATGCCGCCGCCGACAAGACGATAAAAATGAGCATCTTTAACCGAATCATAACCAGGAGAAACTAAGACTCGATTATCTTTTTTAATGATAACAACTGATAAAGCGCGGATTTTCCCAGCATGTAAAGACATATAATATATTAATATTTATTTTTTGATTATTTAATTTTAGCATAATTATTGACAAAAGGTAAATAAAATTATAATATGAGCGGAAAGTTAAAAAAATCGTATTTTGTCGCACCTTCAAAATTTTATTTATGAGAAATAAAGCAATCCTAGCTCAAGCTAGATTTTACACAAGAATTAAAGCAACTCGTCTAATGTTACCTATTATTTTTATTCTATCGGTTCCATTAATTAGAGTGGTCGATAAAGCACATATTAATATTTTTCTGTTTGCTGCCGGCATGACGTTTGTTAATTATGTCATAGCGTATGCTTACACAAGAATAAAAGATGGACGAGAACAAATTAAAGAACTACTCCCTAATCTCAGAGAGCGCTATCACGCTTATTTAAAAACCATGCACGGGCTTTGCCGGGAAGCGGAACAAATTAAGTTAGCCCCCCTTGAAGATTTTGCCGATCAAAATTTTTTAGAAACTCTTGCTACTATGAAAGCGAGTTACGAAAAAGTGGCATTAGTGTTTATATGCAAGATGGAGGCGGAAAGAAACAAGGAATTTGCCTTTAAAACAAAGCTCCGAGAGTCGGAGCATATAAGCAAACTGGCAAATATTTTATTATCTGATTTAAAACTTGCTGAAAAAATTGTGGCAAATTGCTAAAACAAAATTGTAAACAATTTTATCAACAAAAAAACCATGCTTCTCAAAAACATGGTTTTTTATTTATATTTTTTAAAGCGGTTATAACTTTAGTAATTGCGACTTCTAATATGTAGGGGATAAATTTTGCTTTATCATCCTTATTTAAATTAGCTAACTTTTCTAAAGACCAGATTTCAAAACCCTGAGATTTACCGGCCTCTGTTTTTAAATCTTTAATATCGCCAGAATAAATATATAAATAACTCGCTCTAAAAGAATTATTTATTGTTTTAGTAACATCATCCTCAGAACGTTTCTTTATTTTATCTATAAAAATTAAATCACTGGCTTTAATTTTAGTTCCCGTTTCTTCTAAAGTTTCTTTTATAGCAGTTTTTTCATAGCTATCGCCTATTTCGACATGCCCACCAACAGTAGCATCTAATAAATCGGGATAAGTATCTTTATCCTTAGCTCGATGCTGAAGAATTACTTCATGATTTGGAGTAACAAAATAAACATGAACTTCCCGGTGGAGTAGCCCATGTTTATGTATTTCTTCTCTAGTTTTTTCGCCAATTATTTTATCATTAACATCGACGATGTTGAGTATTGATTTCATGGCTATATTATAGCCCAAATCGCTCAAATTTAAAAACTATGACGGCTAAATCCGCTAGCTGATGAGCGTCTGGATACCGGGCGACTTTTAGAGGGGCTCCCTTGCGCATTTCCGCCAAAAAATGGTTGACCAAGTGTTCTACTTTCAGAAGCACCTCGAAATGAGGGCCTGTTTGATGAGGGATGGTTCGACGCTTTTTCAAACGCTGGACGAGAGGATGAGGGATGACTACGTCTAGCCGCCGCACTACTAGATAGTTGAGGACGTTCTGATTTAAAGCCTGTAGCATATCCTGTAGCATTTCTAGGTTTTCCAGAGAAAGATTTTTTTCTAGCAGAACCAAAACTTTTAGCGGATGAGAATGATGACTCTTTAGCAAATTGAACAAATTCAGTGCGCTTAATATTTTTATTAATCAATTTTTCAATTATCATAATCTCCTTGCGTTCATCAGCGGTAGCAAAAGTAATTGCTTTTCCTGATTTACCGGCTCGAGCAGTTCGGCCGATGCGATGAACATAATCCTCGGAATTATCCGGTAAATTATAATTAACAACTAATTCGATTCCGTTAACGTCCAAGCCCCGTGCGGCAACATCAGTTGCGACTAAGATACGTTCCTTTTTAGATTTAAAACCCTCCAGAGCGGCACGACGACGGCCTAAAGAGAGGTTAGAATGAATTTCAACCGCTTTATGACCTAAAGATACTAATTTCATGGTTAAGGCTTTAACACCGTGCTTAGTCCGGCAAAAAACCAAAACTGAACCAGTATAAGTAACTAGAACTTTCAATAAATGATCGAAACGTTCTTCACCTTTAATAATAAAAATTTCTTGATCAACTTGAGCGGCCGTTGTTCCTGGAGGGGCGACTTCAATGCTAACCGGTAGTTTCATATAACTAGCAGCAATTTTTACAATCGCGGCCGGCATAGTTGCCGAAAATAACATCGTTTGACGTGCTTTCGGTGCTTGATCTAAAATTGCTTTAATTTGCGGGGCAAAACCCATATCAAGCATCATATCAGCTTCATCTAAAACTAAAGTGACGATATTATCAAGCTTGAAAGTTCGACGTTTAAGATGATCAATCAAACGTCCCGGAGTAGCTACAACAATATGCGGCTTTTTACGTAAAGCAAAAAGTTGGCGATCTAATGATTCGCCGCCGATTAGAACTGCCGTTCTTAGACCTAATGGTTGACCTAATTTTTTTAAACTTTCTTCAACCTGAATTGCTAATTCTCGAGTTGGAGCAACAACTAATCCTTGACCTTTTAGCTTACCAATTCGTTCTAACATGGGAATCCCATAAGCAAAAGTCTTACCGGTTCCGGTTTGAGCAATACCAATTAAATCCTGACCAGCAATTGCGGACGGAATAGTCTTTTGTTGGATTGGTGTGGGATTTTCTAAATTAAGTTTAGAGAGGATTTCTAAGATCGAATTGCTAATACCTAAATCAGCAAATTTTGGTTCTTTTATGTCTTTTTCATCAGAAAAAGCAAGCGCTTCCGCGTGTGTGTTTGTAATATTTTTCATATAAAAATAAGTGACCCGATTATCTATTAGGCCACTTATTTTATGACTTTATATAACTGATATTCGAATCTTGATTTAATACCTTAAAAATAGCACGTATTTTTAATTAAGTCAAGAGTTTAAGCTGAATTTCGATTTATCGTTTTTATCTCTTCGCTCCGGAATAAGCAATTGATCGAACAATATTCCAAGCTAAAGCGTTAACTGGATCATGAGCATAAACCCAGCGGAAAGTTTTAATCGCGACTTTTTCGCTATTTAGATTGCGTTGGAGTGGTAATAAGCCATAAGCGATAACCATAATCGCGTTTTCATCAATATTATTAGTCATAACCGCACTTCGGGCATAGACCTTCTTAAATTCAACCTTGGCTTGAGCTTCAGCAGTTGTGCTTCGTTCACTTGGCCAACGGCCACTTCCAATCTTTAAAACATCGGACCATTCCGCTTCGGTATTTGGTAATTTGCCATAAGCTTGGAAATAGGAGTTAACAACTGCTCCTCTTTCCCCCGCTCCTAAACGCTGAGTTCCGCGAGTTCCATAAACGATAAAGTCGTTAATGGTTGCTTTTTCATCAGCGCTGATTTTTTTATCAAGTCCGAGAATTGTCTTATATTTTGTTAAACCATTTTGTTCACCGCTCAAGTTTTCGCTATTTCCCAAATGACCTAATAATTGATTAGTATCTTTAGTATTTAAGATTACCGCCTCTGAAGCAATTTCAGCTAAAACAGTATTAGCCGGAACAGCTGGCGTCGCTGGCGTCGCTGGAGTTTCGGTTGGAGTTGCTGGAGTTGCTGGTTCAGCTGGTGTAGCGGCTTGGCAATTTCTCTGAGCGGCTGTTTGTTGAGCAGAAGTTAAAGTACAAGTACTTGGGGATGTACTAACGACTGATCTAGTTTGAAGATTTCCAAAACAAGAAGCACTCCAATCGGAATAAGTAACAGAAGTACAAGCAGGAGTTGCGCTACCTCCTCCGCCTCCTCCGCCGCCACCAGCAGCGTTACAAGCGCTACCGCTTAAAGTATAGCCGGAATTACAAGTTATCGTACAAGTTGGATAAGCAGCGACTGAGCCGTTTGAAACGGTTAAGGGACTGCAGTTGGTAACTGAACCCGTTAATCCAGTTGCTAAAGTAGGCCCATTCAAATTTTGTTCTGGGCTAACAACGGCCGACACAGATGATGTTCCAATTAATATTATTAGAGCGGAAAGGACAAAACTAATTATTATTTGATTTTTTATTTTCATAAATTTTAAGAGTAAAATCTTTAGCGGGCCGATATAAATCAACCCGCTTAAATTCTAATTAGTTCTTTTATTCATAGTTTACCCAATAACTTGTTGAATACGATCCAGATGCTGTAGAGGAAGGAATCTTTACCATAACATGAACATCTGTCTGTATGCCATCAAGAGTGGCATCGGCATCTGTTGATACGGTTAAGTTGGCCGGAAAAGTATTCGCCGTTGCAAATGGCACCGCAGTTTCTGCAGAGCTACCTGTCCCAGATCCAATTTGTTCTGAATAATATTTCATGTTACCAGCGGCGGTTAAACTATTTGAACCCGATGTCCAATTATTAAACTTGAGGGCAAAATCGTTTTGATTTGTTGGAAGAGTTATTCTTATTTTCCATTCCCAACCGTTAGTATAAGTATTATCAGCTGCGCCTCCGGTTGTTTGATTTGTAATATTGGTAGTGCTAACAATACCGAAAGTACCAGCACCAGCAGCAACAGTTGTAAAGTCATAATCAGCATTAGCAGCCAAGGCATTGCCCGATAGATCTTTAACTCCGGTTGATATTCTATAAATATAATTTCCGGAATTACTTAGATCAGAAGTTGGGTTAATATAAATTTTAGTAGAAGCGCCGTTATTTTCTAAACTTATTGTAGCAGCAACCTCAGTATCAGTTCCAATATTAACCGCATCAGCAGTTCCTAAATCATTATAAAGTTTTATTGTATTGTTATTAACTGTTAATTGATCTAGGGCTTCGCTCATCGTTATTGTTATTGTTGAATTAATTGCAACTCCAGTTGCGGCATCGGCAACTGAAACTGCCGTAATTGTCGGAGCGGTACTTTCCGAACTTATTCCAGCAGCTGTATAGACAGCGGCAACAGCGTTATTTCCAACCAAGTCTTTAATATTTGTGGTATTTGGAGTTACTTTGACCCATTTACTGCTCGGGATTGAAGATCCGTCAGTTACTTCATCTAAAGTAATTCTAACAATTGTCTTTGTTGCGTCAGTAAAGATAATTGTCGCATTAGCTAAGGATAAAGTTTGAATGTTCAAACCTGAGTTATTATCAGCATATTGAACAGTCCAATTACTGTTAGTTAAAGCGGTGTCCGCTAAAACTTCATCAGAAGTAATAGTAACAGTATCTCCGCCACCGTTAACAGAAGCGGCTGCTATAGTAATTGTTGGAGTGACTGCTTCTTTGGCAACAGCGGCAGAGGCTACTCCTGAAGTTGAAACCGGATTACCAGCAAGATCAGTAACCGTAGCAGCTAAAACAACTGTTTCTGTCACTCCGTTTACAATATAAGAAGTATCAATCGCTTCGTTCAAGGTAATTGTGTAAACAGTATCGCCAGCGCTCCAAACACCAGTGGCATTAGTTAAAGTTAAAGCTCCTCCCGTGGAACCAGTAATAGAGGTAATTCCTGTCAATGAATCAACGTCTAGCGTTGCGGGAATCATGGCTTCACTAAAAGTTAGAGCTACCGTGTCTCCACCTTTATCAATAGAAACCCCGGCTACAGTATACGTAGGAATATTGGCGTCAACCGCGTCAGAATCTTGAGTAATAGGAGTAACGTAGGTGTTGCTTGGATTACCAGCTGCGTCAGTTACAATCAAGCCAACAATTGGGATGACTGCACCAGCAATAACATCAGTTCCGCTATTAGTAACAGTAAAGGTGGCGGTTAAAGTTGTATTACTGGTGACGGCCAAACTTCCTAGAGCAAATCCACCAATAGTCCCACCAGTTAAGGTAGTTCCAGTTGCTACTCCATCATCATCAATAGTAATTGTAGCGGTAACAACATCACCGACATTCATCGCGACATTAGGGATAGAAACGCCGGTAATGTTTGGCAAGTTAGCATCAATTAAATCACTGGCTTGAGCAATCGGCGTAGAATAAGCTGTGTTGACGTTCAAAGCGGTGTCAGTTAAAACCAAATTTGTAACTGGAATACTCGCGCTAGCCGCAACATCCGTGCCATTATCGGTTATTGTAAAAGTCGCGGTATAAGTAGTGTCCCCTGTTTTGGTTAAAGCTCCGAGATTAAAACCACCAATAGCACCGGAAACGAGAGTAAAAGTATCAGCATCAGTGCCGGTTGTAATGGTCGCCGTAACAGTATCACCAACATTCATTGTAACATCAGGAATTGAAACGGAAACTATATCAGGATTATTAGCATCAATTGCGTCGGCGTTTTGTGTGATATCAGCTGTATAAGTATTACTTGGATTCCCGGCGGCATCAAGTAATGTTAATCCGACTACTGGCACAACCGCGCCAGTGGCGATATCCGTGCCGTTATCGGTTACTGTGAAAGTAGCTGTAATAGTTGTATTACCAACAATGATTACGCTGGCCGGATTTAAAGTAAACCCACCGATAGTTCCACCTGTTAAGGTGGTGCCAGTGGCGTCTCCATCATCAGCAATAGTAATGGTAGCGGTAACAGTATCACCAACATTCATAGCTGAATTAGGAATACTAACATTAGTTATGTCTGGGGAATGAGCATCTACGACAAGCGTGTTAGCAGTTACCGTTGTATAAGCAACATTAGTGTTTCCTGCAGTATCGGCAAACACTACACTAGCCGGTAAAGCATTAGAAGCTCTATCCGTATCATTTTCTGCTACTGTATAAGTAAAAGTATAAGTATTATCGCCAACATCAGTGAATGAACCAACGGCTTTAGTATTTACTGTGACAGCGCTTTGTACGTACAAAGGAGCATCAGCGGTAACTGTTACCGTAATAACATCACCAACATTAGCATAGCCAGATGATGGTGATATTGCAATTGCACTTACTATTGGCGCATTAGCGTCAACGGTGACGGTACCGCTAGAAGTAGGAGCACTAATATAAGCTATACTCGAATTAGTTGCTGCATCAATAAGAATAACACTAACCGGAATAGCACCAACAGAAGCGCGGTCGGTATCAAGAGAAACTACCGTGTATGTTCCAGTGTATACTCCGCCAGTCGCATCGGCGAAAGCGCCTAAAGGCTGGCCATTAATTGTAATAGCTCCGGCAGTGTAGCCGGCAGCATCGGCAGTAATTGTTACTGGGATTGCGTCACCAATTTTATAAGCTCCGGCAGTAATTGCAACACCGGAAATTATCGGTCGATTTGCGTCAATTGCATCGGCGTTTTGTGTAATATCAGCCGTATAAGTATTACTTGGATTGCCAAGAGCATCAAGCAAGGTTAATCCGACTACTGGTACAACAGCACCGACGGCTACATCTGTGCCACCATTAGCGATAGTAAAGGTAGCGGTTATTGAAGTATTGCCAACAATAATTACACTGGCTGGATCTAAAGTAAATCCACCAATAGTTCCACCAGTTAAGGTAGTTCCAGTTGCTACTCCATCATCATCAATGGTAATAGTGGCAGTAACAACATTACCGACTTTCATTGCAACATTAGGAATAGAAACACCGGTAATGTTCGGCAAGTTAGCGTCAATCGAATCTCCCGCCTGGGAGATTGGCGTTGAATAAGTCAAACTCGCATTAGTGGCGGTATCAGTTAAAACTAAATTAGCAACGGGAACATCTGAACCCGCAGCAACATCCGTACCGTTATCAGTCACTGTGAAAATAGCGGTATAAGAAGTTGCGCTTGTTTTTGCTAATGACCCGAGAGCGAATCCACCAACAGTTCCGGAAGTAAGAGTATAGGCATCTGAGTCACTGCCAGTAGTGATTGTGGCTGTTACAACATCGCCAACGTTCATAGCTGTATTAGGAATGGAAATATTAGATATTGTCGGTTTAGTATTATCAACTGTAAAAACAGCATTAGAGGTATCACCGATAAGAGTATCGGCGTTTGAGGTGACTTTAATTTTATAAGTTGCCGCATCACCGCCAGCAGTAGCTGTGTCCCAGGCCTCGCTTCCATCATTAGCGGTCCCGGCAACAATTAAAGTATAGCTGTTGGAATCACAATTAGCGCCCACACAATAATAAATATTAACTGTAGCTGGATCAGCTTCGGGAGTTGTGGCCCAAGTAATATTTTTTGAGCCATTCCAATTTTCACCGCCATTAGGGGTAGTTACGGAAACAGCGCTAATAGCCGCTTTGGCCGATGGCACAACCATCATCATTCCCATTCCAATAACCAAAAGGGCTATAATGAACAGAGAAATTTTGTTTTTTAAAAAGTTTTTCATAGTTTTGAAATCAAAGAAAAAGATAAACTTGTTTCTCTAATTTTATTTTTTAGTTTTTAAAATTCTATTATATATATTTAAATTAATTATTTTTTAATTATTTCTATTTAACAATAAATGTTATAAAGTGAAACACGAAATTATCAGATATGGTAGTGGTTGAATGCATCACCACATCCTTTACTCGCGTTTCACTTTGTAATATCTATTGTATTTCACACAATTTAATCACTTATTTTTCTTAAAAAAACAAAAAAACATCACAAAAGACGGTTCAACCACATTTATGATGCTTTTTTTAATTTCACATTTTCTCTGAAAATTTAAAGTCATGACCTAATAAATTTTTATAACCACAAATCAAAAACTTTTGGTTATAAATTTTACCGGATCTCAATTTTATTTTTTCCTTATTTTTATTTTATTTTTATCTTACCATTATTATAAAACTTTTTGACAAAGGGCGCAAGTATTTGTCTTTCAATTATTTAATCTTAGTTAAATCACTATTAATAACAATTAGCTTCATGCCTAAAAGTTCTTCTTTATAATTAATTTCCGGGATCGGATTTAACAAAAATATTTTTTCTTTCAAATGAAATGCTAGTCCAATTTCTAAAAAAGTATTACCGCCAATATAATTTGCAATTCCATTTTTATCGTAATTCAAAACTAAAACAGCTTCCGACCATTCAATTTTTTCAAAATGGGCGCGGATAGCGGCTTCTTTTCTATCCCAAATCCAGCCCGTTTCGCTCGTTTCGGCCTTTCGTCTCTCATAATATTCTTTAATCGGGACGACATTTCCCTCTTCGTCCATTACTTCAGAGATTGGTAATTTTACCTCATGTCCCAAGACTTCTAGTTGCCTCTTAACATCCAACATCTCATCATAAAAAGCGATACTCCCGCAAAGAGTGATTTTCATAATTTTAGAGTTTTAAGAAGCAATGGTAAAATCTGCTTCCTTAATAATAATTTATTATTTTTAGCTATTTGGTTTTCATTAAATGTTAGAGTTAAAGATGCGGATAATAAAGCTCTAGTTTCCTCATCAATTGCTACAAAAATATTATAATTTTTCTTAATATCAGCCGCGTTTAAAAAGATATACTTCAATTGATATTTCTCTTTTAGTTCTATCAAAACCGTCTTTATTTCCTCAATTTTTTTCTCAACAATTTTATTTAAATTAAAACCTTCAAGCTGCGCTATTCCGATCCCATTATCAAAATTCTTAAAATCGCTAATAATAGACTCCTCCAAATGCTCTTTGATATATTCTGTTTTATATAAGAACATCTTACTTATAAAATCAGGCGGAATTTTTACTCCATAATCATTTTCTAAAGCTTCAACCGCCGCCCTATCTCTCTCGTTTGCAACATCGGATTGGAAATTAAGAGTATTTGAATAAATAGCGCCTAAAAGTAAGAAAACGCTATTTTTATCAAGCGGTAATTTTTGTTGTTTTATTTTTTCAAATATTAAAGTCGCGGCCGCTCCTACTTTTTCAATTTGTATTTTAGCTTGCGGGAATAATTCTGGCGCTCTGTGAGTTTCTCTGTGGTCTATAACCTCGATAACATCCTCGGCTCTGATAACCTCGGACATTCCTTTGAGCTCACTTGCATCAACCAAAATAAACTTATCAAATTCTGTTTCCGGGTTATATACTAAACCACTTGTTATCGTGAGTTGCTCTAATACATATCTAGCTTCAATATGAGGCTCGCCATATATACCAGCAACATATTCATTTTTCTTATCAGTACTATTTAAAAAGGCGGCGTAAGCATAAGCACAAGCAACGCCATCTAAATCTTGACCAATTTTTGCAGTAATAAGTATTTTAGACATATTTTATTTTTTCCCACTTATAATCCATCTTCCTCTATCCGCGAGTAATTCCATTTTTATATCTTTAAAATCAGAAAACATTTCTTTTATTTCTTCTTTGGTATATGAACTATGTGGTAAGCCTTTTTCTGGGCCAGAAAGCGGGATGCGCGTTCCCGATTCTATTTCTTCATGATCAACCATCATCGTCCAATGAGAACTTCCTTCATTATCAGGTAAAGTAATAAAAAAATATCCACCAGGCAACAAAGCCGGGTAAATCTGTTTAATTAAACTACGAACTTGTTTTTTAAGACCATGGTGAATAGCGGCGATGGAAATGATTAAATCATATTTAGCTGGCGCTAAACTATATTCATACATATCCGCACATTGAATATTTGAATCATCTTTTAAACTTGTTTTAGTTATTTCAACTGCAGTCGGACTAGAATCTATACCGTCTGTTTTAAAACCAATATTTTTTAAAAATATTAAATATTTACCATTACCACAACCAAGATCTAAAGCTTTTTTAACTTTAAAATTACTAACAGCAATAAAATGAATAAATTCCGGAATCAACCCTTTTCTTAAAGTCGCATATTCTTCGCCACCATTTTTATAATCTTGATATATTTTATCCCAAACCGTCATATTATTTTAATTTAAATAATTTTTTTTCTTCTTAAAAAAAGCAACAAAATAGCAACGGAAACAAAAATAGCGGCGATAATTCCCCAATAAGCACTTGCATTATCGTCGTAAGGTAAGCGAACATTCATGCCGTAAAAACTAGTTATCATTGTTGGTAAAGCTAAAATAACGGTTGAAACAGTTAAAACTTTCATAACTCGATTTAAGCGGTTAGTAGAGATAACTTCGTGCGCTTGTCTAATATTAACAATATTCGTTAAGTTACTTTTTGATCTTTCAACCAACTGCTCATTATTAAGCTGAAGATCATCGATTAAATCTTTTTCTTCTTGGTCAAGCTCGATTGTTTTACCTGAGATTATATTTAATAATACATGACGAACTGGTAAAAGAGCATTAATAAATTCATTAAGCAGAACTTCATAGCTCACAAAATTAACGATATCTTGATCTTTAAAATTACCGACGTTCAAACTAAAATAATTTATTCTTTTATTTATCTTGTTTAGCAATGAGCTATAAATATTTTCAACCTCAAAAAACATCTGCAAGAATAGATAAGGCTTTTGGGTGGTATAATAGTCCTTGTTTTCATCAACCAGGGAAATTAAAAAATCTGGATTTTCCCTAGAAACAATCATTAAAAAATCATGGCGAATAACAAACATGATTGGAAACGTTGAAATTTGTCTAATACTTCCCTTTTGTTCAGGAACACGAGCAAAAATATAAGCAACTTCGTTTTTAATTTCCATACGAGGCGCCTCATAAGGATCAAGGGCATCCATTATTAAACCTTCCTCTAAGTTGAATTTTTCCGAAATAAAATTTATTTCTTCGGTATTAGGGTCGCTTACATAAATTAAACTTCCCGCTTGAAAATCAGTTAATCTTTTTAATTCTGGGCTACCCTCTGGACGTAAATAGTATTTAATCATACAAATATTATCCCTACTTTATTATATTTTTATTATACATCAGGCAAAACCTTATGCCAACAAAAAAGCGGCCTCCGAACAAACGAAGACCGCTATCATATTTTAGCAGCTAATTTCATATCATTTCATTATATTGTTAATGATTTCAGCTACCTCATCTTTATTGGCTTGATCAGTAATCTGCACAAAGACAATCCGTGGGTAAATTTTCCCATTATTTTCTTTTACCCGAATAGATTGCACACAATAACTTCCGTCTGTGACCTGAACGTAGGCCTCTTTAATTGGACAAAATCCATCACGTGAATGCTTCCCAAAAACTGCCTTACGCAATTCGCCGATATTGCCATCGGTAAAATAATTAAAGCAACGGCTACCAGCCTTGGAATGTTTGCATAAATTACCACCGTCAGGAATATTAAGATTGATTTCATCAACAACCTGCAAGAGTTGCGACGTAAGTTCGTGCGACCATAAAGCCGTTAAAATTGGATTCGTATTATTGCTCATTAAATGCCAAACTCCACGTTTAGCACTCCCAAAATTAAGGGCCCAAAGACCTTTTCCTGGCCTTAGTAACAAAGCCCTTCTACCTCTGGTTCTTTTCTTTAATTGAGCAATCGAGAGATTGAACGTTTCGTCATCAAGACTCATCAATCCAACCATCGATTGGCGATTAACAAAGGCTCTTTTTACAAAGTAGTTAATACCCGCAATAGTGAGCTTAGTCTCGGGCTCAATTTGCTGATATAACCTACCATCTGGTTCTCTAAGTACGAAAGCCTTGCCTTCATAATTACCGTAAACATAAATCCTGCTCATGGGATTAATATTTAGCAATTACAATGGCCTGGTGATACACAAACCCCTCACTTACCCGTTTTAGGGATCTACTTTCATTCCCTAACATGAATATAGCAAATTGGGTTTTGAGGCGTTTTTGGGCTTCTTCTTTTGTAAGCACAGTGTATATGCTTGGATAGTTAATATCATTACAAAAGCTGAACCAGTGTTCTTCGACGATACACGTATCGCCGATGGAGAGATTTGGGCGGTTTTCGATGTTTTTGATGTTTTGGATAGTATCGCTACTATTTAATTTTACTACATCGATTTTTTCCGGAATGCAACTAAATAAGCATTCCAATAACAGTACGGTAAAAAGGATGATTTTTGTTTTCATTGATTAAATTTATAATATTCAGAAACTAATTATTAACGTACAATGCAATAAAAAAATTTATCATGAAGCTATATTTTTGTCAATATTTGGTAGATTTGCCCTTGCAAAGAATTTAATATTTGCTAAAATGATTTCATGCTTAATTTATCAAACAAAAACTACCGCAACAATAACTTTAGTTACTGGATGTTTACCCGGTTAGTTTTTATTGATAAAAAAGCGAATTGCTAATAGTAGAATACTGAAAGCAAATTAAATATCAATAAATTCCGACCGGATTCATAATCCGGTCTTTGTTTTTTAAAAACTTAATTAGTAATAATAGTAATAACCAAATTGTCTCACTCTAAATTATTTATCATGAATCCAAAAAGTAGTAATCAGTTCGTAAGTTCTCATTCAATTTTAAAATTAAATGAATTGAATGCCGCCCAGTGTAAAATATTAATAAATAAATTGAACCTGGTTAAAAATCAAGATTCCTTTGTTGAGTTCGATTGTGTTCCCAACGGAAGTTTAAATCTTTTTCGTTATGGCGATGGCCTCAAATCCGCCAAGATAACTAAGAATCTTGTTAATTTGTTATTATTTGATGACATCAAAAATCCTGGATTGAACGAAGAAATCGGAGAGATAACTAGTTCTTTTTTAGGAAAAGATTCCTTCTGGTTAGAAAGAAAAATTATTTCTACTAAAAATTCTGGACTAGCAATTGATTTTCGCACTGGAGTAAAGCTTGGTCTTTGGAAATTAATTACTTCTGAGTCTTACTCCGATGATTACTTGAAGGAATTAGGTTGGGGAAAATCTTTTTGCGTAAAACCAGGGGAGCTTAATTGGGAACAACCTTTTTGTGTAAAAAATGAAGAAGGTTTAACTAAAATATGGCATCCTAATTGGAGAACGCTGGGCTATAAGAATGGTTTCTCCACTAAAGAGTCCATTACGAAATTTATTGAAAAGACTCCAACTTACTTACAAAAGTTCTATGCACCCTTTCCGGCGAGCGATAAAGAACCAACTCGCAAAATGTATTATCGTTTAATATTCTTTGTTGAGGCTGGCGCAAAGAAAATAGATTTTTGCGGTGGGCTTTGGATCAGTAATTTTGGATTTAAAATTTTCCAAGACGAAAATTCAATCGTTGGATTTATATCTCCTTTAACAACAGGAGTATTTTTCTAACAAACAAAAGACTTAATAAAAAAGCGCTCACACCAAGTTGAGCGCTTCTTTTTTAATAAAATAGCCGCCAGATTCCTCTGACGGCCATAAAATAAGTTTAAAATTGATTTGATGTCAAGTTCAGCATTAAGAGAAGAAAGCTGGTATATCATCAGGAATTTTTGGATTCCGATTGAAATTGTAATCAGCTATTCTTTTTAAGAGTATCGGGTCATTCTTAAATTCTTTTCTAAGAATCAAGTAGGCCTGATATCCCTTCTCTAAAATACTTTTCGGATAGAAATGCCCTTCGATTAAATCATTTTCATCAACTGGACAACGCTTCATTCCGTATTGATAATGTACCGCCGATAATTCTTCAGCGAGTATCTGATTAACCACTCTTAATCTTTCGTAATTCCTTGCTCGCCCAGGATGATAATTATAAAAATTTAGAAAAAAATTAGCGAAGGCGAATTGATTATTTTTTATTTCTATAAACTCCTCAAACAAAAGAGGAATCTCATTAAAGTTTTTTCCATTCATAACTAATAGTGTTTCATTTAGAAATTCCGAAATGTTTCAAATCCTTGGAAGATTTCTCTACCAAGTTATATGAGAAATTTTTTCTCTCATATTGCAGTTCGGGGAACAAGATAATTTTTGTCATAATATTTCCTCCGGCATCAATCAATAAATTAGCTGAAATATTATAATCACGAAGCGAAAAGACTCTTATATCCTCTACTTCCCAGCTCTTAGGAAGAAAACTCCAAACAAGTTCGCCGATTAAAGCTATCTCTTCGGATTGTTTTTTCCAATCGATTTTTTTGTCCTGATTGTTATTTTTTACAATCATTCTACTCAAGCTTATCCAAAGCATAATAAATTTATCACGCTTTAAACTGGATAATTCTTCATTAAATAAACAACAAGATAAATCATTCGCTAATTTTACAATAGATTCTTTGTCTTCTTTTCCTAAAAGACCAAAATAGCGAGTAGTATCCGAAGATTGGCGGAAATTTTCTAATTCCATCACTAAAAAATAGCCTTCTGGCCTAGTGATTGATGGCTCAGCTTCTAAGAATTGTTGGTAACTAACCGTTTTTATAAGGTTTCTTTCTAAAAAATTAGCCTTATAGGTATCAGGCTTGGATTTAATCCTTGCTAATTCCTGACCATGATCGGTTACAATTGCTAAGTAATCATAGGGCTCCTGAGTAAAAGCAACAAATGGAACAAACAAAAACAAAAAAAAGATTTTTTTCATGACGCGACGATTAAAGGTTTAGAAAAAAAGGATTAATTAAAGATTAATTAATTGTTAAAGTAATAAAACAATATAACACTAAATTATATTTTTGTCTAGAGTAGTATTTTTTCAGCTAGCCGATAAGTTTTTTCTAGCTCTTCGACAATTGGATTACTGAGCCTTTCTTTGAGTAGTTTAACAATTTCTTCATACAACCAAAGTTTTTTTTCTTTAGGTGAATTAAAATCATCCCAGAGCGCTTCACCTTTTTCTTGATAAGCACTAATCATTGATTCTAAATTATGAATTTTATCAGCCGCACAAACCATTAATGATTCGTCGCTATCGTTTTCTAACCCAGCTAAATACCTCGATTTACGATCCTCCCAAGTTGCCTTATCATCTCTTTCAACATTAGGATTTTTATCCTCACTTATTCCCTTAACTATTTCAGCGACTTTAGGACCGAAATCTTTAATTAAATCAGCGTAATAATAATCTTCGACATCCTCCAAGACATCATGCAAAAGTCCAGCAATAATTATATCTTCATCATCTGTATAATTACTTAGTATCCAAGCAACCGCGAAAGGATGGCTGATGTAAGGTAAATTAACATCGCCTTTTCGAACTTGTCCGGCATGTAGGCGACTAGCAGAATTAATCGCTTTTTGGATTCTTGGGGTTAATTTCATATTTTTATCACGTGATTCAGTTATCTGTTTAAATAAGTAATGGTGAGCTGTAAAATAGTCGCAAACATGACCCAGAGTAAATAAGGTATTTGAATATAAGCAACCCAACGCATGTGAGGATAAATAGCAATCATCGCCCAAACAAGTGTTATCAAAACTAATAAAATATCAGCTGCAGCCAATAAATTATTTTTTAAACCAAATTGAATATAAGTAAAAGAAAAATTAAAAATAAGATTAAGAATAAAAGGTAAAACAACAAGCCAGGTAATTTGCTTCTGCCAAGCCATTAAAAATACCTTGCCATAGGATATAACGATTAGAACATAAAGAAATGTCCAAACTGGACCAAAGAGCCAAGCGGGCGGTGACCAAGTTGGTTTAATAAGTTGCGAGTACCAATTGTAAGTGTTCATAAAATTAAACTTTTTATATCTTATAAAAATAAACTTTCTTGTTTTTGATAACTATTACCTTCTCTTGATTAAATTGTGGAACCCTGAAACTTCTACTTATTATTTGCGTCCCTGGTTTGCATTCTTGCTTAAATTTCTCACCCAATTTTTCCATCGTTGCGTTATTTAAGTAACAATAAATTAAATCCGCATTTTTTAAATCAATTTTAAAAAAATTATCTTTGAGTAATTCAATTCTACTAGACTGTAATCTTAGTTTTATTTTACTAATTAAATAGAGGCTAAGCAAATTTTCAACACCAATGCATTTTGACTGGGGGAATTTTTTTTCGGCAATATGCAAAAATCTTGCTCGTCCGCAACCTAACTCATAAATTACAGATTCTTTTCCTATCTGAACTTCATTTAAAACTTTATTAATCGTTTCATGATCGGTAGAAATGAAGGGCGCGTAACCCTTGAAAAAAACATTATAGAATTGAGTAACAAAAAAGATAAAATAAATTATTAAGGCTAGTAAAATTATAGGCAGTAAATAATACATAATTATTTAATTTTCTCTACCAATTTAGTAAACTGCTCAATCTCTTTATCATTTAAACCAGAAAAAGATTTGCTAGCTGATTTGATATATTGTTTTTTAAAATTATTGAAATCTTTTTCAGCGTTAGCCGTTAATTTTATATTCACACCGCGGCGATCAGAAGAATTCTCTTCCCTTTTAACTAATTTCTTTCCTACCAAACCATTAGTAAACTGGGTAACCGCCCCGGGAGTAACATGAAGAAAATTAGCAATTTCTTTTACCGAAGCTACGCCTTTATTTTCATAAATAAAAAATAGAATCATTACTTGTGGTTTTCCCAATATCGAACCGCCAAAAGAAAAACATTGTTCTTTATGAATAGAATGGATTGCTCGTCTTAATTCTTCAATTAAACCTTTTAATAATTCTTGTCTTTTATTTTTCATATATTTAAATCTATTTCGATGAATATTTTATTCATGTCTTAAAGCTTCAATCGGATCTAATTTAGACGCGTTTACGGCCGGCAAAACACCAAAACTAATACCAATAACAGCTGAAACACCAAAACCGATGCCAACGGCGTAAAGTGGTAGCACAAAATTCCAAGCTAAACCATTAGCAACCGCAATAGTAGTGAGTACCCAGGTTAAAAAAGCACCAAATAAAATACCAATAGCGCCACCGATTAAAGTTACAACAACCGCTTCCACCAAAAATTCTTGTAAAATGTTGGAATTTTTAGCACCCAAAGCTTTACGCAAACCAATTTCCGCCGTTCTCTCCGTTACCACTACATACATAATATTCATAATCCCTACGCCGCCAACAATTAAAGAGATAGCGGCGATGGCAATCAGTAAAATAGTAATGCTATCAAAAATAGTATTAACAATATCCATGACCTGTTCTTGGGTCATAATTTCAAAATCATCTTTATCGGGGTTAGTGATGTTATGATTGCGACGCATAACACTCTTAATATCTTCAGCCGTGACTGCGCTCAAATCATTGTTTTCTACTTGAACAACACCTTGAAGCAAATAATTTATGCCCAGCATTTTTTTCTGAGCAGTAACAAGTGGAATAAATAAATAATCATCATTACCGCCGCTCATGCCGCTAGAAGCTTCATAAACACCGATAACCTGAAAATTCAAAGAACCGATGCGCAAGATTTTCCCGATCGGATCATCTTGTCCAAATAATGATGAGGCAATTTTATAGCCGAGAACAACTACCTGTGCGCCACTAGCATCTTCAGCGGCCGTAAAAACTCTTCCAGATTGCAACTTATTTTTATCAATTTCAAACATCGTCGCTGAAGCTCCGACATAAATTGAGGTTTTATTATTGTTACGATAACTAGCAGACCCCTGACCAAGCACCATGCCATAATTATTAACGACATTCGGTAATTTTTTAATATCATCCAAATCGCGCTGCTTAAAACTAGTAATGGTAATTCCGGAACTCACATCTTCTCTGGGACTGCGGTTTTTATTATTTGATGGAACTTTAGTTTGAATATAAAGAGTATTGGTCCCGAAAGTATCAATTTCTTTATTAATTAATTCACGAAAACCGGCGCCGGCGGATAATACCAAAATAACCGTAGCAATCCCAATCATGATTCCTAAAGTCGTTAAAAGCGTACGGCCTTTATTAGCGAGCAATGCCCTGAAAGCTTGTCTTATAGCATTAAGCATAAAATTTATTCGTATCTTAAAGCGTCAATTGGATCAAGTTTGGCGGCTTTAATCGCCGGAAATAAACCGAAAACAATACCGGTTAAAATTGAAACTCCGACCGATAATATTATCGAAGTTGCCGAAATAATAAACTCCCAATCATAACCTAATTTAGTCATAACTAGAGAAATTAAATATGATATTAAAACTCCAATAATGATTCCCACGGCCCCGCCAAGACTAGTAAGCAAAACTGCTTCCAGCAAAAACTGGTTGCGAATTGCTTTTCGAGTTGCACCAACCGCTTTGCGTAATCCTATTTCTCGAGTTCTTTCACCGACAGTAGCGACCATAATATTTAAAATACCGATTCCGCCCACCACTAAAGAAATCCCAGCCATAGCTACTAAAAATAAACTAAGGGCATCGGTTATCGTAGATAACATCTTAACCGCCTCGGCTTGATTACGAATCTCAAAATCTAAATCTGCTTCATCTAATATATGATGTTGTTGTTTGATGGCCGCTTTTACGGAGGCAATGGTCGCCTCAATATTTTCAGCGTTATCCACTTTAATATAAATAGCGTTCAGATGATTTATTCCGAGAATTTGATTTTGACCGATAGCGAGGGGTAAAAAAACTAATAAATCTTGATTTTGAAAAAAGGAAGAACCTCTGGGAGCAATAACACCGATAACTCTCAGTGGTACTCCACCAGCATCTTCTTGAGTAACACTTTTTATTTTAATAATTTGACCAACCGGGTTAACACCCGCCTCCTTAAATAGTTCATCGCTAATTTCCGATCCTAAAACAACAACATTAGCACCACCGGAACTTTCCGCCGCACTAAAAAACTGACCAGATTGCATAGTAAAATTAGCAATTTTAGTATATTCCTCATCAGTTCCCGTAAAAGAGGCATCGACTGTTTTATTATTCCAAACAACTGTAGCCGCTCCGGAAACCGAAGCATTAATAGCACTCGCATAAGGAACGCGTCCCTTATCTCGCAAGGCTTGAGCATCGCTTTCAACCAAGCTGGTGATGACTAATCCTGGAATTGGTGCACCATTTTCGGCCACTCTCCCTGGTTGGACAAAAAGTAAATTACTTCCCAATTTTGTTACTTGACCTAGAATTAAACTTTGAGCACCACCGCCCAAAGACATAATAATAATAACACCGGCTACGCCAATAGTTATACCGAGAATCGTTAACATCGTTCGGCCTTTGCGGGCACGAAGATTTTTAACTACTAATTTTACAATGGAAAGTGGTTTCACAAATTTGTGATAAGCTAATTATTTAACAAGATCTTTATCGGCGTCGGCAATTGTTCTTTTTTCAACCTTATCATCCGATAAAATATTTCCATCCTTAATTCTAATAATCCTTTTTGCATGATTAGCAGTATCAGTTTCGTGAGTAACAAGAATAATCGTGCGACCTTGATTATTTAATTGTTGCAGTATAAACATCACCGTATTCCCCGATTTAGAATCTAAATTTCCAGTCGGTTCATCAGCAAAAATAACGGCCGGATTACAAACTAAAGCACGAGCAATCGCAACCCGCTGTTTTTCACCACCAGAAATTTGATTAGTATAATAATTCAAACGATGGCCTAGACCAACCGACTCTAAAGATTTTTTAGCAAGCGCATCATGATTTTTTAATTTACTATAAGTTAAGGGTAATTTAACATTATCCAAAACGGTTGTTCTCGGTAGTAAATTAAAAGATTGGAACACAAAACCAATTTCTTTATTGCGCAACTCAGCTAAATAATTATCATTAAAATCGGTAATATCCTTACCCTTAAATTCATATAAACCGGACGTTCCCCGCTCCAAAAAACTAAGAATATGCATCAAGGTTGATTTTCCACTTCCTGATGGTCCCATGATAGCAACGAATTCACCCTGATCAATTTTAAAGTTTAAACCATGAAGAACCGGGGTCACAACATCGCCGGTATTATATTCCTTCTGTAAGTTTTCAATATTAATTAAATTCATAGAGGCAAGACTTACAATAAATTATTCTTTAATTAAAGTAACTATTTCTTGACCTTGGCTCAAGCCGCTTAAAATTTCAACTAAACCGCCATCCGCTTGCAGACCGGTTTGGACCTTAACTTGATCAAAAACTTTTGTTTTAGGATCTTTAATTAATCTAACATATTGTTCACCATTTTGATTAATAATCGCACTGCTAGAAACTGCTAAAGCATTTTCTCGAGCGGCAACTAAAACGGTCATATTAACTGTCATTCCTGGTTTAATCTCAGAAATATTTGGTAAATCAGCTTTTACTAAATAATTAACTACTCCGGAGATTACCGTTGAGGCCGGGTTAATGGTTAAAATCTTTCCTTCGAAATGGCGATCCGGGCCTAAAGCGTCAAACGTATAATCAACCGTTTGACCAATCTTCAAGCTCGCAACATTTGATTCACTAACGTAAGCTTCCGTATGCAAAGAATTAATATTTTGCAAAGTAAAAACTGATTTCATGGCCGTTGCTTGTTCGCCAACCTTAGTATCTACTTGCGTAATTGTTCCATCAGCTGGCGCTTTTAAGATTGTATTATCAAAAGCTGTTTGCGCGGCTTCAACCGTTCCGGCCGCCGACAATAATTGTGCACGAGCGGCATCAATATCAGCTGGTCGAGCTTTCGCTTTTTGTTGAGCTAAGGTTGCTTCTGCTTGTTGCAAGGCGGCTTTAGCGCTATTAATTTGATTCTGAGCAGAATTAATTTGTGAGGTTGCCGATTGTTTATTATTAGTAACAGCGTTGATAGCGGCTGTTAAAGCGTCAGTCAAAGCTTGGCGGGAAGATTTAATCAGAGTGATTCCCGAATTTTCGCTAGATACAGCAGTATTAATCGTTAATTTGTAACTATCTAATTGAGCTTGGCTAAACTGTGAACTAATAGTTGTACTTTGCAAGGCGGTATAACAATAATTCAAAGCACTTATGTTTTGATTTAAAGCCGCTAAAGCATCACTGACCGCTTGATAAATATTAGTATCACTTTTATAGGCTTGGGCCGTCGCTAAACTATTACTAGCAATACTAAGAAGAGGCTGGACTTGACTATTAGCACTTTTAAAATTAATTACACTTGAAGAATCACTTACTCCAAAAACATATTTTAAATTATTATCATCTAAGATTTGTTTTTGTTTATCTAAATCCGCTTTAACGGCTATTAATTGATTAGCAATATTAACTAAAATAGCGGAACGTTTATTATCAGAAACTGAAATCGGCGATTGTAAGTCGTCTAAGGTTGCTTGGGCTTGGTTGATTGCTGTTTCGGTAGAATTTTGGATATTGGTTAATTGACTAAGAGTATTATTGTAGGCAACACGCGCCGAATCGACCGATTTTTGAGAAACATCAATTTGCTCCGCACTCGCTCCCGCCAAAACTTTACGGTAATTAGCGTTAGCCTGAGCTAATTGACCGCTCGCACTGGTTAAAGATGCTTTAACGTTAGCTTGGCTTAAAGTAGCTAAAACATCGCCTGTTTTAACTTGATCTCCGGTTTTAACGGAAATTGTTTCTACTACGCCGCTAGACTGAAAACTTAAACTCAAATTAGTCTCGCTAACCACTTGTCCTGTAGTTAAAACCGTTTGTTCAAGATTCTGCTGATTAACGGTAGTAGTTGAAATATTGGCCGCATTGTTTTTTGGTCGATATTGATAATACAAAACGCCTCCAATAATTAGCAGAATAATAATAGTCCAGATAATTTTCTTTTTAGTAAAGATGGAACGAATACTCATAAAATAGGTGATTAATATTTTTTATTTTTTAAATATGTTAATTAATTATTACTTTAGTTGATTATTATTTTAGCAACTAAACTAAAATTTGTCAAGTAAAAAGGGCTCGATTGAAACCGAACCCTTCTCAACAATTTTTAGAAAATCCTTATGCTTTTTTATGTTAAATGACATAAAGTTTTTTACCTAATCTTTCGGCGGAGCTTTTTATGTTAAGCCCGTCTTTTCCAATTACAATTCCCTTCATTTCTTCAGGAATTTTAAGATTAACTGCATGCTTATCTTGAATGCGGGCGGTATTAAGTAAAACCACTCGATAAGTATGTGTTAATTTGCAGCGATGATCCTGAGTATAAAGAATACAGCGTTTGCCCAGTTCAAAATAATGCTCTGGGATATCGGTGAATTCAAACTCCTCATGGCCACCGAGATCCATGACCGCCGTCAATCCAAAGTCTTTTGAAGCTTGAAAAAACTTATTAGCAAAGTAAGCTTGCTTACGACGTTGCCATTCTTTTTTTGCTTCATCAACTTTCAAATGCGCTTCAATCATTTCGAAAGTAGCGGGAACTTGCCCAAAATAATTTTCTTCTAAATCAAGAATAAACTGATCATGGAAGAAAAGTTTTTTAGTAAGGCCAACAGCTTCTTTTTGACGACCTCGCAGAGCGCCAACAACAAGCAAGGGGGCGATAAATTCATCGGTAACCGGATTAATCTTTCGCACAATAAAATAATTGCGCACTTCAAATCCAGAATTACCTTTATGTTCAGACTCATATCCCCACTCTTTTAAAATAGAGACTTCCCCTTCACAGTCACCGGGAATTGTCGGCCATTTTTCCTCGACGGGCTCGATTTTGAACTCTGGTGTTACTAAACTCAAAACTTTCTCGCCAATTGGTAAGACTCTCCAGCCGCCATTCGTTTCCAAATATTGGCGCTGGACCCAGAACAGTTTTCCAACGATTTCTTCGTTTACTTCCAGAAGTTTCATTTTTTATCATGTTTTAGTTTTTGGTGAAAATTTTATTTTGTTTTTAATGTTATTAATGTTCAAAGCAATAAAAAAATATATCACGAAGTTATGTTATTGTAAAGACTAATCGTAACACTGGCCACAGCCCAACCGAGCTACTAAGCTACTAACATTTCATACAATATATTAATATGCTATAATTATTTTATACTCTTTATATATTTTTTTATGAAAAAAAGAAATAACTTTCTTCTTGGCGGGATTATCTTCACTATTATTGCAATTATTGGTATCGGTCTTTGGTATCAAAATAGCTTGCAAGATAATTCCTTGTCTAACGTAGAAAATAAAGGCGTGCTAGTCGTCGGGAGCAGCTTACCTTATGGCCAAATGGAGTTTTTTGATAACAACAAGCCGGCCGGTATAGACGTTGATATTGTAACGGAGATAGCTAAACGTTTAGGCGTTAAATTAGATTTTAAAAACTATGATTGGGACGATCTCTTCATCGCAACCAACAAAGGCGAAATTGATTTAGCAATTTCTAGTATTACAATTACACCGGAACGTGAACGACTTATACTTTTTAGTATTCCCTACTTCAATGCCGGTCAAGCAATAATAACCAATACTAATAATGAAATTAAAGGAATAAATGATCTCAAAGATAAAAAAATTGCCGTTGAAAAAAATACTACTGGCCATGCCGAAGCAAAGAAGTATACCCAAGAAAATTTAATTTATACCTTTCTCAATCCTGAAAATGATAACGATATGACTCATATTATAAACGACCTTAAAAACAATGAGTTTGACGCTATAATTGTTGATTATGTTCAAGCTTTAGATATCACTAAAAAACATGCAGGGGTAAAGATAGTTGGCGTTCCGTTTACTAAAGAAAATTACGGTATCGCTACAAAAATTAGCAATGATTCTTTAATAAAAGAAGTTAATTTTATTCTACAGGGCATGATTGATGACGGTACCTTAGAAACAATAAAAACAAATTGGACTAAATTTTAATTTAATTAGATTAGAAAAATTATGAAAATTTTAATTATTGACGATGACGAAAACGCAACTACAACTCTTAAAGCTCTTTTAATGAGCCAAGACGGTTATGAAATTGACGTTGCTTTCAGCGGCCAAAAAGGGTTAGAAAAAATGAAGGCTACTTCTGATTATAATTTAATTATTCTTGATGTTATGATGCCTGGTTTGAGCGGAATTGATGTTTGCAGAGAGATGTCTCAAAATGAAAAATTAAAAAATATTCCCGTTCTCCTAGCTTCTGCTCTACCGATTACCTCTAAAGAATTAGGGGAATTAATGGAGGAATTTAAAGCCTTGAACGTTGTGAAAGGCGCTCTAGAAAAACCCTTTGTTTTAGAAAATTTGTTAGCGGAAATAAAAAAAACAGTTCAGTAAATTTTTAAAAAGTTATTAATTTTTTAAAAAGTTATGAAAAAAATTATAATTATCCTCATCGTTGGGATTGGTTTAATTGCCGGATTTATTTATTTCTTAAATCATTCCTTAACTGAAAAAGAAATTTCAATTGCTGGAGAAAAACCGGCGATGATCGGATTTTCCATGGGAACAACTCGTGAAGAAAGGTGGTTTAAAGACCGTGATTTCTTTATTGAAAGAGCGCAAAAATTAGGAGCAGTCGTTAATGTGACTTTATCCGACTACGACGCAGAAAAGCAAAATCTACAAATAGAAAGTTTAATCAGCCAAGGTGTAAAAGTTATTATAGTTATCCCAGCTGACTCAGAAAAAATTGCCCCGGCGATTAAAGAGGCTAATCAGGCTGGCATAAAAATAATTGCTTATGATAGACTGATAAAAGATAGCAATATTGATTCATATATCTCTTTTAATAACGTTAAAGTTGGCGAATTAGAAGCCCAAAGTGTCTTATCTGTTGTCGATAAAGGTAACTTTGCTTATATTGGTGGATCACCAACAGATAATAATGCTTCTCTACTCAAAGAAGGAACGATGAATATTTTAAAGCCAAAAATTGAGAATGGTGATATTAATTTAGTAATCGATCAGTTTATGACCGATTGGAAGCCGGAAGAAGCATACAAAACTATCAAAAATTATTTGCAATCCGGGGGAAAACTAGATGCCGTTATTGCCGCTAATGACGGTACGGCTTCCGGGGTAATTCAAGCACTTCAAGAATTTGGTTTAGCGGGAAAGATTCCGGTATCAGGTCAAGATGCTGAATTATCGGCAACCCAAAGAATAGTAGCCGGTACGCAAACTTCTACTGTCTATAAACCGATTAATTCCTTAGCCTATATGGCGGCAGAAATTGCAGTCGCTATGGCTAACGGCACAACGCCAACTACTATGAATTTTATTGACAACGGGAAAGTTCAAGTTCCTTCCTTTTTTCTAGAACCAATTATAGTCGATAAAAATAATATGGATGATACAATCATTAAAGACGGATTTCATACCTATGAAGAAGTTTACCAATCGGTGATTAAACAATAAATTGAAATCAACTTTGTATGCCCGGTATAAAAAAGAGAATCTTAACTACATTTTTTTCAATCATTGCTATTCTTTTAATTTCAGAAGGCTTTTTTATAACCATAGATTATATTATTTTGTCGAAGTATATGGTTTTAACCGACAACATGATATCAGAATATCGTCTTATTGATAACACTAATTCTTTAATCACCTATTTTAACAAAAGAATCAAATCCCCTCTAGACCAAACGGAAATCAATCAATTCAACGCAGTTTATTCTGAGACTAAAAATTTGTTACTCAAATTAGATAAAACAATTACTAGCAGCAAAAGCAAGATTGTCTTTTCTTCCTTAAAAAACAGTATTAACGATATTATTTTTAATGTTGAAATAGGGGTGAATGATCTAAAAAATGGAAATTATTTAGAAGCGGTTGATAGATACAATGAGGCTAACCGCAAAGGTGGTTTTATTAAAGAAAATACTACCAATCTTATCCTCAAAGAGTTGGAATACGCTAAAAATTTACAAGTTGAAATTGATAAAGTTAGACTCATGAGCCAAATCATCGGTGCTTTATTACTACTTATAACGTCGATTGGTTCCGTTTGGTATGCGATTATCTTTTCTCAGCGTTTTATTTCTCCAATTATTGATTTAACTAAAATCGCTAAAGATATCGAATCAGGGAATTTAAATGCTCAAATAAACAACTCCGTATTAGAAAGTAGTGATGAAGTTTCAAGCTTAGCGAATTCTTTCAACGCGATGGTTGTCTCACTTAGAAATAATATTAAAAAGCTGCAAGAATATAACACGGAAATAAAAAATTCTCGCAATTACTTAAAATCAGAAAGACGCAAATTACAACAATACTTAGATACTGCTGGTATTATAGTTTTAGTCTTTGACTATAATAATCATATTTTGTTGATAAATAAAAAAGGACAAGAACTTTTAGGGATTAAAAATAAAGAAGCTATTGGTTTAGATTGGATTATAAGTTTCGTTGCTAAAAAATATCAACTAAAAACTAAAAATTTATTAGCGCTTCTGATTGGTGATCCAACAATCATTGATACCTTGGAAAATGTAATCGTCTCAAAAGATAAAACAGAAAAAAATATTGTTTGGCATTTTAGTCCTTTAAGTAGTGAAACTAATGTTTCACAAACAATTTTAGCGACGGGAATTGATGTGACCGAACTAACTAAGGCTAAAATTACCATCAATCAACTTAAAGAAGTTGATACTCTAAAAAATGAAGTTTTAAATATTGCTACCCACGAACTCAAGACTCCTCTTATTTCTATCGTCGGTTTATCGGAAGTAATGGAAAAACAACCAAAAACTATGCCTTCGGAATATAAAAATTTTATTTCTATAATTCATCAGGAAGGCATTAAGCTCACCGGATTGATTAAAACAATGCTTACCGCGAGCCGCAATGAAATTGGAAATCAGACGGTTACTAAAGAAAAATTCAACCTGGCGGATTTGGTTATGTCGCTTCAAACTTCTCTTGAAATTCTAGTAAAAAGAACTGATTCTAAGATTAAATTTAATATTCAAACCACCAAAATTGATATCGAAAGTGATAAAATAAAAATATCTCAAATAATTTATAATTTTGTTGATAACGCTGTAAAATATGGTCCCAATAACCAAACAATTGATATAAATCTTTCTTTAACCGACGACAAATTTGCTAGAGTAGAGGTTCGAGGAGACGGAAAAGGAATTCCAAAATTAATGCAAAAGAAATTGTTCATGAAATTCTCTCAACTCGAGCCTTCTTTATCACGCTCTCAAGATGGTATGGGCTTAGGGCTTTATATTTGCAAACAAAACATAGAAAGCTTAGGCGGTCATATCGGAGTTGAAAGTGAAGAAAATAAAGGAGCGACTTTCTATTTTACAATACCTTTGACTTAAAAATAAAAAATAAAAATATGAAAATTTTAATCGTCGATAACGACGCCAGTACAATCACCACGCTTAAAGCCTTGCTTTCAAGCGAAATTACCTTTAAAATAGACGCCGCTTACAGCGGACAAGAAAGCTTAGATAAAATGACTGCAAGTCCAGACTATGACTTAGTCCTGATGGACGTCATGATGCCTAATATGAGCGGGATGGATGTTTGTAAAATCATGGGCAAAGACCCGCGCCTACAAACAATCCCTGTGTTAATTATGTCTTCGGCCGTTCCAATTCCCCCAGAAGAATTCTATGAATCGTTAAAAAAATCCGGATCGCTTAACGTTATAAAAGGCGTTCTAGAAAAACCATTTACCAGCGAAAATCTTTTTTCTCAAATTAATAAAACCGCAAGAAAATAACGATCTAAAAAAATGGCTAACAAAATAAGGGAGGATTTAGTGAAACGATTGAAAGAAATCCAAAAGAACCTGGATGATAGCAAAGAAATTGGCGCTCAAAAACTTGAACAGCTTAGTAACGAGGTAAAAAAATCATTTGATAAAGCAATAAATTCTCTTGACTTCAAGATAAACGTTTTTAATGAACTCAAAATTAGACGCGATAATTTAAGAGCTTGGAAAATTAGTTCGCTAAAAACATTCTTTCCGATTAATTTTAAATATCTTCTAAGCATGCCTTTTATATACGGCATGATTATTCCAGGACTGTTTTTCCATTTAGGCTTAGAGATATACCATCAATTTTGTTTTAGGCTTTACGGAATTCCTCGCGTTAAATCAAGGGATTATTTTGTCTATAATAGGCGCCTACTTCCCTATCTTAATTGGATAGAAAAATTAAATTGTTTCTACTGCAGTTATTTTAACAATCTTTTACGGTATGCGATTGAGATTTCCGGCCGAACTGAACGTTATTGGTGTCCGATTAAATACGCGACTAAAGTAGAGGATACCCATTCTCAATATAATAAATTTGTAGATTATTTAGATGCCGAAAATTTCAGAGGGAAATGGCAAGAACTAAGAGACTTCTCTGATATTGACCAGCTAGAACAAAGCAAAGAAGATAAATGCGATTTTGTAAAAAAACAAAGCTGATAATAACAATCACCGTATGAAAAAGATAATTTTATTATTTGTTTTAACAATAATATTTTTTCTGTCCGGAACAACTAAGGCGGAAAATGATATTAATAAGACTACCGGCTACATTCTTTTACAAGTAGAAAAAAATGGCGAAGCTTGGTATGTCTATCCTCAAAATCAAAAAAGGTATTATTTGGGGCGCCCCGATGATGCTTTTAAAATTATGAAACAGCTAGCTCTCGGAGCTAAGCATGATTATATTTTTAAGACTGATATTTTCCCCGATAGACTATCAGGCGTAATTCTTTTGGATGTTGAAAAAAATGGTGAAGCTTATTATATTTATCCTTCAAATAAGAAAAAATATTATTTAGGTCGTCCTGACGATGCCTTTAAAATAATGCGTGAGTTAGGGTTAGGAATTAATAATTCTGATTTAAATAATATTTCCTCTGCTGTAATTGAAGAACCAATTCAAGAGTCGACTAATATTTCTCAAACGAATAAGAAGATTCTTATCGGCGGCGTTCCTTTCACTTCGCAGGCGCCTTACGGCGACTGGGCTGATATGCGCCAAGAAAACGGTTGCGAAGAAGCTTCCGCATTAATGGCAGTCAAATGGGCGAGAAATGAAGGTTTAACTAAAGATGAAGCCTTAAAAGAAATAACTGGGCTTTCTGATTTTCTGTTAAAAAAATATGGCGAATACAATGATGTTTCAAACCAAGATACAGTCGATTGGATTTTTAGAGATTATTTTAACTATAACAAGATTAGCCTAACCCGTAATATAACTTTAGCTGATATAATTTATGAATTAAGCCTGGATCATGTAGTTCTTACTCAAATGGATGGCCAATTAATGCACAACCCAAATTTTAAAGCACCTGGCCCAGAGAGGCATATGATAGTTATCCGCGGTTATGATCCAACTACAAAAGAATTAATTACTAACGATCCCGGAACTAGAAAGGGTGAACTTTATCGCTATGATGCTGATTCATTATACAAAGCGATTCGTGATTATCCAACCGGCTATCATAAAGCAATCACCAAGATAGAAAAAAGTATGCTAGTAGTAACTAAATGATTTGAAATAATTTAATTAGAATTTAAAACTAGAGTGTTTTTATATATTGTATTACCTTTTTTAGCGTAATAAATAAGAGTTTTCCCATCATTACTCATAAACTGATCATAAATTTGATCATAAGCGTTTCCTGCTTGGTCGTCAAAAATCAAAGAATCTCCAGCATCGGTTCTTGCCTGATAAACAAAATGGGCAGAATCTGGAGTAAAAAAATAGGGCGGAAAAATAAAATCAGATAACTGACCAATCTTACCATCAACAACGACCGCCTCCTTAGAATCAACTTGAACGCCATAAGCAAAATGACGACTGTTCGGGCTAAATACCATAAAAAGTATTTTATCATAATAATTACCAATTTCACCGTTTAAAGATACTGCTGATTTACCCTCAGTATCAAGAATATAAGCAAATTGCGAACCATCGGGAGAATTCAAAAAATTTAAATTAGACATACTGCTTATTCCCTCCGGTAAAGTTAATAGCTCACTTTCTTGCCAAGAAAGAGGGCTTGTTGAAACGATAGTTTCTTCTGTTAGCACTTCCGCTCCTTCGTTGTTAGATAAAGGTAAAGATAACTCAGAGGAAATATCGGATGATACGAAAGATACGGCGGAAATATTATTTTTTATTTTTTGACTAAAATTATTTTCTCTTATTAGATATAAACTCATCAAACCTTTAATAAAGATAATAAAAATTAAAGAAAATAGAAGCAGGCTGCAAAAAACAACCAGACTTCCAAAAAATAAATCATATTCAACGAGCAAACTTTTTTTGTTGTGAGAAATTATCGGCTTACTAACCGTTTTTTTCTTTTTTGCAATTACTTTTTTCATATTTATTTAATTTGAATTATATTCTCGTCATCAATTATCTATACATTAAAATTATAGCACTAAAATTAATTCAAAGAAAATGATTTAGATAAAATTAAAGCCCCGGAACTCTTCGAGTCCAGGGCTTTTTAATCACAAATGTTTTTTTAATTTTTGACGGCGAGGTTAAACCTCTACATCACCGCTTCTTACTTTGAAGTTTTAGATAACCCAACAACTGTTAAATCAGTTGCTTTTACTCCGCGCCCCATTAAAGAATCAGCAATTTGTTGCGCAATGGCAAAGTTAACTCGCGTATCATTTGATTCTTCTTCAAATACAACAATTCTTAAATTGCCTTTTTCAGGAAAGCAAACTTGGGGAAGAAACTTGCCGTCAAGTTTAAAGAAAATGTTGTATTGATTTGCGCCCTCAATTGATACCGGGCGCATTTTCAAAATTACTTTTTTCGATAAATTTCTCAAATTACTCATCGGCTCAGTACTTCTAAGCCGCCAGTTTCCGTTAACAATGATCACAAACAACATAGTTTTCTTTGGTTTTAGTTAGACATCAAATTCTTCAATTTCAATCCAAAATCCAACATCAGTCGGATTTAGTTTTGCAAAATCTTCGCGGGAAACAATTTCACCGCCTTTTAGATCAGGGTGAGAATAAAATATCTTACCGATATCTTTCCGATGTGGTTGCGCCAGAGGCAATAAGTGGTGGGTTGTAAAACCAGAGTTATCTCGCTTATACTCCATCAACTTACTAGCGTCTATTCTTTTGCAGCAAATGCAACCGAACATTTTCATGCTACCGGACGGACTTGGTTTTAACCAAGCCCAATATGCGCCGCAATTGCAACTAGCTCCAACAACTCTCCAACCATCTTTTAAGAAATCAAACCAGAAATCTGGGATTTCCTCCATGTTTAAATCTTTAGTCGCCTGTACGACTTTCTCTAAATCTTTTCTTTTCATCGATTAATAGTTTTTGGGTTTTTAAATTTTATAATTAATTTTTGTTAAAGGTCTATAATAATCAAAAAATATATCAGAAAGGTATATTTTTGTCAATTTTTGTCAATTCTATCTAGTATGATATAATAATTATATAATAATATCTATTAAAATATGAAAAAAGCTTTCTTAATGCTTTCCTTTTTTTTATTATCTGCGATATCAGTACAAGCAACTATCATCGGCTTCGCTAATAATAGCTTATGGATTTCAGCGCCAGCCAATATTATCGAAGGTCAATCAGTAAAGATATATGCTAATATCGTGAACGGCGAACTAGGGCGATTTGAAGGCGACTTGGAATTTTATGCTAACGATATATCTATCAGTAATACTATCCACTTTAATATCGACGAAGAGAAAAGCCAGTTATTTAATACTACTTGGATTGCTAAGTCTGGAGAATATAAATTCAGTGCTAAATTAACTAATTACGCAATTTATAAAGATGGAAAGAAGCAGCTCAATGATCAAATTAATAATTATTTGAGTGGTGATTCAGAATTACTTTTTGTCGATGTTGATACTGATAGTGATGGGATTGGCAATGAAGCCGAAACCAAGGCCGGTACCAATCCTTTAAAAGCTGATACTGATGGCGATGGCTATGATGATAAAATAGATACTTCTCCGCTTGATAGTCAACTCTTCCCTGGCCTAGATACTGACAAAGATGGTGTTTCTGATAAAGTGGATACCGATATTGATAATGATGGATTATACAACTTCGAGGAAGAAAAATTAAAAACTGATCCCTACAACAAGGATACCGACGGTGATAGCGTATTTGATAGACAAGACTTTTCTCCGCTTGATTCTAAAATATGGGCAGAAAATAAAGTTGAAAATAAAGTTGAAAATAAACCCGAAGACAAACCCGCAACTTTAGTTAAAAATGATCCAGTTATTTTAAACAACCAACCTATAGAAAAAGTACTAAACGAAACCACCTTAAATGAAGCTGTTGTAAATACTAATGAAGAAAAAATAAAGAAAGAAATATCTTCCAGTCAACTAGAAGAAAACGAAAAAAAAGAAAAAGAAAACAATAAGAATTTAATCATGCCTATTCTTAAAGGTTTATTGTTATTTAGTTTTTTAGGATTAATGATTAGTCTTATTCTTTTATTTAAGGCGAAGCGTTCTGATAGATAATAAGCGGATAGCATCTTTACAAGAAAGCGCACTTATGATAATACCTTATGATGTGTTAATGAGTTCTTTATCAATAATTTAAAACTATAGACATGGCAAAACCGATTTTTAATGAAACAGAAATCTCTACTTTTAATTCAAAGTTACAGGAAATTCAAAACGATAAGTTGACTTTTCCTGACTATAAAAGTAAAGAAAACGCAACAAATTGCGTAATCAATGCCTATTTTGCTCAAGCAGTCTCACGAATTTGTAAGGACAGAATGGATGATTTGCTCAACTACCTACTGGTTATTGTAGGAACTAAAGGGGGGCGCGCCGATATCAATGTCTGGCAAGGATTTGCTGATTGCGATAACGAAATTTACACTGACATTCTAAAAGAATGTAATACCCCCCTCAATTTGCGCTATCTTCACATGTTCTTAAAAGCTACTTTAGTAGCCTATCGGAGCTGGGCTCTTACTGCCTTTGTTAAATTCCTTAGAGGGAACAAGGTTTCCGGAGGAAAAGCAGAACAACTTGAAGGGTTCGGTTATTTTCACAAGGATTCCGGTTGGAACGAATTGCAAGTTAAGGCGGTTGGAGCAGTATTTTTCGATGAGTGGAGTATAATTTCCAAACTTTTTATGGAATATGACTCGGAACTTACCGATAGAGTTTACGAGGAAGGCCAGAAAAATTGGGATATACCCTATAGTGCTCAATTTGCTGCAACCAGTAGAATTGTAAATAAGGAGTTTATCCAAGAATTAATCTCCTTGCTTGAAAAAAGAAACTTAGCTCCAATCCCAACTAACCCTAAAAAGGCTTTTCAGCCAAGAGTCCCAAAGGTATTCAAACCTGGGGATATTATTAAAAAAAACACCATCAGCGACCTCCCGCCTCTTTCGATTGTTGAAATCAAAGTGAAAATGCGCCTAAAACATGGGGGAAATAATGTTCCCGGAACTGTCCAAATTGTTTTAGTTGAAACGCCAATACCACGTTGCTACCTAAATATTTGGAGGATTGTTGAAGATAAGGCCTATCTTCCTGGTAACGATACATCTACTTTTGATCGTGACCGGCAAGCTCTGGAAGGCGCAATATACAAAGGGTTATGGGAATATGGAGTACAGGCTCAAAAGGGCGGGTACAAATATCCTCATGATTATATCGGGTTGTTGAGATGATATTGACCTATTAGTTCTAACTACAGGAAAATAAATACAGGCGACTTTGTTTTTAAAGGTTGCCTGTTTTTTTGTTGGTTACATAATCATTAAATTTAAAAGCCCAATCTTTCGAAAGGGCTTTTATTTTGCGTTTTTAAAATTTTTTAGCGATACGACTTGGACTTAATAAATCCGATATTTATTATCATTGACCCACTCGTCTTTGATAACGTTATTAAATGCCGCAGCATGTGAAGGACGCTTCTGCATAGCGACAATAATAACTTTTTGAGTATCGGCGATACTTCGCCTAATAGGATTACGGCCAAACCAGTTTATAGACTGTTGTCTTTTGAGCATACTCAAGGCCTGAAATAAAGCAATCAGATCATCAGGTTCCATCTTATTGATGGCCTGAGTGAAGGTAAAGAGCCTTTCAAGAAGCAACCCTGCTCGGTCGCCTTCTATTGGCTTGGAAATTTCCATAAAAAATTTTTCGGTACTGTTGGTGTTTTCGGTGTTCATTTGTTCAGTGTTTTTTTGGTTTAATTACTTCATTATTTTTTCTTTCCAAATACTGCTTCACCGGCTATTCCTACTGGTATAACTACCAAGAAAAAGGCGAGTACGCCAACAGGAACGGTCAATAATAATGTATGCTTAACGCCATTGCTAGCCCAAAATGCTAAAAGCATAATTAGGCCAAATCCTAATAGCAAAGATGCTCTGGATAAGTTTTTTTTGTTTTTTTCTTTCATTTTTTTTCTATTTTAAGGTTCTGTAAACTAATTTCACTATCAAGAAAAGATATCATAAGACATGTTTTCTGTCAATATGCATAAAACCTCATAACCTCGCTATAAAGTTAAATAAAGGATATACTATAAGCCCTAATGTTAAAAATATGACGACGCTCACAAAAAAACAAAAATTTTGGTATCTTATATTTGCGCTTACACTTGTCACTATACCTGGGCTAGTTAAGGCGCAGACGTATTCCAATTACGATTGGCATGATAATACTCCGATTATTACGCCTTCCGGATCACCAGAAATTATTTTCCCCGTTCAAGGAGGGGCGGTTTTTATCGATGATTTCGGTGATGGACGCAGTGGCGGACGTCTTCATGAAGGTAATGATTTAATGGCCCCTAAAATGACGCCGATTCTTGCAGCGCGCGGAGGAACAGTAACCTTCGCTCCAATAACCGAACCTAGTTACGGTTATGTCCTTAACATTTCTGGTGATGATGGTTATAAATATAATTATCTCCATATTAATAATGACACTCCGGGAACAGATGATGGTCAAGGCAATGCCCAATATGCTTACGCGCCCGGTATCAGTCGAGGCGTTAAAGTTGTTCAGGGCCAACATATCGCTTGGGTCGGTGATTCCGGTAATGCTGAATCAACTGGCTCACATCTTCATTTTGAAATTCGCCTACCAGATGATACGGCCATTAGTCCTTATGAATATTTGCAGACCGCCCTAAAAATATATGCCTATAATATTGCGGCTGTAGAAGCTGCTAGTCCAACGATTAATTTTGATAAGGGATTAACAATTACCGACGGCGTACCTGTTTATTGTGAAGCTGGTTCACTAATTCGCATTCCGACGACTTCCTCTGTTTATTATTGTGGCGCCGATGGTAAACGTTATGTCTTCCCTAACTCTAGCACTTACGCTACTTGGTATTCCGATTTCTCGAGTGTTAAAACTATCAGCCTCGAAGAGATGAGTAAAATTATGCTCGGCGGAAATGTTACTTATAAACCTGGAGTTAAGCTCGTAAAAATTCAGACCGATCCTCATGTTTATGCTGTTGATTTAAACGGTACGCTACGCCTGATACTTACCCCGGCAATCGCTGAAAAATATTATGGAAAAGATTGGAATAAGCGGGTGGAAGATATTCCCGATACTTTTTTTATAAACTATAAAATTGGCGAAGCGGTGAATAATTAATTTAATTTGGTAAATTAAAAAGCCGCTTTTTGAATATAAACGGTTTAAATTGACAAAAAAGCAAAAAAATAATAATATTCTGAGAAAACAAAAAAGCACATTTACAATAAACTTTTAAAAAACTCGAAATGGAAGATTTAAAATTAAGAGCAGCAAATTATGCTGCTGCTATTATTAAGAAAATGTTTAATCTACAACCTGAACCGATTGGCATTATTTTAGGAACTGGCTGGGGTGAGGTATTAACCATGGAAAGCCAAAAAGAGGTTTCTCTGAGAGAGATTCCAGCTTTTGAACATAGTTTGCCAGAACTCGAAGGCCATAAAAGAACAATCACCGTCGGTGATATTGCCGGTAAACAAGTCATCGCTCTTAACGGACGCCTACATCTTAATGAAGTTCCGTTCAGTGAAGACTGGCTAAAATTGGTTCGTTTGCAAACCGAAATGCTTATTGCGGCCGGAGTGAAACAACTAATCGTTACTAACGCGGTCGGTTGCTTAAAATGCTTCCCGGAAAGATTTGCACAGTTGGCGGAAGCATTCTTAAAAACTGGTAGCACGGATCCTTTTCCTGATCCTGAACTTCAAATCGGTGATGTCGCTGTAATTGATGGCTTTGTGAGCGTCTTTGCGCCGGTAATGCCATTATGGGGCGGTGAGTTTTGTTCTGCTGATGATGCTCTTAGTGAAAGGTTGATAAATATCGCCATGAAATCTCAGGGCGATTTACTGATTGCTAAAAAAACTGGCCTAGCGATGATGCGCGGACCGCAGTTTGAAGGTAATAAGTATGACAAAGACATTTTGAGTCGCTCGGGCGCTGGCGTTGCTGGAATGAGTATGCTCCCGGAAGCTTATATTGCCTCCCTACACGGTATTGAAATGCTCGGGTTAAGTTTTGTAACTAATGATTACAAAGAAAAACATTCTCATCCAGAAAACCTACGTCGAGCCGGCGAAGCTTCTGCTTGTTTAGGCGGATACTTAAAAAGTATCATTGCCCAAATGTAAACAACCCAGGCTTCAAAGTCTAAAAACAAAAAAGCTACGTTGCAACTCAGCGTGGCTTTTTAATTTTGTCTGATTAAGAGATTAAGCGTTGTGATGAGAGTTTCTTTAATTTATACAGCTTCCTAGTTGCTCTGCTTGGTGCTATAATGCTTACTTGGGTCGTTAAAGCAATAAAAAAACATTAAAAAAAATTATTTATTTAATAATAAATTTATGGGAATCATTCTTTGGATAATCTTTGGTGGTTTAGTCGGTTGGGCTGCTTCTTTAATTATGAAAACCAATGCTCAGCAAGGTATCATTTTAAATATTGTGGTTGGTATTATCGGCGCCGTGATTGGCGGTTGGATAATGAGTTTGCTGGGAGAAAATGGAACTAGAGGCTTTAATTTATACAGCTTCCTAGTTGCCTTGCTTGGTGCTATCATTCTTCTTTGGGTGGTTAAAGCGATAAAAAAATAGGCTCAGTTAGAGCCTATTTTCATTTTGAAGTTATTAATTGTAATTCTATTCAACTCCCGATACTCCACCGACTTCTATCTTTCTGATATTCTCAGGGATAGCGCCTAAACTCATAGACTTCATGATTTCATACATACTATCTTGAGTTCCACCGTACCATCTTTTCCCA
>JBAYIC010000009.1:0-52802 GCA_041665845.1 Patescibacteria group bacterium
GAATTCCATATTTTTTAGCTGCTGCCTGTAAAATTGAACGGGATAAAAAGATTAATTCATAAAAAACATCCGTTCTCCTAGTGCGTAAATAAACTAATTCTCTTGCTTCGCGATAGAGTGTGCGTAAAGGTTTTGGTATCTCAGGATAAATATGCTGTTCATGCTTTTTAAGATTAGAGCGGTATTTCGTTAATTCCTTAAGACTATAAGGACTAGCAAAGCCATCACGCGCCCTCATCCAACCATATTTTTTTCTAATACTTTTTAAATCAACCCCCGCCCTCATTTCTTCTTCCATTAATTCAAGAGCATTCTTTTTTTCCGGATAAGAAGCGTCGCCAATATATTTATCTAAATCCGTCTTAATATATTTTACGGTTTTTGTTTTTAAATCATGCCAAATAACATGTTCAAGCATATGCGCCGACCAAATAAAAGCCGATGACTGCTGCAAAATATTTTCTAAAATAATTAATTTATTTTTTAAACTCATTTTCTTATCAGCGCCAAGACGAGCAACTTCTAGCTTGTTTGCTTGATAGAAAACTTCAAGTTTTTCTGATATTTCCTCTATTTTATGTTCTTTCAACCAGTTTCTAAGCTGCGGAACGGTTTTATTAAACACTTCATCGGACCAATACCAAGTACTATCTGTAAAAATAAATGAATCCATTTCCCAGCCACTAAGACCAATTTTCTTAAAAGTTTTTTTGGAAGAAGAACCATGGAATAAAGACATTATAAAAGCATAAAAAGGACGCCTAAGCCAAGGCTCCCATTTATACTTTAAAACTTTTTCTATAATTTTTTTATCCATATTATTTTACTCTTTTAATGATTCCTTTATCCGCGTCAACCTCAACCATATCGCCGTTGTGCAAAACTTTGGTAGCGATTTTTGCCCCCACAACGCAGGGTTTTTTTAACTCCCGCGAAACAATTGCCGCATGAGAGGTTATTCCTCCTTCATTAGTAATAATTGCGGCGGCTTTTTTCATAACCATCATAAAAGAGGGTGAGGTATAATGAGCAACTAAAATTTCTCCGGTTTTAAATTTCTTAAAATCCTGCGCCCCCATTATTAATCTTACTCTTCCTCTCGCTAAACCGGAAGAAACGGCAACACCCTTAATTTCTTTAACGGCTGATTCGACCTCTAAGTATTTAGCAATTACTTTTTTAACTAATTCGGGTTTATAAATGAAAAACTCGTGTACCCCCTTTTTACTCGCCGGTGAAAAAATAATAGTTTTACGATTAATTCTTTTTTCTAGTAGTTCCTGGGTGGGCAAAATACCTTTCTCTAAGTAAGCAATTATTTCTTGGTTAGTAAGATTAACCGCATCATAATAAGAAAACCAGGGGAACTCTTTTTGAACCAATAAAGCTAACCTCTTGAAGAAACTCCGCATTGCGGTTAATCCTTGATTATATATTTCTATTCTATCGGTTCTAATATTAACATACTCATGAATAATTTCCGCCATTAATTTATCTTTTCCGTCTAACTTTTTAATAGCTTCTTGATAATGATGCTTATTTTCAGAAATAGTTGATCTATAACTTAAAATCGCTTTCTTTAAATCTCTTTTTGTTATTTCTTTTTTTCTTTTATTAACATCTGATTTATCCATTAACTTTTCTTTCAACGAATATTCATTTAACCAAGCGTATTTTTTAACTAATTTATCATAATTAATTTTTTCACCCATAGCTAATAATTCAAGCTGAAACTTTTGATAACCAAACAGCTGAGTTGGGCCAGAAATACCTGCAATTAAATCTACGTTTTTAACCTTACTGGCGAAACGATGATATAAATCATCTTCAATTATATATGGAGAAATAAAATAGACGCTAAAAGCAGTTAAATTCTTATCCCAAGACTTGTAACAAGTCAAAAGACTCTTACGGTCTAATTTTACATGTTTAGCTTTACGACTTGATTCTAATAATTTTTTTCCTAAAGTTTTATAGTTTGCTAAATGTTTTTTAAAGTTATCACCTTGCAATAATTTATTAATAAAACTTTTATATTTTTTATGAGCATTTTTTTCGATATAAATACTATCCTTCCCATCTGGAAGAGGGACGCATAAAGATGAAATACCTAAAGTATGACGGCAAAAAGTACCAACAATGCCAACTCTTTGTACGGTAAAGGGTCGAGAAGCCATTACTTCATAAGCATCTTTGTTTGTTATAATATATTTTGCTATTTCACTTTCAGTCATTTGATTTTTTTATTATTTTAACTATTCCTTTATTGGCATCTACTTCAACCCAATCTCCGTCATGCAGTCTTTTGGTAGCGTTTTTTGCTCCAACAATACATGGTTTTTTTAATTCCCTCGCGACAATAGCCGCATGACAAGTTAAACCGCCATCATCGGTAATAATAGCTTTAGCTTTTTTCATGGCAATAACATAATCCGGTGAAGTCATTAAGGCTACTAATATTCGTCCCGCCTTAAAACTATTAATTTTTTGACCATTCAGAATAATTTGTACGCGACCAGTTATTCTCCCCGGATAGGCGACTACTCCTTTTACCTCCTTATCTAGTGATTTAGTGTATTCTTTTTCAAAAATCGTAAAAATTTCCTTCACCCGTTCGGTACTGATAGCTACGTCATCGCCCATAATACATAAACGAGAATAAACCTGACGTTTTTTAATTTCTTTTTTTAATTCCGAACTTTTCATGGCCCAATCAAATTCATCCCAAAGAATATATAAAGATTCTTCAAGGCTAATATCTAAAGACTTCGCTAACGCCTCATACATTTTTATTATCTGGCCAGTAATATGCCAAGCTAGCGCTTTTCGTTTATCTTGGATATAGGAAGATGTTTGAACTAATTTAGCATATTTTATAATTTCCGCATTAAGCTTATATTTTTTAACTAGTTGATTAAACCGTTTAGTTATTTCACGGTGATAATTTTGAAAATAATAATAACGTTCTGATGTTTTCTTATCTTTAATCAATTTGTTTAGACGCTCACTAAAGAATTTTTTATCAGCTAAACGAACTCCGTGATAACCATTTAAAATCCAAGAAAATTTATTAATATGCTGATTCAATAACTGGGCCCGATACACAGAATTAGTCTCTAAAGCAATTTTTAGCAAAGCATATTCCTCTTCTAACATATAGGACTTCTCCGGGAAAGCGCTGAGCTGAGAAAGTTCTTCGGGACTTAATAATACTTTATTTTGCTTAATTATTTTTTCTAAATGATTGCTAACGGCGTAAGTTAAAACTTCAACATCAGTAATTATAAACCAAAAATTAGAATAAACTTTAAAAAATTTAAACCATTCCCGTCGTAATTCTTCTAAATTTAATCTATTCAAATCAATTTTAGAAACTCGTCTTGTTTCTTGGCTTAAGCTTTCAAATGCTCGCTTATATTTAAGCATCAAATTGCTTGGTAATTTTCCTTGAGAATTAATTAAATATTTTTTAATAAATTTATTACCATTAGCCCAAATATCTGACCAATTATTATACCAATAAAAGTCGTGTCCGAAAAAAAAGCATTCTGATTTCGGCCAACCATATGGAGACTTATTCATGTCGCGACAAACAGCATAAATCAACGCCGGATAAGCATCAACCTTCCAACGAAAAAGATCTTTTTTCGGGTTAACAACTAAAGGGAGATTAAACTTTTTAGTCATAAGTTAATTTTTTGTTCTTTCGATTATTCTTATTATCCCTCGATTTGCATCTACCTCTACTAAATCACCATCGTGCAAAACTTTAGTAGCAATTTTTGTGCCGATAATACAAGGGGTTTTGAGCTCACGGGCAACAATCGCCGCATGGCAAGTTACTCCGCCCGTATTAGTAATAATCGCCGCTGCCTTATTCATAGCCGGAACTAAAGACGGATTAGTAGAAAAACTTACTAAAATATCACCTTCTTGAAACTTTTCTAAATCACTCTTTGCATTAACTATCTTCACTATCCCCTTAATCTTTCCCGGATAAGCTGTATTTCCTTTTAATTCCTTATCGCCTGAAATTTTTGTATCAATGGGAAAAAATAATTCTTTAAATTTCATTGCCTTAGCGCCCGTACAAAAAGTCTCCTTTCCATTTACCTGCAATACGGCTAAACAATTATAACGTTTATTTAATTCTTCGACTGATGGAACGTTTCCCTTCTTTAACCAAAGCTCTATTTCATCAGGAAAAAGATATTTTACTAAAGTCGCCGTGCAATACAAACGACGGGCGGCTTCTTGAAACCATTTCTGCATCGCAAAGTTCAACCTATAAATCTGCACCTCCTTGCGAAGCTCCTTGATATAAGAAAAATCTTTTAAGGCGTTAATCTGCTTGATTAAATCTCTACTAAGACCGCTCATTATTTTAGCTTGCCACTTTTTAAGAATTACTTTTTCATTTTTCTTGGACAATAATTCTTTCTCGGGATTTTTTTTATGCCTTTTTACTAAATCGTAGTAATAATCTGCCTTAGCCGCTTGACCATCATAATAAAATTGCATCCAACCAAATTTTTTAGCTAGATTATTTAAATCTTTAATTATTTCTTTAGGCAAGTTATCTATTTTTTTACTTTTTACAAATATCTTCCAAATATCCGAGCTCTTTTTCCAATTCACTAAACAATTTAAAACAGCTATCTGTTCTTTATATAAATAAGTATCTCCTAGGGATGTTGTTAATTTGCTAAAAATTGTTTCTAAATCATTTTTATCCCTTAAATATTTTTCTAATGATATTTTTACGCGATCTGATAATTTATCATCACTCATATCCATATAAGGCGGTATTCCTGCTAAACGTCCACAATCAACCCAAAGTTTGTGAAACTCATCATACCAAGCAAACAATTTCTTATTACTCAATCCGCGTAAATCAGCGACCAATAATTTATTAGCGAAAATATTTATTTTACGAAAAGAGGCTAACTGATTAGAAACGATACGACTGACAAATTTATTATCATTATTCATTTGCTTCTCAAAATAATTTCCACTTCCCGCAAATCTTTCATGAATCGGGCCCCAAGTTACTTTTTCTTTTTCAAAAACATAGAGATTATCAATATAAATTCCACGACCGGTTAATTCATAATTAATAGGTCCAAAAATTTCATTCCAAAAAATCCAAGGATGAAGCGGAACATTATAATCTTCAACTAAAACTGTATATTTTGGTTTAACCATATTATTCAATTCTAATTAGTACGTAAGAGGCTTGATTTATATTTCTCAGGATGATGAGCTTCGAGCCTTTTTATCTTACAAAAAAAGCGCTCCGAAGCTATAAATTGCTCAAGCGCTTCTATGTCTACTTTTTGATCATAACCTAAACAGATAACATCAGGACGCAATTCTTTTATAAGTTGCCATTTATCCACTGAATTACCCAATATCACTCGCCCTTTTATTTCTAAATCCTTGACCGCATCTTCTACTTTTTGACGACGGATTTCTTCATTTTCTTGAGGTAGGCGACCCTTTCCTTTTAAAACATTAGTATCGCGTGCAACCACCACTATCAGCTCATCTCCAAAAATACCGGCCTGGGAAAGATAGGAAAGATGGCCGGGATGAAGATTGTCAAAGGTTCCAAAGGCGATGACGCGCATATTTTATCTTTTGTTTATCTCGTGTTTGCTATACTTATTTTTGACACTTAAAAAAATTTTTGCTATTATAATGAACGTTAAGGCTTGTCTATATTGCAACCTGTAAGATAAATAAATGCCCCCGTAAGGGGGTTTTTATTTTACCCCTCAACTCGAACATTTCATCTTAAACTATTTTACTATTTTTTTCAAAGCGGCAACCTTATCAATTTTTTCCCAAGCAAATTCATTGCGTCCGAAATGCCCATAAGCAGCTGTCCTCTGAAAAACTGGTTTCTTAAGTCCTAAAATATCAATAATTGCTCGCGGTCTAAAATCAAAAACTTTTTCAATTGCTTTTAAAATATTAGTTTCCGAAAATTTACTAGTTCCAAATGTATCAATATAAATACCAACTGGCTTAGCAATCCCAATTGCATAGGCAACTTGTAATTCACATTTATCAGCTAATCCGGCCGCAACAATATTCTTAGCAACATAACGCGCCATATACGCGCCCGATCTATCTACCTTAGAAGAATCCTTACCGGAAAAACAACCGCCGCCATGGCGAGCATAGCCGCCATAAGTATCAACGATAATTTTGCGGCCAGTAAGCCCGGTATCAGCACCTGGGCCACCGAAAGTAAAGGCACCAGTCGAATTGATAAAGACCTTGGTTTTTTTATCAAGCATTTTTCCTAAAACCGGAGTAATAACTTGTTTCAAAATATCGGCTCTTACTTTTGCTAACTTGATTTTTGAACTATGGCAAGCGGCAATCACAACCGTTTCAACTCGTTTTGCTTTTCCGTCTTGATATTCAACGGTAACTTGAGACTTTCCGTCCGGCTTTAAATAAGGCAAGATTTTTTTATGTCTTACTTCCGCTAAGCGTGCGGCTAATTTATGAGCAAGCGTAATCGGAAGCGGCATTAATTCTTTTGTTTCATTACAAGCAAAGCCATACATCAAACCTTGATCACCCGCTCCCTGTTCTTTATGTTCGCCCTTTCCTTCATCAACTCCTTGGGCAATTTCTTGGCTCTGTTCATGAAGAGCGGAAACAATTCCGACGCTATCGCAATCAAACCCAGATTCGGCATCACTATAGCCAATCTCTTTTAAAGTACGACGAACAATATCATCTACTTTAACATATTCCTTAGTTCTTACTTCCCCGCCAACAACAACTAAGCCATTAGTCACAAAACATTCAACGGCGGCATGGCTTTCTGGATCATGACGCAACATTTCATCTAAAATACTATCGCTTATTCGATCGCAAACCTTATCAGGATGGCCTTCGGTTACGGACTCAGAAGTAATTAATTTAATATTCATATTTTTTATTTTATTTTTTCAAACTTCAACTTTCAAATTTTAAGTTCCTAAATTCCAACTGGATAAATAAGCGGCTTGTTCTTTACTTAACTTATCAATGGTGATTCCTAATGATTTTAATTTTAAACTCGCAACTCGTTTTTCAATATCTTCAGAAACATTATGGACTTTAATGTCTAATTTTTTCTTAGCAGTTACTACGGATTGAGCGGCTAAAGCTTGAGTAGAAAAACTCATATCCATTACGCTCGCCGGATGACCTTCGGCGGCAGCTAAATTTACCAATCTTCCTTCCGCCAATAAATATATGCGCTTACCACCAACCATATACTCGTCGACCTGGTTTCTAACTTGATAATTCACTTTCTTAGCTAGTTTTTTCAAAGCTGGGATATCAATCTCAACATCAAAATGTCCCGAATTACAAATTATCGAACCGCTCTTCATGTTTTTAAAATGACGAGCAACAATAACATGCTTATCGCCGGTAATAGTACAAAAAATATCACCAATTTTTGAAGCTTCATCCATAGTCATAACTTGAAAACCATCCATCGCCGCTTCTAAAGCTTTTATTTCATCAACTTCCGTTACAATAACTTTTGCGCCCATGCCTCTTGCTCTCATCGCAAAACCTTTTCCACACCAGCCATAACCAGCGGTAACAACATTCTTTCCAGCAATTAAAGCATCGGTTGCACGAATTATTCCGTCTAAAGTAGACTGGCCGGTTCCGTATCGATTATCAAATAAATTTTTAGTCTTAGCATCATTAACAGCAATCACTGGTAATTTTAATTTACCATGAGCATCAAGCGCACGAAGGCGAATAACCCCTGTCGTAGTTTCTTCCATGCTTCCTAAAATATTTTTCGCGTCAGCGGCATATTTATTATGCAGAAGTGAAATTAAATCAGCCCCATCATCCATGGTAATTTGTGGTTTATCTTTTAGGGCTTGATTAAGGTGTTCATAATATGTTTTATTATCTTCTCCTCGAACGGCCATTACTTTAATCCCATGATTTTTTACAAGAGCGGCCGCAATATCATCTTGGGTAGAAAGCGGATTGGAAGCAACTAAAGTTATTTCGGCGCCTCCAGCGTGAAGTGTTAGCATTAAATTAGCCGTTTCCGCGGTTACATGCATACAGGCGGAGATTCTCTTACCCTTGAAGGGTTTAGTGCGCGAAAACTCAGTCTTAATAATATTTAAAACCGGCATATCTAATCCGGCCCATTTTAAGCGTTTTTCTCCAGCAGCGGCTAATCTTATATCTTTAATGTGGCTAGTCATAAATTTATCTTTTCTTTAAAATTTTTGTAATATCTTTTTTGTAAATCTTTAATTGTAAAACTATGTGTTTGGGTTCCATATTTTTCTACCGTATAGACCGAAACCGTCCCCGCCAACCTTCCACAAGTCTTTAGATTATAACCCTTTATTAGCCCCTTAATCAAGCCCGCTCGATAAGCGTCCCCCGCTCCAGTTGGATCTGAAGAATTAGCTGGTTTAGCCGATTTAACGATAATTTTATGACCACTCTGGTAAATTTCTGATCCTTTACTACCCTTGGTAATAATTAAAGTTTTAACCTTATTACTTAAATCAGCTATGCTCATTTTTAAAGATTGAGAAATAAAATTCATTTCATAATCATTTCCAATTAAAACTTCGGCATTAACTATTGCTTCCCTTAATTCTTTAGGAGAAAAGGCGTGAACGGCTTGTCCAGAATCAAAAATAAAAGGAATTTTTCTAGCTCTATATGCTCTAGCGTATTGGAGCATCATCTCTTTATTATCGGGAGCAATAATCGCTAATTTAATGTTATATTTACGACAAGCAAGTGTTACGGCCTTAGTTGCATAATTAGGAATATAAGGACAAGGATAAAAAGCGGAAACTTGATTATCATTTTTATCAGTAATAATATGGGCGGTCGCTGTCGAATGAAGTTTGCGTTCTTTTATAAATTCAAGATTAAGCTTGTTTTTCAACATCCAAGCGCGATATGGTAAAAAATCAAAACCAACCGTCCCGAAGACGATTGGCTTTTCTTTTAAAAGAGAAAGATTATAAGCGATGTTTCCGGCGGTACCACCAAAACTAGTTTTGAGATTATCGACTATTAGACTAAGATTTAATTGATGAAACTGGTTTGGTTTCCCAAGAACAATATTGTCGGAAAAAATACCGGGAAAATCCATAATCTTATCAAAGGCGATAGAACCGGAAACCGCTATTTGCGAAATTTTATCTTTTAGCATCTTTTCTAGCTTCAGCTTTTTTAAGGCGCAGGATTTCTTGGCTAATAGCTTTATATTCCAAACTTGATGGTGAATAGCTATTTAAAATTTCTTCTAATTCGACGGTACGAGGGATAATTAATTTCTGGGGCTGAACGGAAACAACATTAGCAGCCGAAGATGAAGCAGGAACAGGAGCGGAGGAAATAGAGTCTGATAATACGTCATCTTTTACCGAATCGATTAATTTACTAACATTTTTTATTTTATCAAGACTAGATACTTCTTCTACATTTCCATGGTCAAAGATAATTGCCTTATCGTCTATATTCATCAACACGGAGTTTTCATATCCTTCCGGTGTTTTAGAGGAGATTTTTAATTTTTCGTAAATATCCAAGAGAGTTTTTACCTTATCTTTATCTTTTTCATCTAAAATTTTTAAATACCGACTACTGCTCAAATATTCCATTTTCTTAACCTTATCAAAGCTATCTAGACCTAGGTTAACAATAAAGTTTTTAATCCATTCGTCTACCTTCCTTGGAATTTCCTGGTTAATATACTTTTGACGGTTAATTAGAACATCTTCACATTTTTCTAAGGCTTCTCGCATTTTTGCTTTGAAATCATCACGAGTATCTAAACTACTAATAGAAATCAGCTCTATTTCTATTTTCTCCCAAAGCTTAAAACCGTCAATTTCTAAAGCTGAATTAAAATAATTTTTTAACAACTCAACGCGCTCGTTAATATCACTTAAATAATTAAAACTGAGAAACTTAAGTTTTATTAGATAATTATTATATTGAATATAGTCCGAACTATTCTTAGCTAGTCCTGACTCATCAAGCCATTTCTTGGTTAAATTATAACACTCGAAAGCGCCTTGAAAATCGTTATTTACTACAACGTAATCTATTTCTTGTTTTAGCAAATCAAAAGGTAATTTTATCATATTATTTTTCTAAGTAATAGTTCGTTTTATTGTCGCTAGCGGGTTAGAAACATCGGGAGCACCGACATTACTTTTAGCTTTTTTACAGACATCTCTTATAACTTTAGCTACTTCTGTAGCCCCCGCCGCCTCTAAAGCTTTGAGATTCTTTTCATTGGCTCCAATAAATTGAATAAGATTAATATTACCAGTTTTTGATAAATCCTCGGAATATGACTTGTCTTTAGAAGCAAACAAGGCAATTGATGATCGACTTAAATCCCAATGTTGAGCATCGTGTGGCTCCCCATTACGATAAGCACCAGTACCTAAACGATTAGCTGATCTTACAAATTGTTGAACCTGAATTTTTGATTTTTCTGCTAGAATTGCGGCTTCTTGTTCATCTTTACCGGTTAACTCCCATTGACCAGCCTTATTCATTGACATCGCACCAAAAGCTTCAAAATGATTAACGGACTTAGCTAATTCGCCGATTTCTGCGATTAACCCACGGGAATCTTGTTCAGTCATCCCACCATGAGTTTGCAAACGCTCAGCCATTTTAACCATCCCATCATAACCAGTTCCTATTCCTAATTCTCGGTGAAGATCATTATAATTACCGGTCTTAGCTAATTTTTTATAACAGGCGGCCATCAAACCTCTATCTTGTTGTTCCTCCGCTTCTTTATATATACCAACCAGTTGATCGGGATTAGAAAAATTAGCAATTTTCTTGCTTGCTTCAGCTTCAATTTTAGCACTAATATCAGCTCGGGCTGATTGCACTTCGGATAATTGATTTTTTCGTAAAATATCAGAAAATTTCGCTATTTCCTTATCAGCATCACCAACTTCCTTTCTTTTTTTATTAATAAGACTATCGTTAGTAGCTATAACTTTTTTCTTTTCTTGTTCGTTCTTTACGATTATAGCGCCACTAACCGTACTTGTGAGTCCGTCTTTAATTGCTTTTTGTTGATCAATCTTTTCGTCATATTTCTTAATTATACCCTCTACTTTAGCGAGTTCTTGTTCTTCTTTATCAGTTAAAGTAAACTTCTTCTCTTTATCTTTAAGATCCTTATAGGTCGGATCATTCAAAATAGCATTCTTTTGGAAGTTAAGATTTTGCATGCCTTTATTTAGATCCTTTAATTGTTGGATTATCTGATCATTTTCAGACATTGTAAGGACTTTATTTGATTGCTTATCAATATCTGCTATCTCTTCGTTAAGTTTTTTCTTTTTTGTTTCTTCGGCCTCAATTTTATCTATATTATCCTTAACTACACCTGGAGAACCGCCTTGAAAAAACTTTTTATCCATTAAATTTTGCCAAGCAATATCGCCGGTAGAAAACAAAGCCGCTTTTCGTCCAAAATAGGTTTTTCCTTTTTCTGCTTCTGTAGTGGTAACATCACGAATTCTAGTTTTCCGACGTTCGCGGTTAGCAGCTACTTGCTCTCTTCTTCTTCTTTCTCCAGCAACAAGATTCAAATCAAACTTAAGTTTCTCGCTCGCCATATCACGAACATCGCCAAGTTGCATCCCAGCCCATGATCCAAATTTTTCAGCACCCCTGCCAAGCTTATTTACCGCTCCTGAACCCAAAGCCGAAACTTTAGCTAGACCTTTACCGGCAACGGCGCCGGCTGCACCACCAATTTCTGAAGCAACCTTCATCCCACCAAGGAGCATCGCGATTGCGATAATAAATTTAATCATCAAATCTGAAGTTCCATATTTACATTCACCATCTGCGCCAGTCTGGCAGGTAATATCTTTAGTGCTATCATTAAAGCCTTTAACAACATCATTTCCTTTATCATTAAAGCTAACCAGAGATGTAAAAGATAACCAAATAAAAAATGCTAAAACCGGACCAACAATTAAATTTTTAATAAATTCGCTCCACCATTGAGAAGAATAATTTGCACCGCCAGGAAAAGCAGCAAGCAGATAAGCAAACGGCGATAAAACAACATAAACCCAAATCATGATAATGCGCATGACTAGCATACCAATCATCGCCGTAATAGTAATTAGAGTAACTATCAAATAAATTACTGATAAAACGTAAGCGGAGGCGACTGTCCAGCCGCCGACCTCTTTTATTCCATTTAGACTTTGCCAACCAGTAATGCCTAACATATCGACCACACTACCAGCCGCAACATCTTTAAAAGCATTAACAAAAGTAAGCATAACAACCTGCGATAAATCAATTAACAGTCCACAGATAGTTTTAGAAAAATTAATTAAAATCGCCATCAAAATTAATTTAGGCAACCATTTTTTATAACTATAATTTTCGATGCGTAAAATTGTTGCAAAGGCAATAATCAATAAAATAATCACGAAAAACATGTTGGCAATATCTCTCGCAATTACCCAACCGTTAACAATGGCTGCCGATCTGATAAAATCATTATATTGAGCGACTTGGATTAAAACAGCAAGCAGTTTCATTAAAATCCAGCCTAAAATAGAAGCAATCCCTTGCGCTAGACCGCCGACTAACCAAGTCACCCAGCCAGTCCCTGAACCGTCAGCTGCTAAGACGGCTGTTCTTGAAAATAAAAATAAAGCAGTCGAAAAAATAATTATCGTTAAAATTATCAGCGACTTTTTATTGAATTTGATTTTCTTCAGTTTTATTTTCATATTCTATTTAATTAAACCTATGAACTAACATTAGTAATTCCTCCAATGGTACTATCCCAAACCCAGCCAAATATTTGACCAATAAACGCCATCGGATTTTCAAAAACTTGCAACATCGCTCCGATAATAGCTAAATTAATAAAAATAACTAACAATAAAGCGAAATCTAAAATACCCAGCACTGTACTTTCTCCAATATTAGAACAGGTATTTGCTTTATCAGTATACTTACTTAACGTTTTTCCTAATACTGCATCTTTTAGCTCATTCGTACCGCCAATTATTCCGGATTCTAGCCATTCTTCGCCTAATTTACAAAACCAACTTTTTCCAACAACTAGGCGAGCAAAGACATGAAAATTTATATAAAACAGAGTTAGGCCAAAACTATCCCATAAATTTATCCAAGAATCACAAAGCCATTTACTAGTAGTCTTTCTTATCTGTGCCGAAAACTTTGATTTAATCCCACCTTCGCCCTCTTCTTCTTTTTTATCTTTAGCTGCTTCTTCTCTCTTAGCGGCAATAACCGCCTCTCTTAAAGTTTGCGGTTCTTCTTGAGGGTTAGCTTGATCAGGTGCCCCACTCTTTTCCTTCCTCTTAGCTTCATTTAAAGCGCCGGCCTTATCGCTACTAGATTCTCCCGGATTCATTAAACTACTATCAAAACGCTCATCGGAACCCGTTTTATTTTTAATTTGATTTGCCTGTGACTGACGATTAGAACTTCTACTTTTTCCATTAGAGCTTTCCTCCTCAAATTCATCGGCCATATCAGCTTCATCATCAAATTCTTCTGAATCTAGTAAATCATTACCGGGTTGTTCATTAAACCCGGCTCTACTTCCATTAATCTTTATATTATCAGCCATACTTTAATTGCTAGTATTATCCCAATTATCCCAAATCTTCAATTTAATTTTTGTACCAAGATTTCCATAGTTACCATCATAATAATGATAAATAACATGCGGGTTAGCAGCATCTGGGCGATGATCTTGACCGGTAACTGCTTGCTTATTTCCATCTCCCCATTCAATATAAACCATTTTAAGAGGCTGATGCTCCGGATCAACTAAAGTATTAAATTCTAAACTATAGACGCCACTCCTATCAACTATCATTTCCTTATCTACTCCGTTTAACTTTAATTTTGGGCTGCTAATTATTTTTGGATTAAATTCGGGCCTATTAAATTGAGGGCTACCCGATTTATTCCAGCTAACAGAATCTGGAGCGTAAGTACCTGAGTCAAACTTAAAGCTTCCATAAGATTGTAAGAAAATAGAGCTTAAAACATCTGAGCCAACAAAATTCGTTGAATTCCAAAGGGGGCGACAAACACCAAACCCACCATCAGAACAAGTTTTTTTATTTACATAATCACCATCATTATTACCCAGTGAAAATGTAGGGATATTGTCTCCTACAACATGATAATCTTTTGGTAAAAATACACACATCACATTAGGATTATCACTACAATAGCCAATATTCATACAAGCATTTCCGGTACAATCATAAGGACGTCCGCCTAAAACGCTTTGTTTATCCTTTAAATAATATTGATTTTGTAAGTATACCGGACCACTGTTTAAAATATCAAAATCTTCAGGAAAGACAGCGGCGCCGAAAGGTACGCCATTGCGTTGACGGCCGTATAATTTTAAGTTTCCGGGGGTAGCAATAGCGTCAAAGAAATAAGGAGTTGTGGTCGCCCATCTTGGATCAGCCGTAGTTCTTACTACCCAAGCTTTATTTATTCCGCTTCCAGAAACTACTTGAGCAAAATTATTGCAAGTAAAATTAAAAACTTTATCTCTATTACTTGCATCGGCCGCTAAATATTGCAAACCTTGCTCATCAACCGCCGGGTGATTCATATCATAAATTCTAATCGGTGGGTTAGCGTTAGTTGCTTCATTAATTTCTTCACATTTTCCTTCAGCTTCATCGTCACACCTAATAACCGGATGAGTAGTAAATAAAGTCCCATTTGTTCCAAAGCCATCAGCTTGAACCCAAGCTTCCTTAAAAAATTTAATTTCCGCACAGTTAGTCTGGGCGACCGCAGTGTCTAGCGAGGTCGCATAAGGTAGTGAAGCAACGGCTGTAGTTAACGACCCAACTCCAAATAAGAAATTAGGATTTAGAGGATTCGAGTTTGTTTTATCTCTAGGAACGCAATAAATAAATTCATTATTAAAACTTTGCTTAGAATTAACATGAATTGCTCTATAATTTACTTGATCGCCACAATAAGTCTGGGCATAAGACGCCGCCATTTCACCGCACCAATCTCTATTAATAGAAACCGCTCCTCCGGCTCCTCCGACGTTGATACAATTTGGATTATATATTCCGCTATTTGTATCTTGCTCACAGAGAATATTACTACCAATTCCATCTATATAATAAGAGTTATCTTTATCCTGAGTATTATAAACTAGCTTGGTTACAATCTTCTTAGCAAATTTAATATTAGCATTTACATTAGTACAATAACTTAAACCAGTCGGACCGGAATAGCCCAAACTTTGACTACCAAGAACTGACGAACTAACACGATCAGCCGGAAACCAAGTTACGCAAACTGAAGGATTAGCTTTATCATGTTCTAAACAATAGCCTTCTAAACCGTCTTTAATAACGTTTTTACTTTGATTTTTACAACTCAAACTGCTGCTGGTTGGATAAAGACGACATTCTCTAGCAACATATTGATTATCTCCAACTTGAAGAACCGGCTCGATATTAATATCATCAAAGTAGGCTTCACCTTCAGCACCTGATAAACCATCAGAGCGAAGATTGATTCTTATTTGCACACTTCCATTATTAGCTCCAATATTTCCGGAATTAAAACGATTTATTTTTCTCACCCAACCGTTAGTGCTAGAGGCGGTAAAAACAGTTGATGTTGCTGCGTTCCTAGTTTCAATTATTATTTTAGCACCGCCGGCCGAGTTCTGAGTATTTAAAAGATAACTGAGATAATAATCTTGATCAGACGATAAATTTATCCAAGAACCGGCTGGTTGTGGCGAAACATTATAAGCAGCCGGAACACGTAAATAGCTCTTACCGGAGATTGGATAATCGACTTTAGCCTTTTCTGGCTCTCGGACAATTAATTCTTTAGCAATATTACTGAAACTGCATTCTTTACCATTTGTATCTATAACTCGGACACAAGATAAGGAAGGAATAATTTCTTCAAAATCAAAATGAGCTTCGCTATTTAAACCGACCTCTTTCATACCGCCGATATTATATTTATTCAAGAAGAAATATCCAGTAGCATTCTCTGATTTTTGTTGATTTTGTTGGCCAAGAATTGGCGGAACAAAATTATTACATTCATAATTTTCATCGAGACTATTACATTGTCTCAAAGAATAACAAATTTCGTTACCATTCTCATCTTTGGCATAAGTAGAACAATCCAGCCAGCCGGAACAAACCCGATCCGGTCTAACTTTTATCAGCTGATTAGCCACACATGAACCCGGTTGATTAGAATTACATTTAACAAGGCCTGACTTATCGGTACTGACATAAGGATCATAAAAGCCGGCTAACTTATTATATCCATCCGCACCGGCGATTGATCTTTCGTTAAATAAAACGCAACCATTATTAAAATTAACTAAACCATTACAACTCTTTTTATCAACTGTACCAGATAACTGATATTCAACTGCTAATTCCCTTACTTCAACCGTAGCGGTTAACGCCTTACTAGCGGAAATATTATTTAAGGAATTAAAAATTAAATTTTTAGTAGTACCGCCAACAATTATTTTTTTAGTTGAGATTCCAAAAGTATTATCAATTAATAACGGAACAACATCATTAGGAAAAGTTAAGGTTGTTTCACTACTAGAAGCGGAAGAAGCTACATAAAGCTTGTTCGGCTGAACCATAACATTGGTTGTACTAGCAATTACTAAGTCGGGATTAAACTTACTAACCGGGTCAATATATTCGCGACAACCGGAAAATTTAACATCGCACAAACCGACTTCTTTAGTTGGAACCGGAATCCTATTACCAACACCACCATAGCCAATGGTCTTAAAATAGGAATAATCGCAAGAAGTTCGGCCACTAGCAGTATTTTTATACCAACCTCTTTGCGCGGAATTATAAATGCAAACATTATCTCCCGGATCACGGAAATAGCTTAAACCGCCATTATCAGCATTCTTCCATTCTTCACAGCCTAAACCGCTTGAATCGCATAAAATACTATTTGGGCTGTTATAGAAATTTGGATTGTTTTTCTTAAAGACGTCTGACCAGGCTGTTATACCATTAGAAATTTTAGCTTGACCGAGCAAACTGCAACCTAAATCAGCGGGATTACAGGTTTTCGCTTGATCGTAAACTATATAAAGAGCCGTATCGGCTTCCACCTTAACGCAATCCGGTTCATTAGTATCACATTTTTTATTTTTGTTGGTATCGCCCCAAATATCCTCTTTATAGGAGGCGTAATTATTAGTACTAATTACTTGTTCACAACCGATTGAAGATTTATCGCAAATACTAGAAAAAGTATGCAAATTATGATTAATACCAGATTTATCAACATAAGCCGAACAACCCAAATTATAATCTGTTCCCTGATAAACATCGAAGTCATCATAATAACAAACCGGTGGAATTTGACTTGAAGATTTAATTAAGTAAAACCGATCAGTGATTTCTGTTAAAAGAAAGTTGTCTAAGTAAAAATCATTACTAGCGGATACCACTAAAACTTCATTATTAGAAACTATATGGTTTAAATTATCAAGATTAGCTGAATAAATCTGCCAAGCGCTACCGCCAGAGACTTTAATCGGATTGCCGGTATTAAATTCTGCTTTCTCTTGAGTTTCCGGATTATATAGATAAAGTTGCAAATCGGCTCCGTTAGGAGAACTAGCTAAAAATTTAACGCTATAAGCTCTATCTTGTTTAACGGTTCCGGTGACTTTAAGCTGAGCGACTGGAAATAGAGGAGGGCTCGCAGCCATTATTTGTTTAATAAGAGGAAAACGCTTAGATAAAGTCTGAAGATTACCGCCAACTTCAGAACATTCACCCGCCTGACTATTATAATATAGAGAATGGCCATTTTTATTGCTAGAGATACTAGAAACGCTTATTCCGCTCTTACAATTAGAGGTCCAAGTTCCAGCCGGAGTTTCAAAATCATAAGAAGCGGCTAAACGAACATTATTCCCTTCATTGCCATTATATTCTCGACAACCGTTTTCACTAGCACTGCAAGTCTTTCCTTCTCCCGGAATACCTTGATAAACACAGGCTTGATGAATACTATTCCAAACTCCACCATTTATACAAGAAATACAAGCACCTTCATTTGCATCCCAATGCTTAGTAGAACCAAGACATTCACTTTGAATCAAACGACGATCATAATTTTTTTCGGTTACTCGATAAGTACGACAAGAATCAGAGCAGGTAATCAGATTTGAATTAAGATGATAATAAGTTTGTCCGGTTGAAGTATATACTTGCTGACAATCGGGATTATAAAGCGGACTATTTATCGGAGAGTTAAAAATTATTTCATTACACAAGTCTGTATCATCGGCAACTACCGCGGGAGTACCGTCAGTATTTTTTTGTAAACTATATAAACGTAATTGATAACCGCTTCCAGTTCCCTCCCAAGCATAAAAACTTCCGCAAGTAGCTTGACTTGGTTTAACGCAATGTTTTAAAGCGGAATAATATTCACGATTTTCTCCTCCCGCCGCTAAACTATCTAAATTGGTGAATTCATTACAACCGACTGATTCCGCACTACACTCTTTAGCGGTTTTAGGAATTAAATTATCAGCTTGAGCGGAATTAAAATAAGTTTCTCGCGCAATATAAACATCATAACCAACGCATTCTCCCGGGCAATAATCTAGACTATCAATTTTCGCCGGGATGGAAAAATTATTTTTGGACGATGTATACAAATCACAACCGACTTCCGCTTGGCTACATTTTCTTACATAATTTAAACATTTAGTTGGGGCATTATCTTTCAAGCGATAATTTAAAGCCCCACTTGAATCCTCGCTATAACAAGCATTTTCTAAATATTGCGGTAATAATTTTTGATAAAATTTAGAAGAGCCATTGGTATTATAACCGTAAGCGCTATAGCCCGTATCACCGTTACTCATCTCGAATTTTATATTCTTAATATAAGCGATAACCGAAGAAGACCCATAAGCAGTGATGGTAAAACTCGGTTGGCTAAAATCATCACCCGCTTTTCTAGTTAAACTTACATGTTTCCATCCGCCAACGGTATTATTCTCATAAACATTCGCACTAGTAGGACTACCAATTGATAAACGACTACCGCTACCAGATGCGACCCAGATATCAGCGCTTAGAGTATAAGCTTGCCCAGAAACAAGTTCTAAGTTCTTAGGCAACAAAGAGTTATCATAATCAGAATAAACGGAAACGGCTAAAGTTCCTTCTAATTTTAAAGCGCGACCGACACTTGCTCCTGGTTCATTAGTGGAATCAACAATTGTTGCTTTAGAAGTAGTAATTGGCCAATCATTTAAAAAGCTACTCGTTGAAGATGCTCCTATACTATCATTAATAAAATCGGGATTCATTACCAAATTTGCTCCCCAGGCTGGTTTAATTCTAATAAACTCTGAACAACCCTCATCTTTAACTGAACAATCGTTAACACTTTTATTTAAATAAACATCACCGGATGTGTTCCAAACTACCATCCCTTTTAAAACGTCGTAAGCGCCAACATAAGAATATCGCTTACAACCAGCATTTTCCGGACCGCAAACTCCATAGTCAAGGGTATTTTCTAAATAAGCTATTTTTTGACCGGAACTTGGATTAATAAAAGCTTGGCAAGTATTATTTACTGGTTCACAAGAATCACCGTCAAAACTCCAAGTTCTCTTTTCTTCATTACAATATCCATAAGCAACGCAACCATTATTCTTAGTTTCTTTGATGCAAGTTTGATTATCAGCGCAATAACTATCAGCTCTAATGATATTAATTTCACTAGGGACATAAGGATTATCGCCATTTGCCTTTTGAGAAGGGACAACATTCCTATTTATTATTTGAGCACTAAAACCTTCTTTTTTACAATAATTTAAAGGCGCTTTTAAAACCCAGTTAGGATCAACTAGGCCAGTACACCAAGCTTGATCGGTTGCATCAAATTTTTGACTAAATTTATCCTCATTATCATAAGGGTCAAAACAAGAAACTAAATCAGATAAAGTTGCTTCCTTAGCCTTATAGATTGAGTTAGGAGTAGTAGCTAAGCTTTGAAAAGATTTCATTTTTTCAAAAACAAGTTCCCAGCTGGCCGGTAGAATTCGATGAGCTTTTAAAATAGAAATATTTCGATAGGAATAACTATTTTCATAAGCGTTAATTTGATTATCTAGAGTAAAGCGCCAATCGCCGTGCAAATAACCCGCTTTAATAGCTTCGGCAACTGTTTTATTTTCAGTTATTCCTTGCATCAGCTTATTATCAATGACGCAATTAGTTGGGCCTGGGTGCGCTTTATCAGGACAAATCGCTAATTCGGATAAAATATCATAAACTGATCCAGCGCCAAAATTAGGTTGAATTAATTTAGAAGTTATATCCTTTAAAGCAGTATCACCGGAACCGTAATTAGGATCCTGCTCGGTCCCACTAGAGACAGCGACACTATCACTATTTTTACTACCAATATTTTGCATCAATTTATTAAAGGCTGTAAGCGATAATTGATTTAAAAATAATTGAGCAGCATCAACAAAAGCATCGCCGGTATATTTACCAAAATTACTTGTATACTGACTGTATGTTTGCTCTGATTGTAATTCCGCTTGGTTTGGTAATGATCTTGATTCACCAGCAATCGTTCTCGGATCAAGCCATCCACCTTTAGCTAATAATGTTGTTTTGGAGACTTCTTCTCCTTCTATTTTTTTGGTCGTTAAATCAGTACTAGCTGACCACCAAATACCTAATTCACTAGAGGTTGGATCAAAAACATCAGCTATTTTTTCTAAGAATTGCGGGTCTTTAAAATCGCTATACTTTTGAGCCGCATCCCCCCAATTTTGAATCATTTTTGTTGCCGTACAAGCTGGAGCTTGTGGTTGATTGACTTGAGATAGACCTAGGCCAATTTTAACTTTTGCTTCTAAAGAGGATGGCTGACAAAAATTAAAAGTGAGGCCAGTTCCTCCTGTTTCTGCTTTTACGCTACAAGTATAAGATTTTGTTCGGCATTTATCATTACAATCCCCCAATCCACCTGCTTCTGATCCGGAATTTCTTTTTTTGCAAGTATCTAAACATGTTTCTAATTCTCGATCACATTGTTCCGGCGAATTACTACTAGCCATATTAGCCGCAAAATTCTCTAAAAATGTTCCCGCCGCTTCATCACCCACTTGCTTCATATAAGCACCCCAGTCTTGAGTAACAAAAAGCGGCTTTTGACCTTCACCGCCGGAACCAATCCAATTAGCCGAATCGTAAGCAATCTTATTTAAAGCTGTTCTTAAAGTTTGCTGAAAAGCTAAAGAACCGCCTTTTTGCCAAAGTTTTTTAGTTACTTCGGTTACTTTATCCCAAATTAATTTAGGAATATCGGTTACCGCCATTTGCGCTTTTGCAGGTTGTAGCGGCGCTAGAAGAGCAGAAGAAATTAAAATAAAAAACAGCAAAAAAACTGCAATTTTTTTGCCTGTGTTTTGATACTTCTTTTTTTGAGTTAAAGAAGCCTTCATTTTATTATTCATTTTGTTTATTTAAAACTTCCTGATAACTTTTGAGAAGATCCTCGTCACTTATCTGATTTAAAGTTTCTTGGCTCGCTCCGCCATCTATCAATAATTTTCTTAAAGTTGCGGCATCAACTTCCCCAGCTAAAGCGCTTTTTAGTTCCGTTTCATTAGTACCGCTAGCAATACTGATAACGCCTAAACTACCAACACTCTCAACTACCGGAGTCGTATTGGTAGCGCTTGCTAAAAAATCTTGTCCGCCTAAACAATTTTGGCCAACTGGACAATTAGGGTCAGTTTCATTTTTTATTTCTTCGCCATCAAGAATTCCATCACTATCAGAATCAGGTAAATACCTCGAAGTTTGATAAACATTAGCTTCATCATAATCAGATAGACCATCTTTATCAGTATCAGTATCCATTAAGCTCACTGTTGTTGCCAGAGTTGAAGTTGAAGCACCATTATATTGAAAAGGATTATTAACTCTCGCTCTAAATTGTAAAATACCAAAAAATATTATCGTTACACCGACAACAGATAAAGAAATAACCGCAATTTTTTGCGGCTGAGGCATATTTTTAAAACTATATTCAGAAGAATTATTGTCCAAATTATTACTTAGCGGCATAAACGAAATCAAAACATCTTTAAGTGATAAAGTTGATTTTATTATACCATAAACACCGTTAACTCCGCAAATAATAATCGCCAATTATCAAGGCTTAAATCTTCCGCTCTAATTTTTAAATCTAAGCCAATTTTTTGTAAAGCGGCAGCGATAATTTTTGCGTCAATTTGTAGACCACCAGCTAAATTATTCTTGAGCATTTTTCGTTTAGCGCTGAAACCTGATTTTACCATTCTGAAAAATAATTTATCTTGCTGTTCGTTATATTTTTTGGGACGTACTTGAATTTTTATAATTGCACTATCAACCTTTGGTTCCGGCCAAAAATTACCCGCGGCCACTTTTTTAACAATAGAAACATCGGCATAATACTGAATAGAAACCGCAAGCATACTCATCTCTGATGGAAGCGCGATAATTCTTTCTGCGACTTCCTTTTGCAACATTAAAACCAAAAGTTCAGGTTTATGTTTCCCTGTTAAAACGGTCCGCAAAAAAATCGAAGTAATATTATAAGGCAAATTAGCAACCACTTTATATTTTTTAGTAAATTCAGCTCCGATATTAAACTTCAAAACATCTTCATTAACAATTTTAACTTTTTCCTCGTCTCGAGCCGCAAATCCCATTTTTAAATAAGTCGCTAATTGGTCATCTAGCTCAACAGCAACTATTCTTTTTGCTTCTTTTGCTAAACGAACAGTTAAAAAACCAAGCCCAGGCCCAACTTCTAAAATTTCATCATTCGAGTTAATTTCGGCCGCCAAAATTATATCATTATAAATGCGTTCATTAATTAAAAAATTCTGGCCTTTAGAGCGGCTCGGTTTAATATCAAAAATTCGACAAATTTCTCTTGTTTTTGCAACTAAATCTTCCATGAAATTTTTTATTTAATAACAATATTTAATAATTTTCCCGAGACAAATATTTTTTTCACAACCTCTTTATCTTCCAGCCATTTTTTTACATTATCTTGAATAATCGCTAGAGAATAAGCGGCTTCAGCTGAAATATCGGCGGCAACTTCTAAGGAGGCTCGGAGTTTACCATTTACTTGAATAATTAAATTGATAGTCTCATCTTTTATAAGCACTTCGTCCCATGTTGGCCAAGCACTTAAAAAAATACTATTTTTATTTTCTTGCTTCTCCCAAATTTCTTCAGTTAAATGAGGAGCAAACGGCGCTAAGATTTTAATAAAATTAAGAAAGTTGTCTTTAGATATCGGTAGGGCTGATTCTTTAGCTTTATAATCAGCAACTTCATTAGCTAAAATCATCATGGCGGAAACGGCGGTATTTAAACGAAAATCTTCAATATCAGCGGTAACTTTTTTAATTGTTTTATGCAGCAACGAAGTAATTTTTTTATCTTCTTGATAATTACTAATTTCAGAAAATAATAAAACTTTTTCTAAAAATTTTCGAGCGCCAATTACTCCGTTAGTATTCCAGCTACAAGCTTGTTCAAACGGGCCCATAAACATCTCATAAACTCGCATCGCATCGGCTCCCGATTTATGCACAACCTCGTCCGGATTAACAACATTGCCCCAACGTTTGCTCATTTTTCTTCCATCCTCACCCATGATTAAACCGACATGTTTTAATTTTATAAATGGTTCTTCATGACTAGCAATACCAATATCATACAAAAATTTATGCCAAAAACGAGCATATATAAGATGACGAGTCGCATGCTCAGCTCCGCCAACATAAAAATCAACTGGCGACCAATATTTTTCTTTTTTTGGATCAACTAAAGAATTATCATTTTTATTATCGATATATCTTAAATAATACCAGCATGATCCGGCCCATTGCGGCATAGTATTAGTTTCACGTTTAGCGGCACCGCCACATTTTGGACAAGTAGTATTAACCCATTCTGAAATATCTGCTAACGGCGACTCGCCGGTTCCAGTCGGTTCATAACTTTCAACTTCCGGGAGCTTAAGCGGAAGTTCTTCTTCAGGAACCGCTACCACTTTGCACTTATTACAATGGATAAGCGGAATTGGTTCGCCCCAATATCTTTGTCTTGAAAAAACCCAATCTTTTAAACGATAATTAATTTTTTTAGCTCCCAGTTTGTTAATTTCTAACCAAGCAATCATTTTTTTTCTTGCTTCGCCTGAAGAAAGTTCATTATATTCTTCTGAATGGAATAAAATCCCGTCATCAGTAAACGCCGCCTTCCCTTCAAATGGTATTTCATTATTAATGGAAATAACCGACTTAATTCTTAAACCATATTTCTTAGCAAATTCATAATCTCTCTCATCATGAGCAGGAACAGCCATCACTGCTCCCGTCCCATAAGAATTCAAAACATAATCAGCAATAAAAACTTCAACCTCCTCATTATTAAAAGGATTTATCGCCTTAATACCCTTTAATTTAACACCAGTTTTTTCTTTGCTCGCACTAGTTCTTTCTATTTCCGGAATGTTTTTCAAAGATTCAATATATTCTTCTACTTCCGGCCAATTGGTTATTTTATCTTGCAAATCAAGAACTAATTCATTTTCCGGCGCTAAAACCAAATATGTACAACCAAAAATAGTATCCATTCTAGTTGTAAATATCGTTGCTTTTGCATCGGTCCCAGCAATTTTAAAAATCGCTTCCGCCCCTTCACTGCGTCCTATCCAATTCCTTTGCATTTCTTTAATCGATTCCTCCCAATCTGGTAATTTATCGAGATCATTTAATAAACGTTCCGCATAATCAGTTATTTTAAGGACCCATTGGCGCATCGGTTTCTGCTCGATTTCGCTCCCGCAACGTTCACATTTTCCATCTTCTAAATCTTCATTAGCGAGTCCTGTTTTGCAAGACGGGCACCAATTAATTGGCTCATTCGATTCAAAAGCTAAGCCTTTTTCCCACATTTTTAAAAATATCCATTGCGTCCATTTATAATAGCTAGGATCAGTCGTATTTACTTCCCTTTCCCAATCATAAGAGAAACCTAATATTTCTAATTGCTCTTTAAAATGAGCAACACTTTCAGCAACTGATACCTTTGGATTAACTTTATTTTTAATAGCATAATTTTCCGCCGGTAAGCCAAAAGCATCAAAACCCATCGGATGTAAAACATTATAACCTTGCATCCGGCGCATTCGAGCAAAAATATCGGTCGCAATATAACCTTTAGGATGGCCAACGTGAAGACCGGCACCTGACGGATAAGGAAACATATCCAAAATATAATACTTGGGTTTATTCTTATCTTCTTCCGTTAAATAAAGATTAGTTTTTTGCCAATGGGCTTGCCATTTTTTTTCTATTGCTTGATGATTATACATATAATTAAATTCATTTTTTATTAAATTTCCAAAACAACAGGTGCGTGATCGGAGCCGGTTTGTTTATCTAGAATGCTCGCTTTTTTTAAGCGTTTTTTAAGTTTATCGGATACACAGAAATAGTCAATCCGCCAACCAATATTACGTAATCTAGCGGTTGCCCTAAAACTCCACCACGAATATTGAACTTTATCACCGTTTAACTCGCGAAATGTATCAATAAAGCCGGCGGCTAAAAATTTATTCATAAAAGTACGTTCTTCTATAGTAAAGCCGGGATTACCAACATTATCTTTAGGACGCGCTAAGTCAATTTCCTGATGGGCAACATTAAAATCGCCGGTAATTATCAGCGGCTTCTTCTTTTCTAGCTTTTTTGCATATTTTAGTAGCGCTTCATTAAAATCGAGTTTGTAACCAAGACGAGTTAATTCATGATTTGAGTTAGGAAAATAAGCATTTAACAAATAAAAATCCTTCATTTCAACTATTTGTACTCGCCCTTCAATATCAAATCTATCTTCTGCTAAACCATTTTTAACGTTTACAAAATCCGTTAAACCCCTTTTTACTAAAACGGCCGTGCCACTATAACCAGGCCTCTTGGCACAATTCCAATATTCTTCATAATCAACAAAATCAAATTCAACCAAAGCTCGAGCAGAATCTGAAATTTTTACTTCTTGCAAACATAAAATATCCGGTTTTTCCGTTTTTAAAAAATCCGCCAAACCTTTCTTAGCGACCGCTCTTATTCCGTTAACATTCCAAGAGATTAATTTCATAAATTATGTTATAATATAAGCATACTGGAAACTGGATATTTTTTCAATTTGAAAAACAATATGAGTTTAAAAGAAAGAGTCGAATATGCCGCGATGAAAGCGCGTCATGAAAATAAATTACGTCCCTGGTATAAAAAATGGTGGGGTATTATTTTAATAGGTCTTAGTGCAATTATTCTAATATTTATCATCGCCTCCGGAATTTATGTTGTTCAGCAAATACAAAATATAAATAACGGCGTCTCGCTAGAAAATCTAGAAGAACAACGACAAAAATATTTAACTGCCATAAATGGCGCTTCTGATAATACTTGGGGAGCGAAAACAGCGTCGATTACTATTGTTGAATTTTCAGATTTTGCTTGTCCATATTGCAAACAATCTTATGCGGGATTAAAAAACATCAGGGAAAAATATGCCGATAGGGTAAGGATTGTTTATCGCGATTATCCTCTTCATGATAATTCAATCTTTCTTGCTCTTTCCGCCCGTTGCGCCGGTGAACAAGGAAAATTTTCCGAAGCTCATGATATCTTTTTTGAAAATCAAGAAAAATTTAATATCAGCCAAGAGGAATTAAAAGCGATGATGCCTAATTTAGCGGTTGAATTAGATTTGAATATTAATCAATTTAATACCTGCTTAGAAGAGCAGCGTTATTTCCCACAAATTAAAAAAGACTACGAAGATGGTAGCTATTTACAAATAAAAGGAACACCAACTTGGTATATAAATAATAATCAATTAACCGGAGCGCTAACAACTGAAAAATTACAAGAACTGATAGAAGGCTTGTTAACTACTCAAAAATAATATGGAGCAAATAAGAATTCACGGACGAGGAGGACAAGGCGTTGTAACGGCGGCGGAATTAATTGCTATCGCGGCTTTTAATGAAGGTAAATATGCCCAAGCTTTTCCTAATTTTGGAGTTGAAAGAACCGGAGCGCCGATTCAATCCTATGCTCGAATTTCTAACGAGCCGATAATAACTAGAGAGCAAATATACCATCCGACCGTTCTGATTATTCAAGATGCAACTCTTCTAGAAACAACCGAAATAATTAAAGGTACAGATAAAAATACAATTTTCATAATTAACGCTCCTGAAAATTATAAGTTAAGAATAAAATTGCCATCAAAAAAAGTATTTTTTTGCGCCGCTACTGAAATTGCCTTAGAAATATTTGGTAAAAATATTGTTAATACTATTATTCTCGGCGCTTTTGCTAAACATTCTGGTTTAGTAAATCTAGAAGCTCTAAAAACGGCGATTAAAGAAAAATTTCAAGATAAAGGCGCCATAATAATTGAAAAAAATATTATCGCAATTGAAAAAGCTTACAATGACTAGAAATATGAAAAAATTATTAACTATTAAGCCAAATACCTCTTTAAAAAACAAAACTGGAAGTTGGCGAACACATAGACCGATTACCAATCAAGAAAAATGTATTGGTTGTTCTTTATGCGCTAAACTTTGTCCGGAAGGATGTATCGAAATGATAAATATTAATAATAAATTAAAACCGCAAACTGATTATGACTACTGCAAAGGCTGTGGTTTATGTGCACACGAATGCCCGGTTAAAGTAATCGATATGAAAGAAGATTACTAAAAATTAGGAGGAATATTATATATGGAAAAAATGAAAATAAAAAAAACAAAAGGCGAACATATTCTTGAAGGTTCAAGAGCGATTGCCCTAACTATTAACAACATTGATCCTGATGTTATTTCGGCCTATCCAATTACTCCGCAAACTCATATTGTTGAAGATTTAGCAAAGTTCAAAGCCGAAGGAATGGTTAATTATGAATACGTAAGGGCGGAGAGTGAATTTGCCGCCGCCTCTATAATACTCGGCGCTTGCGCTACTGGAGCAAGAGTTTATAGCGCAACCAGCTCTCAGGGATTATTATTAATGGTTGAGGTTTTATATAATATTTCCGGTATGCGTCTTCCGATTGTGATGACTTGCGCTAATAGATCGGTCTCCGCCCCAATTAATATTTGGAATGATCATTCTGACGCCATGGCTGTTAGAGATAGCGGTTGGCTACAGTTTTTTGCCGAAAATCATCAGGAAGCAATTTATCAACATTTATTAGCTTATAAAATAGCCGAGAAAATGGATTTACCAGCCTTAGTTAATGTTGATGGTTTTATTTTAACTCATTCTTACGAACCAGTTTCAATCCCTAGTAAAACAAATATAAAAAAATATCTTCCGGCCTATACTCCGACGCCGGGAACATATCTTGATCCTAAAAATCCGGTTACGATGGGAGGTTTTTCTTCATCAGCGGAATATTTTGAAACTAGAGAAAATATTTTGCAAGACTTTAATTTAAGCTTGGAAGAAATAAAAAAAGAATATCGAAATTTAAAAAAAGTGTTCAATTTTAAAGATAACAGTAATGGTTTAGTAGAATATTCAGGTGCGAAAAAACCAAAAACTATTTTAATCACCATGGGTTCTCTTGCAGGAACAATAAAAGAAACCATGAAAGAATATAAAGATGTTGGTCTATTAAAAATAACAACTTTTCGCCCCTTCCCCGCTGAAGAAATAAATAAGGCCATCAAAAATTGTTCTAATATTGCCGTTATTGAAAAGGCAATTAGCCCGGGGAGTGGCGGACCATTATATAATGAAGTGAAGGCGGCTATTTTCCAAACGGGAAAAATAAATATTAAAAATTATATCGTCGGTTTAGGCGGAAAAGATATTAGCCAAAAAAATATTCAAAAAATAATTAAAGATTCTTGTAATAAAGGGAAACAAACAACATTCATTTAAAAGCCACCCGTGAAATATGAAAATTAATTTTTCCAAATCAATCATTGCCATCGCTTTCATCGCCCTATTTTCTGGTTCGATTTTTTTAGCGCAAACGCGTATTGCTTACGGAGCTAATGCTCTTGAGTTTAACCCTCAAATACCGATCCCAGGAATGGGGTCGGGACAAATAGACGTCGGGAGTGAAGTTGGTGGAGTAATGACTAGTGATTTACTCGCTAAATACCTCGTCGCAATTTATGACTATGGTTTAACTATTATTAGTATTCTAGCGGTTGTAATTTTAATGGGAGCTGGGCTTATTTGGTTGACTTCAGGAGGTAATGAAACAAAAATTACTCAAGCTAAAGATTTAATTGCCGGTAGTTTAACCGGAATTGTTATTTTATTCGGCGCCTGGATGTTACTTAATACTGTTAATCCCCAATTATTAAAACTGAACTCAATTAGCTTAACTTATCTTGCTAAAGAAATCCCTGGTTGTTGCCAATATGATAATCGAGCCGAAATGACTACCGACCAAAAATGTAAAAAGGGTAACGGTACTTTTAAATTATCAACCACTGATACGGTTTTTAATCTTACTAAAGAATACTATGTTAGCGCAGATGGCAAGACCTGCACTCTACCAGGATGTTGTATCACAGATCGTGGCCAGGGTTTAGCGAATTCAATTTGTATAAATTCGATGGAACAAGAATGCAATCTTAGTACAAGTAAATTTGAACCTACTAATTGCCAAGCGGTTGGCGGTTATTACAATTGTACGTTATTTGACCAATGCGAAACAGCTTCTAATGGATCAACTTGCATTAAAGACAAGCCAGTATCCACTGACTTCTGTTATAATAAATTATGTTGGAAGGGCGCAGGGGGAGAGAATGAACCATGTGGCAATGATCCAGGAGCTCTTTGTTCAAAATTATGGCTTCCGACAGCTAGTTTGCATCCTGGATCTGTAAATCCTTTAGAAGATCAAATAACTTGTCTTGCCTCAGGATACAAACATGACGGATTTTCAGCTAGAGGAAGAAATTGCGAAAGCGGATTAGCTTGTTGCTATCCTGAATAAAATAATTATGAAAAATACTATCAATAAATTTTTATCGCCCGGTCATAATGCTTGTTCTGGTTGTGGCCAATTATCAGCCGTTCAGGCGGTGATGCGTGGCTTAACCTCAGATACTATTATTGCTAATGCGACTGGTTGTTTAGAAGTAACTACAACTGCTTACCCGCAAAGCTCATGGGGCTTACCTTGGATACATTCCTTATTTGAAAACGCCTCTTCAGTCGCCTCCGGAATTAAAGCGGCCTTAGATAAAAAGGGTAATAAAACAACTAAGGTTTTAGTGCAGGCTGGTGATGGCGGAACATATGATATTGGTTTGGGACTCATTAGCGGTATGTGGGAAAGGGGCGAAAACATTTTATATATTTGTTATGATACTGAGTCGTATTCAAATACTGGAATCCAAGCTTCCGGTTCTACTCCATACGGCGCCGCGACTACAACTACTCCAAACGGAGAAAAATCAATTGGTTCTAATCAGGTAAAAAAAGATATGTTAGCTATCGCTTTAGCCCATGGCTTAAAATATGTTGCTCAAACAGCCGCCGGTTTTCCGGATGATATTACTAACAAAGTTAAAAAAGCGCTCACTGTTTCTGGACCGGCCTATATACAAATTCTTAGTCCTTGTATCCCGGGCTGGAAAATAAATTACAACGAAGCAGTCATGATGGGGAAATTAGCCGTTAAAACCGGTCTATACCCGATCTTAGAATATATTAATGGATCACTCATTTCCTCAAGTATAAATAATAATTTTAAACCAGAACCAGTGAGCACCTACTTAAAGGGTCAGGGACGCTTTAAACATTTAAAAGATGAGGAAATAAAATATATTCAAAATCTTGCTAATGAAAATATCAAAAAATATTCTAAAGTATGAAATTTAAAAAAATTAAAAAAATCATATTTTTGATGGCTATTTTTGGGCCTTGGTTTTTTGCAATTTCCGCTAATGCCGGCGGATGCGGATACGGATGTTACGAGGCTTATAGTGATTTTAATAAGACTATTGCTCCTTGCACTAATATTGGAGGGACGATTGGAACAACTTTTGGACCAAATCCCCAATGCACAAACACCCCTAAATGTGGCCTCTATCAAACTCCTATCTGTTGCTGCACTGGCGAAGATAATTTCATAGTTCCTGGCGACGGAGGCATACAACCATCTGACGATGCTCCTAAATTTGAAATTCCTGATTTACAAGTTGATCTTAATGGTCTTAATTTTACCCAACCAACCTGTACTCAGGACGATAACGGTGAATATCTTTGTAAAGTAAATTGGCTCGGGGAATATATTACTTGGATTTATAATTATGCCTTAAAAGTTGCTGGTATTTTAGCGGCGATAGTACTTATGGCTGGCGGAGTGTTATGGCTCATTTCTAGCGGTGATGCTAGTAAAATAAAACAAGCGAGCGATTTAATAATTGGGGCAGTTACTGGACTTGTTATTCTTCTTTCTTCTTATGTTCTTCTAATTACTGTTAACCCAGAGTTAGTAAAATTCCGACCGATAACTATGGGGGCGCTTAGCAATAAGGAGGTTACGGAATTAATAAAGGAAAAAAATTCCGGCCAATCAGGAACTTATCTTAAAGCTGGTTGTGCAACTGATCAAGAATTAGTAACTGGAGTAAATTTCTATGCAACTGGATACTGCCAACCAACTTGGGCTAATACAAAAAAATTCTATTGTGCTATTGCTATGAATTGCTCTTGCCCACCTGGAGTGGGTACTGATACTTCTAAAAATTGTGATGAATTTTTTGTAACTCTAGCAAAAGCAGGAAAACACTATAGCCCCTGCAATGCTTTTCCTAAAAATATTGATTACTGTAATCGTACTTCGAGTGGCGAAGCTCCATATATCGGCTCAATCGCTGGGCCAAAATGCAGCAACTTAAATTATGGCGATAAGGTCTGCTTTAATGGTCGGACTTATACAATTAATGATTCTGGCGGCGCTATTCAAGGTAAAAGAATAGACATTTGGACGGGAAATTGTGCGGGAACGTCGGCGGTTACCGGAATGGGAGTTTTAACAAAGGGAGCTTGTGGTAGTCAGCCGGCAGTAGTTACCGGGAGTTTTAACGGTAGCGCTTGGATAACAGGCGGCGGGAAATTTGATCCTAACATTTTTCTACAATCTGGAGATGCAAGTCCAGAACTGGCTCAATTGCTAAATTGTATGCGTACTAAATTAACATCTGGAGTAGGAAGAATCTCTTCAATCAGCGATAGTAAATTTATTGGTAATCTAGGCGTTTGTAATACTACTAAATGCAAGGGTTGCGCCCATAAATGCTATTCTTGCCATTATGGCGGTGGAGTATCTACCAATAAATCTTATGCGGTTGATTTTGGAGATGAAGAAAACATGACCGCTTTAATAGCGGCGGCTAAGGCATGCAGCCCTGATGCTTATACACTCGACGAAGATAATCATCTTCACGTTAGCGTCTCTAAATGTTCAGGAAAATAAATACTACAATAAAAAAACCGTCAATTATCAGTTGGCGGTTTTTTAAATATAGAAAATTCTAGGTTTATAATATTTCAGATATTCTAGCGACCTCTATCCATCGCTTCATTTGCTAGCCGATCAGCTTCCGTATTTTTTTCTCGAGGGATATGAGTATAATTTATTTTTTTGAAATTAAGACTTAAGTTATGAATTTCTAAGAATAGTGGGGCTAAATCTTTATTTTTTACTTTGTATTCTCGTTTGAGTTGTTTAACTACTAGTTCACTGTCTAAATAACATTCTAACTCTTGAGCACTAAGCTGAGCCGCTTTTTTTAAAGCGGCAATTAAAGCTTTATACTCCGCCTGGTTATTAGTCGCAACTCCTAAATATTCAGAAATTTCGGCAATTAAATTATGGCTCGTATCATAGAGCACTGCTCCAATTCCAGACGGACCGGGATTTCCCCGAGCGCCGCCATCAGTAAAAATAATTAGTTTCTCGATGTTCATATTTTATTTATTTGAAAGACGCAAATCAATAATTTTCATCTGAGCTTCGCGACGCCCGTTAAACTCGTTAACTTCTAAATAATAAACTACATCAACTCTATTGCCAACTTTAAAATCTTTATAATGTTCGGCGGCGCCAAAAGCTAATGCCCAAAATCCAGATAATCTTAATTTAATATGTTGATTATCAAAACCCATTAAATTAATATCTTCGATGAGCAAATTATAACTCACCATTTTTGGTTGCTGATTATTTTGCCCGAATGGTTCAAGCGTGCTTATCTCATCGGCTAAAGCTAAATTTAAATCTTGTATTTCTAATTCTGCTTCAATTTCTAATTTAGGTGCTAAACTTTTTCCTTTTAATTCATTATCAGCTAAAGAGGTTATTTTATCTTTAAATTTCATTAGCTTTTCTTCAGAGTCAACGGAAAAACCACAAGCCATCGGATGCCCGCCGTATTTATCTAGATTCTCAGAACAGGCTTCAATCGCTTTAACTAGATTGAGTTCAGAGATAGAGCGGCCGGAACCTTTAAATGAGACTTTTTTAGGGACCAGTTTCTTTTTTTGAATATCAAATTCTGCCTCCTCTATTAATCTTGTAATTATTAAAGTCGGGCGATAATATTTTTCCGCAATTCGACCGGCGACTAAACCAATTACTCCTTCGTTCCAAATTTCATCTTCGCCCGCTATTCCTAAAATTATATTAGGAATATTTTTTGGATCAATTTGACGTTCAACTTGTTCGGTTATTTCTTTGGTTATTTGTTGACGGCTTGAGTTGCGCTGATTTAATTCTTCCGCCAGCATCTCCGCCTCTTCTTCCGTCGTCGCTGTTAAAAGCCCAAAAGCAGTATTAGCATGGCTTAAACGACTAGCAGCATTGAGGCGCGGACCTATTTGCCAACCAACGTTCCAAGCTTCAATTTTCTTACCACCGCCTATTTTTGCTGATTTAAGCAGAGCGTTAAGACCAAGACGTTTATTTTGATTTAAGATTTCTAAACCTTTTTTTACGAGTAACCTATTTTCACTAAGCAAACTCACCATATCGGCAATTGTTCCTACCGCGACTAAATCTAAACTTTTCTCACAAATTAATTTCTTCTGATTTTCCGGTAAATTAGACTTAAGCAGTAAGGCGCTAATAAGTTTAAAGGCGACGCCGACTCCCGCTAGAAATGGACAAGGATAATTATTTCTTTTATCAGCCGGATTAATAATTAGACATCCTGGTAAATCTTTCTCGTCTTCCGGTAAAACGTGGTGGTCGGTAATAATTATATCCAAGCCTTTAGACTTTGCATAAGCAACCTCTTCTTTATTACGAATTCCATTATCAACAGTAATAATAAGTTTAAACCCACCCTCCAGTATCTGATTAATAGCCATCTTATTAAGCCCATAGCCCTCACTCACTCTATCGGGCAAATAAACTTCAACCTTAGCACAAAGTATTTTTAAAGTTTCTAAAAGTATCGTTGAAGAGGTAACGCCATCGGCGTCATAATCACCATAAACAACAATCCCGCTTCCTTGCTTAATATGACTGATTATTAAATCAACAGCCGCGGCCATGTCTTTAAAAATAAACGGGTCATAAAAATCTAAACCAGAGCCAAAAGAGGCGGTTAAATCATTGCTAATCTCGCCGCTTAAAAAACTTTTAATCGCCACTTCTTCTTTAAGACCACGGTTAAAAAGCAGCTGTAAAAAAATCCGGCTTATGTTTGGATATGAATTGTTAAATTCTAATCCGACCTTAGGCAAAATACACCATTCTTTCATACTTTAATTCAATTCGTCTAAATTAAAAACCACCCATCATCAGCGGAAATACAACCATGGAAACGGTAACTAGAACAGAAATTACTAACCAAATAGCCTTAATAATTTTTTTTCTTTTCATATTATCTTTTTATCTTTTTAATATTTTTACAAAAGTTTCGGGCGGGATTTCAACGCTTCCCTTACCGGCCGCCATCATTTTCTTTTTACCTTTTTTCTGTTTTTCTAAAAGTTTTCGCTTTCTGGAAACATCGCCGCCATATAATTTAGCGGTCACATCTTTTCTCATCGCTGATAATTTTTCGGAAGCGATAATTTTAGCGCCAATCGCCGCTTGAATTTTAACGGCAAACATTTGGCGCGACAAACTATCTTTTAAAATATCCACTATCACTCGTCCTTCACGATTAGCATCATCGCGGTAAACAATAGTTGCTAAGGCTTCAATTATATCTTCAGCCACTAAAATATCCATCTTAACAACATCAGCAACGCGATAATCTAAATATTCATAATTAATAGAAGCGTAGCCGGCGGAAACACTTTTTATCTTATCATAAAAATCGGTTAAAATCGCGGACAAAGGAATATCATAATGCAAAATTACTCGGCTATCTTCACCTTCGGCGGAAATATACTCAGTATTTTTATAAATTCCCCGCTTATCTTGAGCGAGTTTGATAATATTTCCCATGTAAAACTTCGGGCTAACAACATCAAGTGAAACCCAAGGTTCTTCAATTCTAGCAATTTGAGTTTGCTCAGGTAATCTTTGTGGAGTCCTAATGATTAATTCCTCGCCATTAGTTTTAAAAACTTTATAAGCAACGCTGGGGATAGTAACAATTAAATCTAAATTATATTCACGACGCAACCTTTCTTGAAATACTTCAAGATGAAGCAATCCTAAAAATCCACAACGAAAACCAAAACCAAGAGCATCAGATCTTTCCGGTTCATATGATAAAGCGGCATCATTTAGCTTCAATTTTTCCATCGCCTCTCTTAACTCTTTAAAATCATTGCCTTCGCGCGGAAAGATACCAGCGAAAACCATTGGCTTAACCTCTTTATAGCCGGGCAATGTTTCAAGGGCGTCAAAGCCGATGTTTGTTCCGGAAATTAAAGTATCGCCAACTCGACAATCAGCTACCTGTTTAAAACCGGTAACTACATAACCAATTTGTCCAGGCTTTAATTCTCCGGTCGAAATATAACCCGGTCGAAATATACCGCAATCTAGAACTTCACTATCGGCCCGAACTGAAGCTAACTTTATTTTATCGCCTTTTTTTATAATTCCGTTAAAAACTCGAATATAAGCAACCACGCCGCGATAAGTATCATATTTAGAATCAAAAATTAAAGCGCGAGAATAATGTTCGGCGCTTAATATTTTTGGCTCCTTAGGCGCTTCACTGCGATTAATTATTTCATCAAGCACTTCAGCTACACCTTCGCCAGTCTTGCCTGATGTACAAAATATTTCTTCTTCTTTACAGCCAAGCAGTTTAATAATTTCTCTTTTAGTCTTAGCTACATCAGCCGCCGGCAAATCAATTTTATTAACAATCGGAATAATGGTTAAATTTTGTTCAATCGCTAAATACAAATTTGCTAAAGTTTGAGCTTGAATTCCTTGAGTACAATCAACTAAAAGCAAAGCGGTTTCAACCGCCGCTAGAGAACGAGAGACTTCGTAGGAAAAATCTACATGACCGGGAGTATCAATTAAATTAAGGTTATATCCCTTATACTCCATGCTCACCGGGGTCAATTTAATTGTAATTCCCCTTTCTCTTTCGATATCCATCCCATCAAGCAGCTGCGCTTTCATATTTCTCTTTTCAACTGTTCCCGTAATTTCAAGCATCCGATCGGCTAACGTTGATTTACCGTGATCAATATGAGCAATAATGGAAAAATTTCTAATTTTATTTATATCTGACATATTTTAATTTATACTCCTCTAGCTTCACCCTGGTCTTCAATTTTTACTTTTCTAAAAGGCAAACGATTTTTTAAAGCTGACATCAATTTGAAGAATTCTTCACTTCCGAGCAAGTAGCAAAAAACCGCATAAACCAAAAGGCCAACAATGAAAGAGGCGGTTAACTGAATAAAAACGCCACTAAATTTAGACATATCAATAAACGGCCAAACAACAACTTTCATAATCTGCGAAGCCAAGCCAGCGCCAATGGCCGCAATCAGTAATTTCAGAGAGGCTAGCAAAATATTACCTAAATCTAAGGCTCCTACTTTAACATAAAGCCATGTCCAAAGCAAGATTAAATTTAGAATATTAGCAATAGAAAAAGCTAGAGCTAAACCGGCAACTCCCATACTCTTTCCCAAATAAACAGATAGAATAATATTAATCCCAATAGAAATCAGGCCTACATAAAACGGAGTTTTTGAATCATGACGAGCATAAAATACTCGAACTACTAAAGGTAAGGTCGCTTGAGCGAACAAGCTGATAGCAAAAAATCCTAAAGCATCCATGGTCATAAAAGTCGAACGCCAATCAAAGTTCCCCGTTCCTAAAACAACACGAATAATTTGAGCGCGAAGCGTAACAATCAACACTGTAGCTGGAATAACAAAAAATAAGATTTGTCTAAAGGTGTTAGAAAAGTGCTCAGTTAATCTTTGTTTATTATGAGAGTTTTCTGATAATGCAGGAAAGGCGGCAATCGCAAAAGAAATCCCAAATATTCCGACCGGGAAAGATTGTAAATTATTAGCAAAATTAAAAGCCGACAAAGATCCGCTGGGCAAACCAGAGGCGATAATAGTAGTAATCATCAAATTTATCTGAGAAATTGCTAAACTCATGGTTCTGGGAATCATCATTTTTCCTATCTTTCTAGTATTTTTATCACCCCAAGAGAGTTTAAATAAATATTTAAAGCCTAAATTATAAGTAGCCGGAAGTTGTACTATAAAATGTAAGAAAGCGCCTAAAACGACTCCCCAAGCTAAACCATTTATTCCCCAAAGATCAACAAAATATAGGGCGCCAATAATAATTCCTAAATTATAAAAGATTGGTGCAAGTGAATAGATTAAAAATCTCTTAAATGATTGCAATATCCCACCCAATACTCCAGATAGTCCTAAAAATACCGGAGATAAAAACATAATTCTTGTTAAAGCGGCTGTTTTTGCCTGTTCTTCCGGTCCAAAACCAGGAGTAATAAGTCTTGTTAAAGCGGGAGCAAAAATCATTCCTAAGACAGATAAAGCGGCTAGTCCTAAAACTAAAAAATTTAAAAGATTACTAGCTAAAAACCAGGCTTCGTGGTTAGCGTCATGATTTGCTTGATGCCCTTTTTTGTCGCTATCTTTTAAGTCTTTAATAAGCGAAGTAAAAACCGGAATAAAACCAGCCGAAAGCGCACCTAAAACAACTAAATTAAAAATTAAATCCGGTATTCTAAAGGCGGCATAGTAAATATCTAAAGTTGTCCCAGCGCCAAAACTACCGGCTAAAATACGATCACGAACGATGCCAAGTAAACGTGAAATAAGCGAAAACAGCGCCACTAAAGCGGCTGCGACGGTAATACTATCTATTTTTCGGCTGAAAATGCTTTTAAACATAGTATTATCTTAACCGGTTTTTTAAAATAAGCAAACCCTCAAGATTGGCTAAGGCTTTATCATAACTAGGGTTTATTTCTAACTCTTTTTTAAACTCCGCTTCCGCTTCTAATAGCCTCCCTTGATTCATATAAATAAGCCCGATATTATTATGAGCCATCGGCTCATTTTTATTAGCATCCAAGGCTAATTGATATTGAATAAGCGCTTCATCGCTGCGACCGTCTAAATAATACATCGCCCCTAAATTACGATGAGCCATCGGTGAAGAAGGCGAACTAATAACCGCTGATTGCCAAAAAGATATACGATTTTTAAAATCAGGCAAATGTTTAGCTGATAGAAAAATAGCAAATCCCAAGACTAGGGCAAACGGCAAATAAACGATCGCCTTCTTATAGTTAAGATTATTTAAAAATTTAATCTGAGAAATAATTATTAAAAGGCCAACAAAAGACAAATAAAGGCGATGTTCTAAAAAATAAAAAACAGCAGTTGAGTTAGGATTTATTAAAGAAGGAATAAAAAATAACAAGAACCATAGCAATCCAAAAACAAAATATCTTTTATCCACCCCTTTTTTGCAAATAGTAAGTATTGCTAAAACAATAACCGCCAACAAACCATACATTATATGATTATCTCTGATAACTGACATCACCGATAAGTCTAACGGAAAGAAAAACCTCCCTAACCCTATGATCACTGCCGGAGAATTATCAAGAATAGAGATTATAATATTATTTATGCTTAGATTATTTTCGGTCATCGCTAAACTACGAAATATAAACCAAATAAAAACAGTCGCTAAAGTTCCGAGAGTTAGTATTAAAATATCAGAACGCGATATTTTTTTGACGACTAAAAAAATATAATAAAAAATTAATAAAAACGGAAAAACTATCGCCGCTTCTTTGACAAAAAGAGCTAAAGCAAAAAAAACTAAATATAAAATATAACTAGTTAAGCGAAACTTCTCCAAAAACTGCAAAAAAAATAAAAACGAACTAATGATAAAAATTGTAAGTAAAGAATCATTGCGGCCGGGTATCCAAGCTACTACCTGGACTAAGGCCGGATGGAATAAAAACAATAAAGTTAAAAAAAATGATAAAAAACGTGGCGCTTTAAGTTTATTAAGCAACGCAAAAACTAAACAAGAAACTAAAATATGTAGCAAAACGTTAACTAAATGAAAAAACCAAGGTAAACTCCCGGAAATAAAAGAATCGAACATGAAGGAAATATTTAGAATCGGACGATAATAAAAATTACTACTTGAAAAAAAAGCATCATCAGTAAACATCCGTCCAACGTTAGAAATATCGCTAATAATAGGATAATTATCTAGTATTAAAACATGGTCATCTAGATAAGAAAAATCAAAAAAAGCCGTAGACGAATAAAGCAAAAGACCAAACAAAATTATCATTAAATAAGGCCGATAATGATTAAGCATACAAAAAAACGACTATTTTAAAAATCCAAATAAATATCTTATTCCTGTCCAAACAGTAGCTAATCCATATTTCAAGCTGCGCCAAAAATTAATTGAAGAGGCTTCTTTGAAATAACGAACCGGAACTGGTATTTCTCCAATCCGATAATCATGGGCAATTATTTGAAATAGCATTTGGCTATCAAAAACAAAATCATCGGAATTATTTTGCCAAACTATTTTTTCTAGAACTTCGCGTTTATAAGCGCGCATCCCCGTATGCCATTCCGATAAATTACGACCGCTAATAAAATTTTCAAAAATAGTTAGTAGCCTATTAGCAAGATATTTATACATCGGCATCCCGCCAGCTAAAGTTTCCTGGCGGCTCCTAATTCTCGTCCCTAGCATAACATCAAAATAACTATCAGCAATAAATTCAGCAAAATATTTAACCAATTTCGGATCATACTGATAATCTGGGTGAATCATAACAATAATATCCGCCCCGTGGCTCAGCGCTAATTTATAACAAGTCTTTTGATTACCACCATAGCCTTTATTATTATCATGCTCAAAAACGGTTAACCCTAATTCACGACCAATTTTAACAGTATCGTCAGTACTTTTATCATCAACTAAAATAATTTCATCAACAATATTAGGAATGTCTAAAACAGTTTTAGTTAAAGTTAAAGCGGCATTATAGGCTGGTAGAACAACAATGATTTTATAACCATTATACATAAACAAGTATTAGATAATTGCTCGAACGTCACCGGCAAGAGATTCTTTTTCTTTTATAAATAAAGGATTAATATCAAATTCTGCAATTTCTGGATGTTCCGCCGCTAAACGAGAAAAAGAAATTAAAACATCAACCAGTTGTTCAATATTATATTTTTTCTTTCCGCGAGCGCCAGCTAAAATGGGATAAAAAGGTAAACTACTAATCAATTCATTCGCTTTTTTTTGATTAAGATCAGCGACTGTAAGTTTAAACTCTTTAAATATTTCCGCATAAATTCCCCCGAGACCAATTAATAAAATTGGACCAAAGGAACGATCACGCTTGAAACCTAAAATTATTTCTAGGCTATCAGTTATCTGTGGTTGTACTATCAGATAGTTTTGTTCATTTTGCATAATTCTTTTATTGCTTCGATAAACCCCGGCTGCTGCTTTTTCTAATTCTAAACGGTTTTTTAAATTAAGAATTACCGCCTTTTTATCAGTCTTATGGAGAAAATCAGGCCCAACCGCTTTCAAAACGACCGGGTAAGAAATCGGGTCATTGCTCCCATACCTTATTGTTTTAACTACTGGTATTCTATATTGTTTTAATAATTTAAATAAAGATAGATAGTCTAGACTAGTAGATTTAGGAGTAGCGGTTGATTTCTTAAATGGCGTTAATTCTTTATTAATAACTTTCCAGCCTGATAATTTTTTTATTGCTCTCAGCGCTTGCTCGGGATAATCAAAAATCGGCAAATCACTTTCAAACATTAACTCAACTGCCTTCTGTACAGCCTCGCCTCCCAAGAAACTAACTAGAATTAGCCGTTTAGGATATTTTTTAGATAATTTCACAATCGCTTCAGCAGTTTTTAAAGGTTCAGTACTTGTTTGCGGGGTAAGTAATACTAAGATGCTATCAAGGGATGGTTGTTTTAATAATTTACTTAAAGACTCTTCGTACCTTATAGCATCAGCATCGCCATATATATCATGGCTATCGCTTAAAACTAAACCTTGACGCGAAACCTCATCGGCCGATAAAACCGCTAGCCCACCAGCATTAGTTAAAATTTGCAAACTATTTGAGACGCCATTTCTAGTTGCTTTTGCTTGTAATAACAAAAGAATGCCAAATAAATCCTCTAAACTTTCCGCGATCACTGCACCAGATCTCTCTAAACCAGCCTTAACAGCCGCACTTCCGCCCGCTAAAGCTCCAGTGTGTGATTTAGCAATCTCACTACCGCGCTCACTCATGCCGGCCTTCAAAACAATCACCGGTTTTTTAGCAGAGATTCTAGAAACTAATTCCATAAACTTTTGACCATCTTTTATATCTTCCAAATAAATAATAATTGCTTCCGTATTTTTATCGGCAGCCAAATAAGGCAGAAAATCATTTTCATCAAGTACCATTTTATTACCCAAACTTATAAAATAACCCAAATTTAAATTTCTTCCTTTAAGCCAATCAGAAACCGCGCTCCCAATTGCCCCTGATTGTGATAATAAGGCAATGCGGCCGCTAGCTGAACCAGTGCTCCCGAAACTAGCATTAAGCCGCGAGACGTTATTAATAAAACCTAAACAATTAGGCCCGAGAATATTCAAATGATATTTATCAGCTAAAGCTAAAACTTCCTGTTCTCTAATTAAACCATCAGCACCGATTTCTTTAAAACCGGAGCTGATAATAATAATGTTTTTAATGCCTAGGCGTCCGCATTTTTCTATCTCCGCGACGACAAACTTGGCCGGAATAGCAATCACTACTAAAACGGACGAAAATTTCTTAGTCGGAATTTTATCTAAGCTAGAAAAAGCTAGAAGACCAGCAATTTTCTTTTCTTCTAAATTAATTGGATATATCTGACCACGATAGCCACTGTTAATTATATTGTCTAAAACTTGACGACCAATTTTTTCTTGATCATTAGACGCACCGACAACTGCAACTCCAAGTGGTTTAAAAAAATAATCTAGTTTCATATATATTTATTTTCTAATTAATGATGCTACTCCTAAACTCAGAACTAACAAAAAAAGATAATTAATATTGAAATAGGCTAAAATCATATTAGGAAAACATATTTCCAAAATTATAAAAATTAACCATAAACAAAAAGAAAAATAGAAAGATTCTCGGAGTATTAAATTTGATAAAATCAGTTTTTTAAACATAAGCTTTTAATCTTTTAAACCAAAAATCTTTTGCCCTAAAGTTCGTCCGGAAAATTCCGCCCTAACTTCACTAATTTCTAAATAATCATTTAAAGTATCATTCGCTTTTAAATTAGGTAAGACAATTGCAAAACCATATTTTCCATTTACTCTATAAGCTCCCTTTAAATCAAACTCCACAGAAACGCTATCTGAGCTACCAGCTAACGGCTCAAGGCGATAATAAAAAGTACCGGGGTCAACTAAGCTTCCCGCTTTTAAACTAGAAATATCCTCAATTAAATGAGGTTTGTATTTTATAGTAAGCTTAACTTTTGAAAAAGGGCGCGGAGTAAAAATAGAGAAATAAGTCGTACTATCTATTAACCTTGGTAAACGGCCGCTTTTAGTATCAACCTTATCAATCGGCGTAAAGTTATAAATAAAACCTTTGCCAAAATTAAACTTATCGGAGTAGTTTTTAGTATAAACAGCTCGTCCAAAAGGGACTATCTTCAAGATTACAAAAACTAAAATAAAGAGCGAAATAACTAATATCCATCCAAGACGCACTAAACATAAAAATGATTTTTTTCGAGAGAATATAGTAATCATATATCTTATATTTTACGTTATTCCGGCTAAAAAAACAAATAAAAAATACCCTCGCTAATTACTGACGAGGGTATTTTTATTCTATATTTTTGAGTCCTTATTTACTATATTCGAAACGTTTTTTCTTACCTTTATAGCCGGTTCCAGCTGGAATCAAACAACCAATAATAACGTTCTCTTTCAAGCCCTCTAAATAATCAATCTTACCGTTAACAGCCGCATCAATTAAAACACGGGAAGTTTCTTGGAAGGAAGCAGCTGATAAGAAGCTATCGGTTGTCAGAGAAGCTTTAGTAATTCCTAATAATAATTGATCGCCGGTTGCCTTCTTCTTAGAATCCTTATTTGCTTGATAGAAAACCTCATCTTCAACTGTTTCCCCAGGAAGTAAGGTTGTATCTCCAGCATCAGTTACAAAAATACGAGAGAACATTTGACGCGCAATAATTTCAACGTGTTTATCGTTTAAAGGTTGCCCCTGAGAAGAATAAACATATTGAATTTCTCGAATAACATATTTCTGGGTTTCTAAACGTCCTTTGAGTTTATGAAGTTCACGCAAATCAAGGCTTCCTTCAGTTAATTGCGTTCCTCTTTCGATTACATCGCCGTCTTTAACCATCATCATCGTTCCTTTCAAAATAGAAAATTCTTTAACTTTATCAACTTCTTTGGAAACGCTGATATGCTTATCGGTTACCTTAGCAACGCCGGCCGAACTCGCTTTAACCATTTCTCCACCAACACTGAATAAATTATGATTCTTAGAAACCTGTTCACCCTCTTTTACTAAAACGGATATTTCTAATTTCTTCTTATCCTTAGTAGTGAGCCCACCCGCTAATTTCATTTCATTAATTTTTTCTGAAAAGTAATATTTATCACTTTCTTCACCTTTATAAATAATACTTAGAATCTTAGCTTGAGGGTTATCAACCATAATTTCTTTGCCATCCTTATCTTTAATAGTCTTCTGGGCAAATTCAATTTTAATTCGACCAGCGACATCAGAAATTAAAGCTTTTTTCTTTGGGCTTCTGGCTTCAAAAATTTCTTCAACACGCGGTAAACCCTGAGTAATATCATCTTGACCGGCAACACCTCCAGTATGGAAGGTTCTCATTGTTAACTGCGTACCAGGCTCACCAATAGATTGGGCGGCGATAACACCAACAGTTGAGCCCATCTTAACCGGTTTATTATAAGCGAGATCCCAGCCATAACATTTAGCACAAATTCCTTTATGCATTTTACAGCTTAGAACTGAACGAATACAAACCTCAATTACTTCCTTCGCTTTTATCATCTTGATGTTTTCTTCGTCTAACATTTCACCCGCCTTCAGAATTACTTTATTTTTTGCATCAACAATATTTTTTGCGAGATAGCGGCCAGTAATTTTCTTATAAAAATCTTCACCAGTTTTTTCCGCTTCTGATTTTTTCATTATTGCCCCCTCTTCATCGCCACAATCTTCTTCAGAAACAATAATATCTTGAGAAACATCAACTAAACGACGAGTTAAATAACCAGCGTTAGCAGTTCTAAGGGCGGTATCAGATAAACCTTTACGAACACCATGAGTAGAAATAAAATATTCCAAAACACCAAAGCCTTTTTTGAAATTACCTTTAACTGGTAATTCAATAATTGCGCCTGATGGAGAAGTAACTAAACCTTTCATCCCTAAAATCTGAACTGGTTGGGCCCAAGAACCACGAGCGCCGGAATCAATCATCGAGTAAACCGGTAAAACATTATTCAAACCTTTCTTACAAATATCACCAATTTTATCCTTAGTATTAGTCCACTCTTCAATAACTTTAGCGTAACGTTCGCTCTCAGTTAATAAACCTTCTTCGTATTGTTCTTGAATAATTTCTACTTGTTTATTAGCGGCATCAATTAACTTATCTTTTTCAGGTAAATTAGGTAAATCACCAAAGCCCCAAGAAAGACCGGATTTTGTAATAAACGAGAAAGCGCGATTTTTTAAACCATCAATAAATTTAACGGTTTCATCTTCGCTATAAAGACGTAGACATTCACGAATCAAATCTTTCAGTTTGCTCTTACCAACCATATCGTTAATAAAGCGTAATTTTTCTGGTAGTAATGAATTGAAAATTAAACGTCCGACTGTAGTCTTTAACATTTCACCTTTATATCGAACTGAGATTGGCTCATGTAAAGCAATGTAATTATTATCGTAAGCTAAATATGCCTCATCTTCATTATAAAAATAACGCATATCTTCTCGCTTCTTGTCAGCAAAATCGGCATTTACTAAAGTAATATAATAAGTTCCCCAAACGATATCTTGAGCCGGAGCAATAATTGGATCACCGGTTGCTGGTTTAAGCAAATTATGGCTCGCTAACATTAAATGTTCAGCTTCCCATTTAGCCTCTTTAGTTAAAGGAACATGAACAGCCATTTGGTCACCATCGAAGTCGGCATTAAACGCCGTACAAACGAGCGGATGGATTTGAATCGCTTTACCTTCAATTAAAGTTGGGCGGAAAGCTTGAATACCAAGGCGATGTAAAGTTGGCGCACGATTTAAAAGCACAAACGCACCACGAATAATTTCTTCTAAAATATCCCAAACTTCATCATGACCAGCCTCAATATAACGAGAAGCGCTACGAACATTATGAACTATTTCTCTCTTAATTAATTGGGAAATAATAAATGGCTTAAATAATTCAAGCGCCATAATCTTCGGTAAACCACATTGATCAAGATTTAATTTTGGATTAACAACAATAACTGAACGACCAGAATAATCAACTCGTTTTCCGAGTAAATTTTGGCGGAATCTTCCTTGCTTACCCTTTAAGGTATCGGCTAAAGATTTAAGTTGTCTCTTTTGGCCAGTAGAAGCAGTAACAGTTTTAGTGTGCCGTGCAGAGTTATCAATTAAAGCATCGACTGCTTCTTGAAGCATTCTTTTTTCATTGCGGCAAATAACTTCCGGGGCGTTCAAATCCAATAATTGTTTTAAGCGATTATTACGATTAATAACACGACGATATAAATCATTTAAATCAGAAGCGGCAAAACGTCCGCCATCTAACGCGACCATCGGACGCAAATCAGGTGGAACAACCGGCAAGACGGTCATAATCATCCATTCCGGACGTAAGCTGTTATTTCTAAAACTCTTTAAAAGTTTTAAACGTTTTACTAATTTTTCTTTTTTGGATTCAATCGCATCTTTTAATTTTTCTTCCAAATTTTCAATACTTTTTTCTAAACCAATTTTTTCTAAAAGTTCACGGATAGCTTCTGCTCCGATAGAAGCTTCAAAGACATGGCCGAATTTTAAACTTAAACTTTGATATTGATGTTCAGATAATATTAAAAGCGGTTTTAATTCTTTAAGTTCTTTTTGAGTAGCCGCAAAATCTTCATCCAAACGTTCAACTTTTTCGGCTCTTACTTTAGCGGCTTCCTTAATTTCGCTCTCATCTCCGCCCGCATCTTTAATCTTTTTTATTTCATTATTGTATTCATTTTCAAAACCTTTTATTTTACTCTTGTACTCCGCTTTTATTTGGTTAATAGTTGCTTCCTTTAAATTTTCATCAACATCAGTAACAATGAAACTAGCGTAATAAATAACCTTTTCTAGAGATTGGATACCTAAATTAAGGAGCAAACCAATTTTGGAAGATAAGCCTCTTAAAAACCAGATATGAGAAGCCGGGACTTGCAAAGTAATATGTCCTAGGCGTTCACGTCTAACAATACTGCGCGTTACTTCAACGCCGCATTTATCGCAAACTATTCCCTTATAACGGATTTTCTTATACTTACCGCAAGCACATTCCCAATCTTTGGTCGGACCAAATATTTTTTCGCAAAACAACCCATCCTTTTCTGGCTTTTGAGTGCGATAATTAATTGTTTCCGGTCTGGTTACTTCTCCATGGGACCAAGACATTATTTCATCCGGGCTAGCCAATTTTAAACGGATAGCGTCGAAATCGCTGGTTTTTATTGGATTTAACATAATGTGTATATGAAAATGCTTATTTAATATTACCTTTAACTACTTATCTTCGCCGTCTTCAGTTAAGGCGGCGATTATTTCTGGTTTATCATAATCGAGTTTTTCTTCATTCTTTTCGTCATTTATAAGTTCTTCATCTAAATCAGTCATTACCTCAGAAGCCGTCATTCCATTTCTTCCATTTAAAAGTTCAACATTAAGACCAAGACCCTTTAATTCTCGAATTAAAACGTTGAATGATTCTGGAACGTTTAGCTTCTCAATTTCTTCACCCTTAATAATTGATTCGTAAGCCTTGGATCGTCCAGGAATATCATCAGATTTAATAGTTAAGATTTCTTGTAGAGTATGAGCGGCACCATAACCTTCAAGTGCCCAAACTTCCATTTCTCCAAATCTTTGTCCACCAAATTGAGCTTTACCACCCAAAGGTTGTTGAGTAATAAGAGAGTATGGACCAATGGAACGTTGATGGATTTTATCTTCAACCATGTGGTTAAGTTTTAACATGTACTTATAACCAACAGTGATTTGATTATCATAAGCTTCGCCAGTTTTTCCGTCATACAAAGTTACCTTTCCATTTTCTGGTAAACCAGCTTTTCGAAGTTCATCTTTAATTTGTTCTTCAGTTACACCATTTAAAGCTGGAGACATTACACGATATCCGAGTCTCTTAGCGGCAAAACCGAGATGAGTTTCAAGTAATTGGCCAAGGTTCATACGAGAAATAATACCGAGCGGAGAAAGAATTACGTCAACCGGAGTACCATCATCCATATAAGGCATATCTTCAATGGGGACTATCTTTGAAATAACACCTTTATTACCATGACGTCCGGACATCTTATCACCAACTTGAATCTTTCTAAGGTTAGCAACGGAAACTTGGATTGATTGTAAAACACCAGCGGATAGCTTATCACCTTCTTCACGTGAAAATATTTTAATATCAACAACTTTTCCATGTTCACCATGTTCAAGATATAAAGAAGAATCACGAACGTCTTTAGCTTTATCGCCAAAGATAGCGCGCAGTAATTTTTCTTCCGCTGATAATGTAGTCTCTCCTTTAGGAGTAATTTTTCCAACGAGAATATCACCAGATGAAATTTCCGCACCGATCCTGATAATACCTTCGTCATCTAAATTTTTAAGTTTCTCTTCGCTGATATTTGGAATATCATTAGTAACTACCTCAGGACCAAGCTTTGTATCACGAACATCAATTGTATAATTTTCAATATGAATAGATGAGTAAACATCTTCTTTAACTAAGCGTTCAGAAATAATAACCGCATCTTCATAATTGAAACCTTCCCAAGTCATAAATGAAACAAGAACATTTCTTCCTAATGATAATTCACCATTATCAATCGCTGGACCATCAGAGAGAACTTCACCTTTTTTAACTTTAGCGCCAACTTCAGTAGTCGGATGTTGGTTAATACAGGTTGAAGAATTAGAACGTAAAAATTTATTTAAATGATAAGTTATCACTTCACCTTTTTTAGTTGTTAGTTCAATCGTTCCGGCATCAGCTCTAGTAATTATTCCATCTTCAGCAGCAAGAACTACATGACCACTATCACGAGCCGCGCGCTCTTCAACACCAGTACCAACAACCGGCGCTTCGCTCTTTACAAGCGGTACGGCCTGACGTTGCATGTTTGTTCCCATTAAAGATCTCTGCCCATCGTTATGTTCCATGAAAGGAATAAGAGAGGTGGCAATGGAAATAATCTGATTAGCGGCCACACCAACAAAATCAATCTTACCGATTTCTTCCATACCAGGTTGGCCATATTTTCGACCTTCAAATTTAGTTACCAAAAAGTAACCATTCTCATCGGTTGGAATAGTGGAATCGACTGTAATATATTTTTCTTCCTCAAAAGCATCAAGATAAACAATTTCATCAGTAACCCGAGGACCTTTTTTATCTTTAACAACTTTGCGATATGGAGTTTCTAAAAAGCCATAACTATTAAGTCTTGCATAACTAGCTAAATGGCCGACTAAACCGATATTCGGACCTTCAGGAGTTGCAATCGGACAAATGCGGCCGTAATGAGTAGTATGTACATCACGAACATCAAAGCCTGCTCTTTCACGAGTTAAACCGCCCGGACCCATCGCCGATAAACGACGTTTATGCTCAAGTTCAGCAAGCGGATTAGTTTGATCCATGAATTGAGATAACTGAGAGGACATGAAAAATTCTCTCACTACGCCTATAACTGGACGAGCATTAACTAATTTAGAAGGAGTAATTGAAGCAATATCTGAAGTCGACATCCTATCTTTAATTATTCTTTCCATGCGCGCTAAACCAACGCGGAAACGATTTTGGATTAAACCGCCAATCGCGCGAATACGACGATTGCCTAAATGATCAATATCGTCTTCCGGTTCTTTAGTAATATTAAGTCTTATAACTTCTTTAATGATTAAAACTAAATCTTCCTTTCTCAAAATACGATATTCTTTTTTGTTTGAAGGTAAATCAAGAGAAAAACGACGATTAAGTTTATAGCGTCCAACGCGACCAAAATCATAACGATCAAAACGGAAGAACATGGAATAAATAAGTTGGCGAGCATTTTCTACTGAAGCTAAATCTCCCGGTCTAATACGACGATAAACTTCCTGCAAGCCTTCGGCTTCATCTTTAGCGGCATCCTTTTCAATCGTTGCTTCAATGAAAGTTTTTTCTTCCTTATTTTTTATTAAATCAACATCGGCAAATAATTTGATAATTTCTTCATCAGTTGTATAACCAAAAGCACGTAACAATGAGGTTACGGCGACTTTACGTTTGCGGTCTATTCTAACCCACAAAACTTTATTTGAATCAGTTTCTATTTCAAGCCAAGCGCCGCGATTAGGAATAATCTTTGCACCATAGCATTTCTTTCCTTTAATAAACTCGGCGGTAAACATTACCCCTGCGCTTCTGATTAACTGAGAAACGACTACTCTTTCAATTCCATTGATAATGAAAGTTCCTTTATCGGTCATCAAAGGAAAGTCACCAAGAAAAACTTCTTGGTTAACAGCATGACCAGTTTTTTTATTGAGTAATCTAGTTTTTACGCGCAAAGGAGCTTCGTAAGTAATATTCTTTTCGCGACTTTCTACTTCAGAAAATTTAGCTTCATCTAAATAGTAGTCTTCAAGATATAGTTCTAAATCGCGGCCGATAAAATCAGCCACCGGATTTATCTCATCAAATAGTTCGGCTAAGCCTTCTTTTAGAAACCAATTATAGGAATCTTTCTGTATCTCAATTAAATCAGGCATTGGTAGAACTTCTTTTACCTCGGAAAATGATTTGCGTTTAGACATAGATATATAGAGTAATTATTTAACTATTTAAACCACAGAAATAACGAAAGAGCAAAAAAAGATAGCCAGTAAATAAGGGACTTTTAACAAAAAAATCCCAATCAAAAATCGGCTTGAGTTTCAAGAAATATTAAATTAATTTGTTTTTTTATAAATCACTTTTTTTAGATAAAAAAGTGTTAGTGTCTTCTTATAATAAGAATAATATGACAATAATTATCTTTTGTCAATACACAATTTGTCCACAATCGCTCGTTTCAGCTCCTTCCTGTCATCCCAAGGGATTTTAACTCCATTAGCAGAACATATGTATTGCTCGGCCCCCTTACCAGTTATTAGCACTAAATCGTTTTCTTGCGCTAATTCTAGCGCTTTTTTTATAGCCTCGCCTCTATCTAAAATTTTAAATAAGTCTTGATTATTGACCTTGCCCGCCATTTCCGCTCCAGAGGCAACTTGATTGATAATCTCGGCTGGGTCCTCATCATAAGGGTCTTCATTGGTGATAATCACTATATCAGCTTTATGAGCGGCCATTTCACCCATAATTTGCCGCCTGGATTTGTCTCGTCCGCCTCCGGCAGAACCTAGAATATGAATAAGGCGCTGATATTGAATAAGAGAAATTGTTTCATAAAGTTTTTCTAAAGCACGCGGTTCAAAAGAGTAATCAACCATCGCGGCAAAATCTTGCCCTTCATCAATCATTTCCATTTTTCCTGCTAAGCCTCTTACACTTTCAAGACCAGCTTTAATTTTTTCGCTTGGAATCGCTTGATTAAGACCAATAGAATAGGCAGCTAGAGCGTTCAGAGCATTAAAATCTCCAAGTAGATTAAGATGGATATTATTCCCCGCGATTTCTAAATCAGTTCCGGCTATTCCAGCTGAATTTAGGACTCCTTTAATAAAAGAGAAATCTTTAGTGATTGCCTCACTGCTTAAACCCTTAGTAATAGAAGCAAGGCTGCGGTTCTCGTCCAATGAATAAGCTATTTTAACTTCCGCCCAAAAATTTAAAAAATATGAAACATTAGTATCATCGCCGTTAGCGATAATAGTTTTTTTAACTCTAGTTAAATCTAATTTATTTAAACCATTCTTAGCGCGACAAACTAATTTCTGATCATTTACATATTTATTTTTAAAGCGCGTAAGATGTTTGAATAAAGCCCCCTTAGCTTCTTTATATTTTTCAAAACTACCATGCGATTCAATGTGCTCAGGATATAAGCCAGTAAAAATTAAAACATCATAATTTATAAAACGATGGCGAAATTGTTTAATTCCTTCTGAAGTAGTTTCGACAACCGCATAGCGACAACCATTTTTAACCATTTGACCAATAAGTCTCTGAATAAAAAAGCGACCAGGCATGGTCATTTTTTTATCATTCAGCCATTCACGTTTACCGTCGGAAAAAACAGTCGTTGAAGTAAAGCCGGTTTTGTACCCCGCTTTCTCCAACATTTTAGCAATCAAATAAACAGTTGAAGTTTTCCCCGCCGTACCGGTTACGCCGATAATTATCAATTTGCGGCTAGGAAACCGAAAATAAACGGCCGCCAAAAAACTAAAGACGAAATGATAAATCGGCTGAACAGCTTTAAACAAACGGAGCGGAATAATTTTTTTTATTTTTTCTGTCATACGGATGTATTATAACAGAATTCTTGAAAATAAAAAAAGAGCATTAATCTTAAAACATTTTTAGAAAAACACTCTTCTCTTATTTTGTATGATTTACAATAAATTTTTATTCAACTCCCGATACTCCACCGACTTCTATCTTTCTGATATTCTCAGGGATAGCGCCTAAACTCATAGACTTCATGATTTCATACATACTATCTTGAGTTCCACCGTACCATCTTTTCCCA
>JBAYIC010000010.1:0-42622 GCA_041665845.1 Patescibacteria group bacterium
AAAGAAGTGCGAATCTCAAGCTAAACTGAGCAATAAATTACTTGAGTCATTAAAGACTCGATCGTATTGGCGGATCTGGTAGTCATTACTAGCTAAAAGCAATCTCTACCCATACTATTATATTAATAACTTTACTTTTTTATGTCAATGTAAGATGATATAATAAATATAGCGTAAAGTATGTTTTATGATAAAAAAGGAGATTATAATTTCCGGGTTAAAGGTCAATTATTTGATAAGTTCTGACTTTAATTCTGAAAAAGCACTAGTATTTTTGCCCGGCTGGAAATCATCGGTTGATTTGTTTTGTGGTATTGCAGGAGATATTCCAAATTTATTAGCCATTAACCTTCCTGGTTGGGGTGGAAGCGAAATGCCGCCTGAAACTTGGGGCCTAACCGAATATTCAAAATTCGTTCAAGAATTTTTACAAAAATTAGAAATTATCCCCGCTATTTTAATCGGCCATAGCGTCGGTGGGGCAATTGCGGTTGAATATTTAAGTTTCGGCGGAAAATCTCAAAAATTAATTTTGCTTGGCGGCGCAATAATTCGTGAGAGATTGGGGCGTTCGCAGCTGATGTTTATCGGAGCGAAAATTTTTCGGTTTCTCTTTCCGTTTGTAAATAAAAAAATGCGAAAGCGTTTAGCCGGTAAATCACTAAGTCCTGATTATGTAGAAGCGGGAGAGATGGAGGAAATTTATAAACGTTTAATAAGCGAAGATAGACAAGAAGTATTCTCCAATTTAAATTTACCTATTGTTTTAATCTGGGGAGAAGATGATGCAGCAACTCCATATAATCAAGCGAAAAGATTAAAGAACTTAAATAGCCAAACGATTTTAGAAACAATCTCCCAGGCCGGACATTATGCTTTTTTAGATAAGTCTGATGAATTTAGAAAAATATTATTTAAATATTTATGAATATAATTCGCAGTCTAGTTTATATTTTACAACGCGAAGATTATAACTCGAAAAGGTTCTTGTCTTTTGTTTATTCTGATTTGCATTGGTATGCGTATGAAAAAAGACAAGCGATTGATTGGACTTTAAAAGCCAAGGCAATTTATTATTCATGCTTACTACTGGTTAGTGTTTTAATTATCGGCGCAGTTTACTGGTTTTATTTTTGGACGATACTTTTTGTGATTATTTTGATTCCATTATTACCAATGCTCGCTCTTTTTGTTTTATTTTGTTTTTCTCCTCTTGATTATATTCTAAAGAAACGGGTTATTACTCAAGCTAAAAATATTTTAAGTAAAACCAAAACACCGGTAATCGGTATAACTGGGAGCTATGGAAAAACGAGCCTCAAAGAAATCTTAGCCGTGGTTCTTAGTAGCGGTTTCAAGATAGTAAAGACGCCTAATAATGTTAATACTGATTTAGGTGTTGCTTATTTTATAATCTCTCAGCAAAAAGAAATCACCGAAGCCGATTTTTTTATTGTTGAGATGGGGGCTTATCAAATCGACGATATCGCCAAGGTTTGCGATTTGGTTAGTCCCCAGTATTCGTTTTTAACTGGGATCAACGAATCTCATTTAGAAAGATTTGGCGGGATAGAAAATACTATCAAAGCTAAATTTGAATTAGCCGAGCGTACGGTTAAAAACGTTATCCTTAATTTTACCGATGAGAATGTAAAAAACAATTATACTCGCTTCAAGTTATCTAACGCGATTGGGGTAGATTATTCTTTGGTTCGCGAGATTAATTTTTTACCAAATTTTTCTGGCCTATCTTTTGATTACGACGGAAAAACTTTTTCAACGAAATTGTTAGCTCAGCATAATATTATTTTAATGGTGATGGCCTTAACTCTAGCTAAAGAATTAGACCTTGATTTAAATAAGGCAATTATGCCGCTTGCTTCCATGCCGATTGTGAAAAATCGTTTAGAGCCGATTTGGAATGCTGCTTCTCAGTTAATGATTATTGATGATAGCTATAATGGAAATTTTAATGGTTTTGTAAGTGGGCTAGAAGTTTTAGATCGCGCTCTTGGGCGCCGCTTAGTTATCACTCCGGGCTTAGTTGAACTGGGAGAAAAAAAAGAGGAACGCCATCGCGAAATTGCCCGCTTATATGCGGCTAAAAAAATAGATTTAGTTTTGATAGTAAAAAATAGCGCTACAAATTATATTATTGATGAATTCAAAAAAATTGATTTTTCAAATTATAAAGTATATTCTGATGCTATATCAGCTCACAATGATTTAGGCGCAGTTTTGAAACCTGGTGATACGATAATCTTTCAAAATGATTGGCCGGATAATTATAAATAATAAATATATGAAAGAGATAAAAACAATCGGAGTATTTTTTGGCGGTAAAAGTCCGGAGCATGATATTTCTATTATTACCGGAGAACTTATTATTTCCGTCTTGAAGAAAATGCCAGAATATAATGTTGTTCCAGTTTATCTTGATAAGCAGGAAAAATTTTTTATAAGCGACGAACTTGATAGCTTAGCTTTTTTTAGCGCCGATAATTATCAGTCTAAATTATCCGGCCTGGGTGCTTATAGTTTGGATTTAGACGCTTCGGAGTCTTGTTTAGTTTTTAGTAAAAAAAGTTTATTTTCTAAAAAAATAATTAAGATAGATTTAGCCTTTCCGGCCTTTCATGGTAATTTGGGTGAAGATGGTTCAATACAAGGGTTATTTAATGTTTTTAATATTCCTTACATTGGTTGTGATGTTACGCCTTCTGCTATTGCGATGAATAAAATTTTAACCAAGATTTTTCATCAAGGACTCAATATCCCGACAACAAAATTTGTCGCCTATAGTCGTTCTCAGTGGGAAGAAAAAAAAGCGGCGATTTTGGAAGAAATTAAAACCGGTTTACAATGGCCAGTGTTTGTTAAACCGCCGCATCTTGGTTCTTCAATCGGAATTACTAAAGTTAGCGATTTAAAAAATTTAGAACAAGCTTGCGAAGTTGCCCTTCATTATGATGACCAGCTTTTAGTAGAAGAAAGCGTTGAAAATTTAGTCGATCTTACTTGTGCTGTCCGAGGATATAAAAATCCACAGGCATCATTAATCCAGGAGTCTGCTTTTAGCTCCGATTTGTTTAGCTATGAAGATAAATATTTGGATGATGGCGGTGCACAACTGGGTAATGCCGAAAAGAAAATGATTATTCCTGCTAATTTAGACGAAGAAACGATTAAAAATATCCAAGCTGTTTCTTTAAAGGTCTACGGTGCTTTAGGCTGTTCGGGAATTGCCCGTTTTGATTTTCTTTATAATAAAGTTACCAAGCAATATTTTGCCAACGAAATTAATCCGCTTCCTGGAACCCTGTATCATCATCTTTGGGAAAAGAGCGGGGTGATGATTGATGAATTAGTTCGTGGGTTAATTGAAGATGCTCTTATTCGTCAAGCGGAAAAAGACGCTTCGACTCATAGTTTTGCTTCCGAGGTGCTCGGTCAACTTAAGAGTTTAAAACTAGCGCATAAATAACTGCGCAAATAACTGAAATAATAGAAGATGCTAACTAATTATTTTCTTTAATATGGTTTTGCATCTTTTTTAAAGACGGGGCAAAACTTTGAAGATTATTTCTTAAGGCCGGATGTAAGGTTTTATCAGCCGTATATTTAGCTACTTGTTCAAGTAGGGAATTTATCAACTTACCATAGGTTAACATTTCGCTTTCGGTTAATTCTTGGTTGTTAGAAGCTAGAGATTTTAAAATATTATTCATTTCTAACTTTTCAAGATTAAAATAAAAAATTGGGATATGTTCTAAACTTTTTCTTTCTAGTGAGCCGGCTTCATTAATAGTTAATCCATATTTTATTTCTGCTCCACCTTTTTCCATTTTTTTATCTATTTTTAGTTTCTTTTTCTCGCCATCGTCTTTAATTGAACTACCGAGAATTGCATCATCTAAACCACAGATGATAGCTCCCGTTTCTTTATCGATTATTAGATGATCAGCGCCGTTTTCATAATCATCATAAGTTGAAGCGCGGACGATAATAAATTCATCCTTTAAAACTTTATCAAATAATAAAGTAGTTGCAATTTCGGCGATATTAGCCGGATTTTTTTCGCGATCAGCTAACATCATTTCTTTAGTCTTTCCGCTATCTTTTGCCCAAACGCTTTCTTTAGCATCAATTAAAGCACGACTCGCTTCTTCGTCCTTGCCGCACATTTTTATTTGGCTGTTGTTTTCTAAAAAGTCGCCATACTGAGTGTTCAGTCTTTCTGATAAATCTCTAAGCCGCAAATTGAGGTCTGGTAAATAAGTTTCCGGAGATGGTATTTTGGGTTTATTTGCAAATTGGCTTAAGTCTATTTTAGCCCCCGGTCTGATGCCTGATAAATATTCAATAGCCATAATTTTATAGTTATTTTATCTAAAACTCCTTTATTTATAACATAATATTACTCAAAAAACAATTTTTATAAAAAAAGAAGAGCTCAAGTTTTTGGCTTAGAGCTCTTCAAATAGAGAATATCTTGTTGGCTTATTTGGTATAAGCCATTAGAGTTTCTTTGGCTGCTTTGATTTAACAGATGACCTGCCTAAAACGAATACACCTAACAGTAAAACCAATCCGCATAAATAAAAATATGCGTATGGAGACAGGGCAATGAGTTCGTCAAGGGCAAACCTTCCCATGGTACCTAAAGCAAGTACAAAGGTTAGCATTACGATTGCTAATTTTTTTGATTCAGCCATTTGAATTATTCCGTAGATTATCAGAATAAGTGCACTGGCACAGATAATGCCGATGTTTAGTAGGGAGAGGTTGGTTACAAATGCCAAAGCGATCAAGGCAATAGCAGCTAAAATCCCTGAAAAAATCAGAGTGAACCCCTTTGCCTGTTTTCTCTGGGTCATGAGTTCGGTGAAGGCGTCATACTTTGTTGGAAGGGAGTATTTAGCCCCTGCTTTATCAAGCATCGCTTGGTACTCATCAACCTCTTTTTTGGTTAACGGAAAGTGATACATGATTTTTTCAACATAGATTGCTACAAACAGAGTAAACCCTGCAAATACAAGATTGATAATTAATTCCATTGAGTCCATTTTGTACGGTTTTTAAGTTTATATTTATGATTTTTACAAAATTTTAATGTGCGGCAATACTTAAAAGTATCAAAAAAATATAGCATAATGCTATATTTTTGTCAATAGTGGACCCTATCGGATTCGAACCGATGACCCCCTGCTTGCAAAGCAGGTGCTCTAGCCAGCTGAGCTAAGGGCCCAAAATTATTATCTCTCTGACTGTAAATTAGATTATCAATTGTTTTCTTTTCGGTCAAGTACTTATTCAAAATTTATATCGACTTGTCTTCCGACTTCCTATATCTGTGGCTGATTATACTTTAAAAGCGGACCAAGAAGCCAATACATAAAATTATCGCCGCTTCCAGTCATAACAATAATTCCTAAAACTAATATTATTATTCCAACCAATTTATATCCCAGTCTTGAACCGCCGTCTGAACCAAGCTTAGCTTCAAACCAGGCAATTCGTCCAAAATTATTAATGAACCATTCCGTTTTAATTACTAAGAAAGCGCCGGCCGCAGTCATAGCGACTCCTAAAATTATTTGTCCCATATTACTTTATATAATTAAGTGGATTATATCTTGATTTGTTTATTAAAACTTCAAAATGCAAATGCGATCCAGTTGAACGACCGGTAGAACCCATGGCGGCAATATTTTCTCCTTTTTCGACTCTATCTCCAGCTTTAACAAAAAGTTTAGAGGCATGTCCATAACGAGTTTTTATTCCCCCGCCATGATTAATAACGATAGTATTTCCATATCCGCCGTTGTATCCTCCTTGAGAAATTTCTACAATTCCATCATCAGCCGCATAAATTGGGGTACCAACTTTATTGCCGATATCAAGACCATTATGACGCCAAGAGAAATATTGAGTTATTCTATGTCCTTGAGTCGGCCAGGCCATTTTAGCTCCGCCTGAAGATGCCGGTTGAGATTTAACTAAGTCCCGAATAATAGATAATCCAGTATTACCATTATTGCTTACTCTCGATGCAATAGTGTTGGTAATTATTTTTCTTCCGCCGGGGATAATAATTTTATCACCGATTTTTAATGAATTGCCTAATTTATTACTACCAAATATTTTTTCTTCTTCAACACCATATAATTTAGCGAGTCTAGATATAGTATCTCCACTTTTGACAGTGTGGATAATTCCGCTATAAGGAAGAATCATTAAACTATCTCCCGGCCTAATTAAACTAAAAGCTGTTAGATTGTTTGACCATAAGATTGTATTAACTGTGATATCAAATTTACGCGCAATATTGCTAACTACATCGCCCTTTTGAACAGTATAATATATTATTTCATTTCTTTGGGTAGTGACATCGTTATTATTATTTAAATTAGAACCAATGAGGCGGGGTTTTATAGCTAGCCCATCTTCATTAACAATCACTGATGGATTATATTCTTCGTCTCCAGTTGCGTTGCTTAACCCAGTTTGTTTTTCAATGGTCGAAAAAGAATCAAGATATTTTTCTTTCCCGGCCGCTCTTAGACTATCCGGGGTGTATGATTCTTCAACTAATTCTTCGTTACCCAGAGAGCTAAATTCATTTTTGACTAAATTAGCCATTACGGTTTTAGAAACTGTGCTCTCAGGAGGATTTATACTATTTTTATTTTTTACATTCGAGACAATAAGTATAATCGCAATAATTGTTATGATAATAAAAACTAGATTGTTTCTTATTAATTGAGAAGAGGTGGTTTCTTTTAAATTATTTTTTTTAAAGCGAAAAATCTGAAAATATATTTTTACTAATGTTCTATAAAAAAAGAATTTAAAAAACAAACGAAAAAAGCCGGCCGTAAACCGGAAAGTACTAATTATTAAGCCCCCCAAGAGATGTAAAGACTTAATACCAACTAGGCCGCTTTCAACAGCTAGTTTTTTAAATTGGCTAGTCTTAGTAGTTTTGATATATTTCTGTTAGACTATACTTTATACTATCATTTTTGAACTTTTATAGTCAATTTATGATATAATGAAATTAATTAATAATTTCTATTTATGAAACACCAAAAAACAGTTTTAGTAATTCTCGATGGCTGGGGAATAGGAGCTGAATCTAAATATAACCCTCTTTATGCAGCGAAAACGCCGCAACTTGATTTTTTATTTGCTCATTATCCGCATAGTAAGCTTAAGGCGAGTGGAGAAGCGGTCGGCTTGCCCAAGGGAATTATGGGAAATTCTGAAGTTGGTCATCTCAATATTGGCGCCGGTCGAGTTATCTATCAAGATTTAGTGAGAATTAATAAGGCCTGCTTAGATGGATCTCTTGAAAAAAATAAAATATTTTTAGAAGCGCTTAAAAAAGCCGGTCAAAAAAATAGAAGTTTGCATTTTATTGGTTTAGTATCGGACGCCGGCGTACATTCGAATGTTAATCATCTTTATAAAATGTGTGATATTGCTAAGAGTTACGGTCTAAAAAAAGTTTTTGTTCATGCAATTGGCGATGGTCGCGATACTAATCCCAAAAGCGGCTTAAAGTTTATTAGTAATTTGGAAAAACATCTTAAAAAATCAACTGGCGAAATAGCTTCTTTAATCGGTCGCTATTATACCATGGATAGAGATAATCATTGGGAAAGAATTAAGAAAGGTTATGATTTAATGATTAAAGGCGACGGTAAAAAAGTTACTGATTTTAAAAAAGCGATTAAAGACTCTTATGCTAAAGGTATAACCGATGAGTTTATTGAACCGACCATTAAAGTTAATAATGAGGGAGAGCCGATTGGTCTAATAAAGAAGGATGGTATAGTTATTTGTTTCAATTTTCGCACCGAAAGGTTGAGAGAAATTACTATTGCGCTTACTCAGAAAAATATTCCTCAATATAAAATGAAAAAAATTCCTCTAAACTATTATACCCTTACTAAATACGAGAATTTTGTTGGTGTAAAAACATTTTTTGATAAAGATAACCTCGTAAATACTCTAGGCGAAACAATTTCTCAGAATAAGTTAAAACAATTACGACTAGCGGAGACAGAAAAATATGCTCATGTTACTTTTTTCTTTTCGGGTGGGCGAGAAAAACTATTTCCGGGCGAAAAAAGGATCTTAATTAAATCTCCTCGAGTTGCAACTTATGATTTAAAGCCGGAAATGAGTGCGCCGCTCATCGCTCAAGCGGCGATAAGAGAAATGAATAAAAAATCAGTTGATTTTATTTGCCTTAATTTTGCTAATGGCGACATGGTTGGACATACTGGAGTTTTTAAGGCGATAGTTGCGGCGGTTGAAGTAGTTGATAAATGCGTCGGTGATATTTTTGCCAGTGCGCAAAAAAATAATTATGAGATTTTAATAATTGCTGATCATGGCAATGTTGAAACAGCGATTAATAAAGATGGTAGTGCAAATACTTCCCATTCAACTAACCCGGTTCCTTGCATAGTAGTTTCCTCAAAATATAAGAAAGTAAAAGACGGAGTTTTAGCTGATATCGCACCTACTATTTTGAAGATGATGGATATCAAAGCACCAAAAGAAATAACGGGGAAGAGTTTGATTTAAAATTTGTTCGATAAAAAAACAAGCCTCGCGAGTGAATCCGCGAGGCTTTTGTATAGTAACTCTTTGAGAGTTTTATTTAGTTTAAGAAATTTTCGGCCAATGAAGAAGCAGGCCGGAATTATCATTTTGCAGTTTTTTAAGGAAATTAGCCAGTTTATTAGCGGTTTCCTTGTCGTGAATTTGCGGTAGATATTCAGCTGCATAATTGACCAGCTCCTGTATTCTATAACGCACAGCAAAAATAAAATCCGATTCTTTCCACTCTTTGTTATAGGAAAAGACCAAAGCATTAACCAGTACGTAGAATGACTTAGTATTAAATGTCCTTTTAGCTTCAAAAAAGAAGTCGTGATTCATTGGATCTTTCAGATAAGCCTGAATAATTTCCGGTTTCCGTTTGCTGACCTGGAAAAGAATGGGCAAACTATCCGAACACCAATTTGGTACTGCCATCAAAATAGACTGGACATCATCTTCACCAAGAGTATTTTCAAAAGTCTTGAGAAACTCCTCGTCGAGTTTTACAGAAGAATGAATTATTTCTTGTAAAATTGTTTCAGTTGTTTCTTCTGTAAAAGCATATTGAACTGATGGTGTGTTTTCGATAAACTTTAGTATTTCATCAGACCTGTTTCCGTCAATTTTTGCTGCTTTTATGTACTCTAAAAAAACATCAACAATTGGCAATTTTTCCATTTCTTCTTTTACAGCTTTTGCATATTCCTCTCGTACTTGTTTTTTCTGTAATAGATAAGCGTCCTCTTTCTTTTGATCTCTGTAATCTCTTATTTTTACATATAAAGTTACAATGATTATGATTGCTGCAACAATCAATGTTAAATAGGGTTTATCCCATCCGAAAATGAAAAAATCGGCGTAGTAAGCAAGAACAAGCAAAAAGCATATAGTCCCGACATAAAATTTCCAATCATCGCTTGGAAACTCATCAAGAATATTCATGGAAACTGCTATTAAGCACCAAATCAGCGCGGTGATAAAATCACCGAGTGCGCCCATGTGATAAAACAAAGGGAAGAGACTTAAAAAGAAAAGAATTCCTGACAGTATAAACATCATTGGTTTTTTCTTTTTGTACTTATAGATCGCTGCCCCTAAAACGGTAGCGCCAAATAATACCGAGGAAATAATAACAGTGACCGGCATATTTACGGCGAAATCAGTCGCCCAGTTCCAGAAAGATACAAACCATCCGCAAATGATTTTTAACTCTCCGCCTTTAACGCCGGAGACAAGAAGAGATATGGCCACGGCTAGACCAACTGTGATAAACAACCGCTTGGCGACTAATTCGCCATCCCATTTTCTTAAAGGATTTTTCATTACTTTGATTTTTTAATGTTCTTTTTTGTTATCAGGAATAAGCTCCAGAACACTCATTGTTCCTTCTGCCCCAATAACCGCTTATAATATTATTTTTTTTGATTTCTGTCAATAGTAAAAACACCCTACTAAGGGTGTTTTTTAAACTATGTTTTTTGTTTAATATTAGTAATTACCTGGGACAATAATATCAAATGGTTCTTTTTTGCCAAAGGCTTTTGGCCCCTCAATACAGAATTTAGCAATATTTTTCTTGTAATATGGAGTTTTAGCTGCTTGGATTTTACCAATTAAATAATAAGTAAGAGCCATGACTAAACCAGCTCCGTATTTTTTAGGCATTTTTATTTTAAATCTGCTCCCTGGAAGGCCAAAATACTTATTATCTCCCAAACTAATTACTAATTCCTCATTCCAGGGCATAACAAACTTAGCGTGTCTAGCTTCGCCACAACTAAATGATCGGATAGAAAGATGAGGCCCAAATAATTCATGTTTTTTGATATCCAGCATCGGCGTGAGTTCAGAAAATTCGTCTGGAACAATAAAGGCATAAGCTTTATATTTACCAAAATCTTTAGGTAATTTTATTTTTTTAATAAAATCTTTTATATTTTTAGCTTTTTCATCGCTGGCCGATAAAAGCATCCCTAGATAAGTTGAGATATTATAAGTTTGCGGCTCTGGTACTTTTCTATAAACTACCACCTCATCTGCTAATTTAGCACCAGCAGAATTAGAGTTACAGGTCATAATCGTTGTTTCTAGGCCATATTTTTCTGCTTCCGCCACTTCCCAGGCCGCATCTTTTTCGCCAGAGGCAGAAATTATAATTGCTCGTTTAATAACGCCTGATTTTATTAAACTAAGATGGGCAGCTAGTTTTTGTTTAAAATTACTTTCACTGGCAAAAATTGCCGGGCGCAGCGAAAACAGCATTTTCCCGGCGTTATAAGCATTTCCGCTACCAACGACGAATGGCTGACCAGTGTTTTCTAAATTTAATTTTGGCGGAGTATTTTTAATAAAGAAATCTAAGGCGGAAATTACACTTTCATGCAAATCTGGCAAATGCTTGATATTCATATTTTTGCTTTATTTTATTATATTTTCATTATAATTCATCTTGATTTTTATTTCAATTTACGTTAAAGTTCTATTAGTTGAAAGATGGGATTCTTTGTTATTTTAACTTTTTAAATCTATTAACTAATATGTCCGGACATTCTAAATGGGCGACTACGCATCGCCAAAAAGAGCTAGTTGATGCTAAACGAGGCGCTATTTTTACTAAGTTAGCCAATGTTATTACTATTGCCGCTAAGAAAGGCGGCGATCCCAACTCAAACCCGTCTTTAAGGGCGGCGGTTGATAAGGGGCGGGCGGCCAATATGCCTAAAGATAATATTGAACGTGCTATTAAAAAGGGAACAGGCGAACTAGGCGGAGCGCAAATAGAAGAATTATTATATGAAGGGATTCTTCCTCCTGGAATTCAGATTATGGTAAAATGTTTAACCGATAATAAAAATAGAAGCGGTTCTAGTGTGCGCCATCTGTTTACTAAAAATGGCGGGGCTTTTGGCGCCGTCGCTTGGAATTTTTCGCAAATGGGAGTAATCAGAATCCCAAATGAAGAAATTAAAGCTAAGCATTTAAGTAATGAAGATTTAGAATTAGAATTAATTGATCAAAATATTCAAGATTTTCAAAAAGAAGAGGAAGGCATTGTTGTTTATGCCGATATTAGAGATATGCAAAAAATAAAAGATTTTCTTGAAACTAAAGGCTTAAAAATTGAACAAGCCGAAATTGAATTTGTTTCCAAAGAAAAAATAAAGATGGAAGATGATGATAAAGAAAAATTAGAGAAATTTTTTGAAGAACTTGAAGATAACGAGGATGTTAATGATTATTATACTAATCTTATCTAGTAATTAGATGGCTAAAATCATTCTTGGAATTGACCCCGGAATCGCTGATACCGGATATGGAGTGGTTAAGGAAGATGGCGGTAAGCTTTCGTGTCTTTGTTATGGAACAATTAAAACTATTCCGGCCGATGACCTTATTACTAGACTTTCTATTTTGCATCAGGAGTTAGATAAAATAATAAAAAAATATAAACCAGGTCTAGCTTCGATTGAACAATTATTTTTTAATAAAAATGTTAGAACGGCGCTGATTGTCGGACAGGCGAGAGGGGTAATTCTTTTAACCTTAAAACAAAATAATATTCCAATTGCCGAATTTACCCCTTCACAAATAAAACAAGCAGTTTCCGCTTATGGTAAAGCCAACAAAAAACAAGTACAAAAAATGGTTAAACTTATTTTAGGTCTTAAAGAAATTCCTCAACCGGATGATGCGGCCGATGCTTTAGCGGCGGCTATTTGCGCTTTAAATTCAACACTATGCTTAAAAATAAAAAATTAAAAATAGTTCATATTGCTTCTGAAGTCGCCCCGTTTTCTAAGACGGGCGGTTTGGGCGATGTCGCGCGTAGTCTGCCCAAAGCTTTAAAGCGTTTAGGGCATGACGTTACTATTATTACGCCTTTATACGGGCGGACGATTGATAAGAAAGGGAAAGGCTTAAAACTTATTTTTAGTGATATAAATCTTAGACTTAATAGTCAAGAAAATATTAAAGTTAATTACTATCAAGGTCATTTGATGGAGGGTTTGCCAGTTTATTTTATTGAATGTAAAAAGTTTTTTTCTAAACATAAAAAGATTTATGGTTCTTCTCGCGAGAATGCTCGTTTTTTGGTTTTTAATGTTGCTTCTTTAAAACTATTATCGCTTTTAAAATTACAGGCTAATATTATTCATTGCCATGATTGGCAATCGGGACTCATTCCATATTACTTAAAAACCGATTTTCGTTATTCGAAAACTTTAAAAAAGGCGAAAACGGTTTATACTATTCATAATCTTATTTTTCAGTTTGGCCATAATTGGTGGGAAGTTTCTCCGGAAAATAAAGATTTTGGCCGCGGCCGCATTCCTCATCTTGAAGATCCAAAATTAGAAAATATCAATTTTGCCAAGCGCGCTATTATGTCGGCCGATATTATTAATACGGTGAGCGAACAATATCGTCAAGAAATAATGACGAAAAAGTTTGGCCAAGATTTGCATCGTATTTTAAAAAACCGTTCTAGTAAGTTATATGGAATAATAAATGGTATTGATTATAATACTTATAATCCAGAAAAAGATAACACTCTCCATAAAGTCTATTCGTCGACTTCTGTGGCGATGAAGGAAAATAATAAAAAATATCTGCAGAAGAAAATTGGTCTTCCTGAGAATTCTCAAATACCAATTCTTTGCGCAACTTCTCGGGTTACTTTCCAAAAAGGGTTTAATGTAATTTTAAAAATAATTGATCTACTGCTAAAGCTCGACGTGCAATTAGTATTTATGGGTGATGGCAATAAAGAATATATTAAACCAATTCAAAAATTACAACGTAAATTTCCTAAAAAAATAATTTGGTTGCCGTTTGATCAAAAACTAGAAACTCTTTTATATGCGGCGAGCGATTTGTTTTTACTACCGTCTAATCATGAGCCTTGTGGGATTAACCAGTTAATTGCTATGCGCTACGGCTGTATTCCGGTTGTGAGAGAAATTGGCGGTTTATATGATACGGTCGAGAATTTTAATCCCGCTCTTAAGCAAGGAACTGGCTTTACTTTTAAATCAGATGATCCGAATATATTTTATGCTGCTATTATTAGAGCTTTAGAAAACTATAAACATAAAGCTGTTTGGAAAAATTTAGTAAAGCGGGTGATGAAGCAATCAAATAGTTGGGAAATTCCTGCTAAAAAATATGTCGAGCTTTATCTTAAAGTTTTAAAGAAATAAATTTATGAAATGGCTAAGTTTCCTTCATTTTTATCAGCCGGCTAATATCGAATCATATAGTATTAAAAAAGCTTTGGATAAGAGCTATTATCGCTTGTTAAGATTAATGGAGGAGCATCCTAGTTTAAAGATGACTTGGAATATTTCCGGTTGCTTGTTGGTGCGCCTAGAGGATGAAAAGAATTTTGATTTTATAAAACGTCTAGCAAATTTAGTAAAATCTGGGCGAGTCGAGCTTACAGGCTCCGCTGCTTATCATGGTTTTTTACCATTACTTCCTGAATCAGAAGTAATCCGCCAAATTAAAGAAAATGAAAAAATCTTAAAAAAATATTTCGGTAAAAAATTTAAACCAACCGGCTTTTTCTTGCCCGAAATGGCTTATTCAAAAGAAGTTGCTAGTTTAGTAAAACGGCTTGGTTACAAGTGGTTGATTCTAGATGAATTTGCTTATAATGGCGGTAAAAGTCGTCCCAATTTTACTAGTTTCTATATTGATAAGCAGAGTGGCTTAAAAATTGTTTTTAGAAATCGTGATTTTTCTGGCGCTTATCCGCCAGATAGAATATTGCCTGAGTTGGAAAAAAATAAAGCCGGAAGTGAAACTATTATCACTGCGACTGATGCCGAGCTTTATGGCTTAAGGCATGAAGACCCAACTGCAGAACTAGAAAAAATTGTTAAAATAAAAAAATTACAGACGGAAACAATCTCAGAATTTATGAATTCTCTGGCTGTTTCAAAAATGAAACCAGAAAAAATAAATGTTGTTGCTTGTTCTTGGGAATCAACACAAAAAGAAATTTTGCATAAAGAGCCGTTTAAGCTTTGGCAAGATAAAAAAAATAAAATCCATAATAATTTATGGAAATTAACTAATCTCGCTCTTTCCTTACACGATAAATATAAAAAAGATAAAAACCACGAATGGTATTATTGGCATTTAGTAAGGGGAATAGCTAGTTGCACGTTTTGGTGGGCGAGCGCTAAAGATTTTTCTAAAATTTTTGGCCCTTATGCCTGGAGCCCGGATGGTATCGAGCGCGGACTAGAAGATTTAATTAGATCGGTTCGTTCTTTAAATGACCCAAAAACAAAAAAATATAAGCTACAAGCGGAAAAGTATTATTTAAAAATCAAAAAGCTTATCTGGGAAGAGCATTGGAAGAAGCATTGGAAGAAAATAATTTAAATCCGTATTAAAGAATATGAATAAAATTTTACAATTGTTTGATGAGGAGTATGTTTTAGCAATGTTTCGTCGTAAATTATTGCCGTTATATCCAGCTTTCTCAGAAATAAAGAGAGTAATCATCCGACCTTATAAAAGATTAATTTGGACAACGACTTACCATGTTGTTGTTGGTTTCGATGTTTATTTTTCTAACCGTGCAGGAGAAATAACTAAGATTCTAATAGTTTGTTCAGCGCATAGCGATGAGCCAAGAGATAATGTTTTTCAGGCAATGAAGTATTTATGGGAACATAAATTTAATCAAGGGAGTGTTGATATCCCGCGCCCACTCTTTTACTCCGAATATTTTAGAGGAACGTTTTATCGCGGTATCAATGGTGAAAATCTTTTGCAATATATCAAAGAAAAAGATTATGATGAAGTAAGAAAACTATTGTCTCTTTCCGCTGAACTTTTTGCGCATCTCCACCGTTTGCCGGCCGGAACCGTCGCTAATTTTAATCCGATTAATTCTCGAATTAAAACAGTTATCCCTGGAGTGGAAACAATATTAAAAGAGATGTCTGTTCGTTATGATAAAAGATTTGATACCGATTTAAAGAAGATGTATGATCATTTTATTTCTCAGGAAGAAAAGTTTTTTGAAAGTGAACTGGAACTAAGTCTAATACATGGCGACGCTCATACGGAGAATATTATTAAAACCGGCGATAAGCGGGTTGGCTTGATTGATTTTACAGATTTATGTTTGGGAGACTTTGCTCGTGATTTAGGAACTTTTTTACAACAGTTAGAATACAAGTTTGTTACTAAAAATAATGATAAAATCATGGCTGAGGAATTTAAGCAGATATTTTTATCCGCCTATTTAGCCGAAGCGGGCCTGAAAATGAATTCTAACTTAGAAGAACGAATAAAATTATATTATAATTGGACGGCGATTAGAACTTCGATTTATCTTTTTTTAAAACATGATTGCGACCCTAAGCGCGGTGAGGAGTTGTTTAATAAAGTAAAAGCTAATCTAAATTTATAATGGCTGGTAATCATAAAATCAGAATTGCCCATATCCATGTTTGGGATAAGAAAAATAAAGGTGACGAGGCTATCGTTCTCGCCGTTCAAGAACTTTTGCTTAAAAAATTTCCGAGAGCAATTATTAATGATTTTCCGGTTGAAGTTTTATGCAGTTATGATAAAAAACAAATCACTAAATTGAATCAAGCAGATTTCGTTGTTATAGGCGGCGGTGGAATTTTTTATTCTTATTTTTTACCTTTTGATTTAGAAATGATAGCCGCAATTTCAAAACCGATCTTTTTGTTTGGTTTAGGATATATAAAAGAAGTTGATGCGCCTCTATGGTCGAAAGATAAAACAAGAAGCGTTATCGCTTTAGCGAATAAAGCGGTCGGAATTGGAGTAAGAGATTTAAATACAAAACGATTTTTAATAGCAAACGGACTAAGGCCGACGAAAATAAAAGTTATTGGTGACCCGGCAGTATTTCTATCGGAGAAAAAAATAAGTACTACGAATTTAAATAAATTAGGCTTAAATAAGGCGGGGCTTAAAATTGGTTTTAACCTTAATTATTCCGGCTGGCTCGGCTTTGGAAAATGGCGGGAAGATATTTTGCGCGCCTATAAAGAAACAGCGGATTATTTTCAAAATGAACTAGATGCAGAAATATATTATCTTAAACATCATCCGGGCGAAGATAAGATTTATCCTGAATTAAGAATAAAAAATTTAAAATTAGTTGATTTGAAACCGAACGAACAAAAATATGTTTATGGTGAGCTAGATTTAATTATCGGAATGATGCTGCATGTCGGCGTGATGTCGTTTGGCGCTTTAACGCCTGAGATAAGCGTCGCTTATGATATTAGAAATTACGGTTTTGCTGAGTTTATTAAATGCCCGGAATTAGTAGTTGATTTGAATAAGCTTAAAAAAGGAGAATTGTTAAAAAGGGCAAAAATAGTAATCGCTAAAAAAATAAATTATCAAAAAAAGTTCAATAATACAAAAAATAAAATTAATCATGAGCTTAATACTTTTTTAGAATTCATTAAAGGAACTCTAAAAATATAAACAATATGTTATCTTCTAATCCCGATCCAAAGAATAAAATTTCCGGGCTCTTACCGATTATCGCCGCTTTTTTTGGTAATGCCGTAGTTTGTGTCGCTAAATTTGTTGGTTTTATTATGACTGGTTCAGGTGCGATGTTTTCTGAAGCAGTTCATAGTTTTGCCGATACGGCTAATCAGTCGCTACTCATTATCGGTGTTAAGAAAACAAAAAAACAGCCTAATCAACTTTTCCCTTATGGCTTCGGTCGCGAAAGATTCATTTGGGCCTTAATTTCTGCTTGTGGGATATTTTTTATTGGTGCTGGTGTAACGATTTATCACGGCGTTGATGCCCTGATTCATAAACCAGAAATACATTTCAGTGTTTGGAATCTTTATATTTTACTCGCCGCTTTTATCATTGAGTCCTTTACTCTTTGGTTGGCCTTTAAAGATGTGCGCAAACATTATCCGAATGAAAAATGGACAACTATTTTTAAGGAAGCTGATCCGACAACTCTTGCTGTTATTTATGAGGACGGCTTAGCGGTTATCGGCGTTGCTTTAGCCGGATTAAGCATTATCTTATCCAAGTTAACCGGACAAATTTTTTGGGATGCTATTGGCTCTATCGCCATCGGGTTATCGTTGGGTGTTGCGGCGATTATTCTGATTGCTAAAAATCGTAGCTTTCTTATTACTAAATGCATTCCGGAAGAAGCGGAAGAATTAGTCTTAGCGGTTTTAAACGCCGATCCGACAGTTGAAAAAGTTCTTGATTTCAAGTCGGCGATTTTAGATGTCGACAAGTATTTAATCAAATGCGATATTGAATTCAATGCTTCAGCCTTAATGAAAGAATTTAATCAGCATCATTTTTTGGAGAATGAGTATGAAGAGGTAAAGGAAAGTTACGAAAATTTTATGAAGTTCTCGGTTGAGTATATGGACAGGGTTCCACGTATGGTCGGAAAGAGAATTGATGAGATAGAGAAAAAAATTCGCGCGAAAGTCCCGCAGGCGGTATTTATTGATATCGAGATTAATTAGGGGGCGTATAGGGCTACACTATTTACAAAATTAGTAAAATGTGTTATACTTTCTTGTTAATAAAAAACATATGTTTGAAGGAAATAATATAATTAAAGCAGAGCCAAACTTTGAAAAAGAAAAGCAGGCCGCTTTAAGATTAAAGATTCATAACGATATTAATGAAATAATTGAAAAGTTCTATCAAAAGGACGACCAGAATAATAAGGATGATGTAAAGCAAGATTTAAATGATGAAAAAGATGAATATTATAATGAAAAAGAAACGCCAGATTTGGTAAAATGGATTGCTCAACAACAAAAGCTTGACCTTAAAGAAATAAAAATCATTAAAGCAAGAGAGGACGCAAGTAATGAGGGGCAAAAAGTAAAAGAATTAATTTTTGAACTTAGAAAGCTCGATTTAAATTATGGTATAGAAGGAGATTCTTTTAGTTTTGACAGAGCTTGGAGTCAAGAGCAAGTCGATAAGATAGTTGATATTTTAAGTAATTATTTAGACAATAATTTAGGTCAAGACAAAAAATATAGGGAACCCGTAATAAGCGATTCCGGTTTAGGACATTTTTTTTATGAAGTATTTACAACCGGAAATAAAACAAGAAATGATCGGGAGGAATTTAAAGGGAAAACGATAGCTGATTTATTTGCGAAATCAATAATTAATAGGCTCGAAAGCGAAAAAAATATTTCCGGAATCTTACAGGAGGCAATTGGTAATTGGGCGCAAAATATTCATATGGTTGATAAAGATATTTTGTTAGATTTGTTATTAACAATCAGTCAGCATCCAGAAAAAATAGATACTAGCATAAGGCATGAAATTATCATGGGGGTTGGCTTATTTGAGACCTTAGTCAAACCTTTAAATGAGCTCGCTAAGGATAAAAAAGATTTTCCTTCTCAGCTTAAATCTCTAGAAATTCTTAGAAGTTTATATGCTTGTTCCGACGAGGCCGGTTTTTCCGAGTCCGGAGGTGAGGCTGAAAGAATATTAGAGGAAAGAGAAAAGGATAATTCAAACTATTTTTTAAATATTAGAGTTAAACAAATATTAGAGGAACACAGAATGTTTAATCGAGAAAAGCGATTAAAAATGTGGAATAAGTATAAAAAGGAAGATTTAAAAGAAAACGCTCCGGAACCCCTACTCTTAGAAAATCTCAAAGGACTCTTTGCTCATTTAAGAGAAAGAATGATGTATGGTTCTGTTAGTAAAGAAACGGGAGTGATTTATAATTCTAATGGAGAAGTTGATTCTTTTTTTGATATTGAAAAAGGAGAACGGCTTGATTTAAAAAAGATCTTAGAAAATGATGGTTTTGTGGAAACAGAAAATAATAAAGAAAAGTCTCAAGAAAAAATGATGACCTATAAGATTTTAATGCAAATTCCTTTACGATATAAAATCGAGGAAGAGTTTGAAATTGAATTAGATAATTTTAGCATCCGAGAGCAATTGCAATTTATAAATTTTATTTCTTCAAAGAGTGTTTCCGAGGTGCAACGTGTTAAAGAATTCATTTCCGGCGCTAATACTAAGTCCGATAAGAATAATCGATTTGTTTCTTTTCTATCTTTAGAAGCAGATAGCGACATGGGTGATAAAATAATTGAAATTGGCGAAAAGTTAAATATGAAATCGCAAAGTGCTGATTTGCTCTTCGCTAAATACGCTCAATTAACTAGGCAATTAACTAAAGATGTTGATAGCTTTGAAGAATTTTACCAGAGTATATTTTTTGAAAAAAATATTAAACGCGGGGAGCTTATTAAGTTATTTCTTATTAAATCTGGACAATTATTATCATCAGTGCACGAAAATATTAAAAATCTTTCGTCAGAAGAGAGTGAAGAAGAAGTCGGATTGTTAATTAATAATTTAGACTCTGAAATTATTGAGAAGACTGCGAATCTAAAAGAGCTAAAAAAGATTGCCCTTGCGCTTAATGAAAAATATAATAATCTCGGTCAAGATTTGATGGTCGCGCTTGATCCTGAGATGGTTGACTATAAACAATTTGAAGAAGATTTATTAAATAACAATAATTTAACTCCTGAAATAAAAAATTCCCTTAAAGATGATTTAATTAGACATCGAAATTATGATAGCGACCGTTTGAAGGAAATGCTCGAATATTATAAAACAGTTTTAAAAGAGGATGTTTATTGTCTCTCTGAAGACAAGCAAACTATTGAAGAATTTTCTCAAGAAAACGAAAAATTTGAAAGAGGTGAAATTAGCCCGGAAGAATTTAAGGCTATAACAAAAAAATATAATGTGATTTTTTATGCCCCAACGGCTGAAGAAAAAAGTATTTATGAAAAGGCAATTAATAAAATTAAACCGATACTCCCTTTGCAAATAGCTTTAGAAAAAAAGATTGATCAATTAATTTATGGTCGCGAGGAGCTTAAGCTATCCAAGGGTTTTTGCAATTTTGAAAATAATAAAGTTATTCCCGAAAAACTTCCAGAGCAAGCCCCCCTCTATTTTCCAGTCGGAATTTCTAAGGATTTACCAGCCTGGGAGAAAGTTTTAAAAAATGAAGAAAAATTTGTAAAACCGATTGATCTTTATGGCTATTTATTTTGGTTGAATAATCAAGAAAAGAATATAAATTTAGTAATTTGCGATGAGCTGCAAGTAAATAATTATCAAGCTCGTTATGGTAAAAGTGAGGACGAAGCACGTCAATCGACTATCAAAATTGGTAATCTCGAAGCGGAACAATATCAAAAGATAATTAATACCTTTGGTTTGGATAATATTAAAATTCAAAGATACCAAGAATTTCTTAATGAAAATAGGGAAGAATTTGAACGTTATAGCGACGTCGTTAAAAAGTTAGCTATTCAGCCGTCATTTCGAGAAGCTTTCTTAGCCATGGTTCAAGAATCAGTGTCTGGTGCTGAAAAAGAAGAATATATAGGTTATGCGCTAGAGGAACTAGCTTGGATATTATCGACTAATGGAACAAAAATTGGCCATTTAAACGAAGCTCGTTATGATATTTTAGCGATTGTAATTCGTAATTTTGAAAAGATTGGAAGGAATCAGGGCCTTGAGGTTTTAAATAATCCCGATAGTCCAGAGGCAAAAATCTTATTAAATACGGTTTGTAAAATAACTCGTGATGGTATTAATGAAAGAAAATCAAAATTAGAGAAGAACTCTCCATCCCTCGCTTATTTTCAGCGTTTGCAAGATCATCTTGGGAAAATAAATATTGACCCTAAAATTGGATATGATCAATCGATTAAAAAAGACTCTTTATCTTTAAATTTTGCTTGTCCGGAAGTCGGCTCGGCAAGTTTTGGTTGGCGCGGTAATTTTGAAGCCAAAGAGAGTGTTGTTAAATTTAAAGAACCATATAGCACATATTTTTATAAAACCGATTCTGATTTGCTTATTAATAGTGATCAGGTTGTAGCTGCTGGAGAAGGACTAATTGGTGGTAAAATTTTAACACTTGATAGCAAGCAACAATTAAAATATGCTGAAAGCGTTGTCATTCCTATTTTAAAACATTATTTTATCACCTTGGAAAAAGCACCAGCTAAATATTTTGAAGATATAAATATTAGTCGAGAAGGGCTTTTAGCGGAAGCGCAGGAAGCGACAAGCTTATTATCGATTCTACGTTTTATTCAAAAATATATTGTTAAGCCAACGGCGTTGTCGTAATCTGTTTATTGAGCCATTCCGGCTGGGAGTCGGTTAGATTTTTTTTACCCGATTCCCAAACGAAGTTAAATATAGAAAGTAGAGTTTTATAGATTTCTTTATTTTCAACAATTATTCCCATCATAAAATCAGATGAGAAAGTTACAAAAGAAACTTTGTTATTATAAATATTTATTTCTGTGGCGAAAGGATATGTTTTGTGGTCTATAAATAGAATATCAGTTATATCATTAGCTTTATAATTTCTCATATAATTAAGTGCTCGAGTATTATCTGGAATAATTACTTTTTCAAAAACACCGAGTTTTTTTCTTTTCGGAGCATAGTAATTTGTGTTCCAGTCGCTTAGATAGGTTGCATAACTGGCAACATCAGAGAAAGTACATAATTGTTTCTCTGGGTTGTTAGTTAAGGTATCTTCTAAAACTTTCTTGACGCCCTCCTCTCCCTCATAAAATCTAACTCCCGGCTTGTTACTTATCAGGTTAAAAGCGGAAATCAGATCGGGCAGGGAACTTTCAAAGGCAGACTTAGCTTTTGCTAGGTCTTTTTCTTTTTTCTCTAATATTTGCTCTAAATTAGAAGGATGTTCGGCGGAAAAAATAGTTATTCCCGCCTTACCCTCTTTTTTTATGGCTAATTTTAAGGCAATTAGCTCCTCCAACCCCTTATAGGCAACGCCACGAGGGCGTTTTGTTTTTTTAGCTATATCGACAGCTTTTTGAGCACCATTTTGTAAAAGACAATCGAATATCTCGGCTTGTACTTTTGTTAAACCCAGGGTATAAAGGGCTTTTTCGTTCATATAGTTAGTATTATTAGTTATTTATAGCTTTTTTGATGAGCTTATTATGTTTATTAATCAGCTTTAGGGCTGTGGATAACTTTACAAAAATTATATTTTATTGCATTTATTATCAAGTTTTGTCAATTGATATTTACTTATCTAAGTATATTATAGCGTATAATTAAATCACTGTCAACTACAATAATGACAATATATTATAATTTTTAAGCATGTTTTCAGTAGTATTGTTAGTATGTTTGGTAACAATTGACAAATAATGTAAGTCTAAGTATTGACAATCTTGTCAAACTATGATAAACTTGAGGTATCGAAAATGAGATAGGGAAAAGAAACAGCAAAACGAGTACATTACATCTAAATATAAATAATGGAAGGAGAGAGCCATTATCAACCACATATATCAATACTTTAATAAAAAAGGGTGTTGGGTGGCTAAGCTTTCTTCATCTATATAGAAAACTTTTCCGCCTAACACCCTTTTAAGTAGGGCAAACGGATAGTTATGAAGAGGAGAGAGCGAGCCTGAGCCCCATTCAGGCTTAAAATAATAATTAATCTTATTCCCCTTCATAACCATCCGCTTCCCACATACGTTAAAACGTAGAGGAAGGCGGAATCTGAAATGATTACAGCTTAATCATCCTAAGTTACTCGAGGTACGAGCAACATAAATTTATAAGCATATCTGGCGGTTTTAGGAAATTGAGTGGACAAACAATCTTTAAAAAGAGGAGAGGGTCCATTTCCTAAAACTAACAATTACTTATTAGTTTGCTTCCCATAATAATATGGGAATATCGGTAAAAGGTGAGTCGGAATAAGGAACGCGTCGCAAACCGCATCCTTAGGAAGGAGGTCTGATTACTTCGTGGCTAAAAAGCGAAAGCGAGTAAGCTCGGGGAAAGGCACCAATTACCAACGTTCTTCTTGCGAGGAGATCGACTGCGTTAAAACCTTGAACAAGTTTGAACGCAGAAACTTCCTCGAAAAGATTTTAAGAATTTAGAGGAGAGTACATTGAAAGTAAAAAAACAAAAAAATAACTAATGATGAGTCCGAAAGGACGAAAGTGGAATGTTCTTTGAAAGTAAATAGTATTGATAATTTTTCATTTTTTAAGAAACGTTTTGTCCGAATTATTTTTAATTTTATTTATAAATAGAATTTAGAATAATTCGGACAATCAAGCACGAAGTCAAACAGAAGCCGTTAAGAGCGGCAAAAAAAATGAAAAAAATCATTAATTTAACCCCACACGCGATAACAATCGTGGGCGTAGACGGCGTTACCGTAGTAAAAACCATCCCAACCGAAGGCAGCGTTCGCCTGAAAACAGCAACCGAACCGACTGGTGAGTCCGTGGACGGTGTTCCTCTCACCAAAACCGTTTTCGGCGAACCTGAGGGTTTGCCGGAACAGTCTGATGACACGATAATCATCGTGTCCCAACTGGTGAAGACCGCATTACCACAGCGCTCGGACCTCGTGGTCCCAGCCGAAGTGGTACGCGACCCTTCAGGGAACATTATCGGGGCCAAGTCCTTAGGGATTTAGTTCCGAAAAAAATGCTCTCTTTCGCGGAGCATTTGGCATTAGCCAGCGAAAAAGTTCATGAGCAGATTTATTCAAGTCTGCTCTCCTTCTTGAGATGTGTATCTCAACCGATGAGTCAGAAATGACGAAAAGGAGAAAGTTCTTTAAACCAATATAAAAAATGCCGGGTAAAAGCGGCACGTAAGAATGAAAACAATCAAGTTTTTTGCAAGCCTTGGTGTTGTAGCCGGTTATGGGCATAACAATGAAACTCCTGAACCCGCTGAAGTGGTTGCCGGAAAAGTTTGGCAAGAAATTGCCGCCGCCGTTCAACAGGCAACACAGTCTCCAACCAACAAATATGGTACCTACATCGGTGCCGTGATTTCTTCGTCAAAGACAGTTTACCACACCGATTGGGGATGTCCCGTTGGTGGCGAAGACACGGTTTTTCTGACCGGAGAATGTAATCCGGAGTTTACCGAATTGGCAGCCTATAAAACTGCTGCGACGGAAGTGCTCCGTCAAGTAGGGGTTGCTCTGAAACAAAAAACTACTCAAATCTGTTTTGTAGAAACGGAATTCGAGTATTTGAAGCTTACAGAGGAATAAAAATCTCGGACTAAAAAAAGCTCTCTTTCGCGGAGCGATTGGCGTTAGCCAGCGAAAAAGTTCATGAGCAGATTTATTCAAGTCTGCTCACTCTCTCGAGATGCATGTCTCGACTGATGAGTCCGAAAGGACGAAAGAGGAAATGTTCTTTGAAAAAAAACAAAAAAATTAATATTCACTAAAAAAGAGGCCTAGCGTGAGACCAAGTAAAATTGGGGTAAGCGCGAGGAATTACAGTTGAAAAGAGTAATCATTTGTGGACCGCCCCATTCCGGGAAGTCCGTATTTCTAGCCAATGTTATGGCCAAATTACCGTGCGACCAGTACATACTGATCTATGGTTGTCCCGATGGCGAGGGACATTGGTCAAATATCGCCAACCAATCGGTCGCCCAGGTGATACGGCAGAAAGGAGCGTTTGACGCCACCTTTATGTCGTTTGTTACTAAGTCGATCAGGAGCGCTGAACAGCGCTTAGTCTTGGTTGATGTCGGTGGCCGCCGCTCAACGCAAAATGAAAATATTTTTCGCGAATGCGAAGGATATGTCATTCTGTCCTCTTCACCAGAAGAAATTCCCGCTTGGCGTGAATTCGGAGATGGCTTAGGACTTAAATGTCTTGCCGAACTCGATTCACGACTGAGCGATGAAGAATCTGTCGTTTATCCCGACCAGGGCGACGGAGTTTTACGAGGATTGGTCGTTGGGCTTGAGCGGGGAACGTTCGTTTGTTCGGCAGTGATAAATGCTTTAGCTGAAAAGCTAAAAGAAATTATCGCTACTAACAGCCAGATGACTTTGGCCGAAGAACAAGCCGATATTTCCGGAATTCAATTGGCCGATCAAATCGGAATTGAAGACCGGACTGACCCATTTTTGGGTTATCGTCCATGGCATTTGGCTCCTGCGCTGAAAGCGGTAAAAAGATTTTGTACAAAACCGCTTATCCGTATCTGGAACATCCGTTCCTTTTGGACGGCCGCCGCGATGGTTATCGCGTTTCGGAAATCGGTCGTGGAATTATTTGATGTATCTAATGGATATATTGCAATTCCTGATTTAAAACCGAAAAAAAACGGTTCGCCACTTGGGCTGGACTGGAAAACTTCTGAATTCGACGATTTTACCATCGTGAATTTCAGAATCCAAGGAGATATTTTTAACATCTCCGCCCTGCATACCATCTACCCACCCGCCGTTAATAAGACAAAGGGGGTAATTATTTCCGGTCGCGGGCCAATCGTTTTAGCCGCTACAATCGGACGCGCCTATGGTAACGCCAAGCATCCATTTATTGCGATGTTTGCCGCCGCCGAATCTGGTCGCGAACAAGCTTCTTTACAGGGGCAAAAATGGGACGAAATTCATCCCGGTTGCGGACCCTGCGTGGAAATTGCTGGAAAAAACATTGGACGATTGATTCCGGTCGCCGCTGAAGATCTTAAATTTTAATTTTAACAAAATTTTGGGTCTAAGGAGGACCCGAATATGAAACAAAACTGGAAATTAGCCGATGGTACTCCGGTCATTGATCGGGAAAGTAGCCATCTTGTTACACATCTTGAAACATACCCTTTATTGAGCGAAGCTTTGCCATTAGCGCTCGCTCAAATAACTCCCGATCCGCAGAAGGAATTTTATCTGCAGGAAGTGGAGATGGGGATGGTCGTTGGTAAAAGTATTTGTGTCGCAACTAGCGAAAGCGACCAAATTATTTTCGCTAAGCGACTAAATCGCCTTGGCTTGACGAGGTTTGTCGAGAATCGCGAACCAGAAGAAAGTACAAAAGTTTCTGTCATCCTTAAAAAAGGAGACGGTTACTATATTCTTCTCTCCGCGTTTGTCGGCGAACTCACTCCTCCTGAACCATGGGACAGGTATGCAACTTCGGAAAGTTTGTCTTTCTGGAACTCGCATGCCTTGATATGGGGATACGAGGAACTTATAAGCGGGACGGAAACCCGCGATTGTCCTTGGTAAAAACCAAGACAATTAAATTTCCAAAGTTTATGCGAATAGCCCGTTCAGGTTATTCGCTTTCTTTCCAAGCTCGTCATTCGTGGCGGTTTTAGAGAGAGAAAACTCTAAAGTATTTTGATAATTTAATAGATAATAAAATTTTTGATTCTTTTATTTTTAAATTTAAGGGTTTATTTAGGGCATTAATTTAGTGTTTTGAATAAACCTTTAAATTGTAAAAAATGGAAGCAATTGAAAAGCTCCAGATGATTGCCCTGGAGTTAAAAGAAATGGCGATTGAACGAGAACAGGAAGTTGATATGGCGCTTATCGCCATCCTCTCCGGCTCTCATATGGTTATGCTTGGTTCCCCGGGCGTGGCTAAATCAATGCTCATCAGAAATATCTGTGAGCGGATAGAAGAGGGAAAATATTTCGAGCACTTGCTCTCGAAATACACTACGGATAAAGATTTATTTGTAGCGCAAACCAACATCGTTGAGCAATCAACGGAGTCGGGAAAAAGCATTAAGTTTATCCCTGATACAACAGGGATGCTTCCGGAAGCGCATATTGCGTTTTTGGATGAAACCTTCAAAGCCAATTCGGCTACCCTGAATTCGCTATTGACGCTCGTTAATGAGAAGAAGTTTCATGTTCAAGGTAAGCCAATCTCTTGCCCACTTATTTCTTTATTTGGCGCTTCTAATGAATTACCAGATGAGGAGGATGGACTGGGTGCACTCTACGACCGATTTTTAATCCGTATAATCTCTCAACGGGTAAAAGATCGGGGAAATAGAATTGAGATGCGGCAAAAAAGTCGCGCACGCCGTGGGAATAAGGCGGCTGGAAATTTACAACCGACGACGATCACTCTGACTGAATTAGCTGACCTGCAAAAACAGGTTTTGCAGGTTGTGGTACCTGTTTCAATTGATGAGCAGGTTGAGGAATTAGTGGAGCAACTTCTTTCGGAAAATATTATTATTTCCGATCGGCGCGATGTGCGGGTTGACCCGCTACTTCAGGCTAAAGCGCTTATGGAAGGAAGAAAGATTGTTAATGTAACCGACCTTTCTATCCTTCGCCACTGTTTCTGGAGCGATCCAAAAGAAATTAAAACAGTGGAACGGATAATTTTGTCTGTATCTAACCCCATGGAAAATGAAGCCATGGAATTATTGGATCAGGCCGAAGAAATCCGCGTAAATGCCTTAAAAGCTATCGGCGATCAAGCCGGCGCTGCTGGAGCAGAAGCAAATACTAAACTTAAAAAGTTGTCGGCTGAAATGTCGCAGCTGATTGAATCTGCCAAGACTCAAGGAGTCGATGCTACTAAAATTATTGAAGCTCAGAAACGCATTCAGAACTTCAATAAGGAGGTGGTTAAGACTTGTTTAGGAATTGATATTTAAAGAATTTCGCTATGAAGGCAAATTCCGAAAAATATCAAAATTTGCGTAAGGAAAAACACGCGACTTCGGTCGTATGTGATGCCTACGACCGAAAAGCTTATGACAAGCTCAAAGGTCAAGCGCAAAAATTGCAGGAGCTCGAAGAGTCAGGAAGCCGCGAGCTTCCGACTTTTTCACCGCTTATGCAAGATGTTTACTCATCTTTGTATAAGTTTGCACCAGAGCTTCGCAAGAATGGCGAGATTTTGCCTTCGCACCGTTTTCATCGTTCAATGATTGAACAATTAATGAAAACGAGTGAGTTCAAAGAACTTCGTACTTATACGAAGCTTGATGAATTTAATTCCGCGATGGCAACCTTATCGCTAGCCGGACAAACTCTCGCGCTGGTTCCGAAAGAAATTCAAGATAAGGCCAAAGAGATAAATAATCTTGAAGACCAAATCGAATCTTTAGAGGATCAGATTGAGGGACTAGGAAATCTTCTAAGTCAAGCTAACGGCCAAATTGCGAAAGCAAAGGCGTCTGGTCAAGGGACAAAAAGTTTAGAGGTTAAAGTTTCTGATTTAGAAACGCAAGCCTTGGAAGCGGAAATGTCTCTTGAAGAAGCTAAACAAAAACTCGAAACACTCGAGCAGGCTTTAGAAGAAGAAGTTGAAAGTAAGACCCCAGAAATTCGCGGTGCGATTCGTCAAGCAACAAAAGAGGCGCTTGAAGAGGTAAAAGAAACTTCCGAGTTTCTTGAACAATGGGGTAATGATGCCGGTAGTGTGCAAAATATGCCGGTTGAAGAAAAGATAAGACGAGCTAGTGTCTTACAAAATTCCGACAAGATGCGACAACTCGCAAGGTTGGTTGGAAAATTTAAAAGATTGGCTATGTCTACGCAACGAACAAAAATCAAAAAAGCTTCAACCGAAGTTTATGATGTTGTTCGCGGGTCTGATTTAGATCGAGTTCTACCGACTGAATTCGATAATCTCGCTCATCCGTTAATGAAGTTAGATTTCTACAAACGTTATGTTGAAGGAAACCTACTTATCTACGAGAAGAAGGGGAAAGAAAAAGTTGGCAAGGGACCAATTATTGTCTGCTGTGATAATAGCGGATCAATGGAAGGCCCAAAAGAATTTTGGTCCAAGGCAGTTGCTTTAGCGCTTCTAGAAATCGCAAAATTACAGAAGCGGAACTTTGCTTGTATTCATTTTGGGGCTGAAAAAACTCCTACAAAATGTATTGAAGTTCCAAATGGGAAAGTGAGTTTTGAAAAGGCCGTTGAAATTGGTAGCTATTTTTTAAATGATAGTGGTACTGGTTTTATGCGGCCATTAAATGAAGCAACAAGCTTAATTGAGAAGCAGGAATTCAAAAAAGCGGACATCGTTTTTATTACTGATGGCGAATGTCCAGTCTCCGATGAATTCTTACGGAATTTTAAAGAAACAAAAAAAGTCAAAGCGTTTAAAGTTATTTCCATTCTTGTTGATATGGGATCGACTACGCCGACGACCGTGGCGGAATTTTCTGACGACGTCCAATTTGTTTCCGAACTTTCCGGTGCAGAAGCGGGCGAAATTTTCGCCTGCATTTAAGATTATTTTTTTCGAATCAAAACCCCTGCCTGGGAAAACAAAAATTCCCCAAGGCAGTGGGGTCCGTCTATATAATGAAGAAAAAAATACTTCTTCCGATTGATAGTTTTGAGAATCAAATTCTTGAGACTATCGAAAACAATCCAGTTTCCATTATTGTGGCTGAAACTGGCGCTGGCAAATCAACCCGCGTGCCACAATTTCTTCTTGAGTACACCGATTATCAAATCGTGGTAACTCAACCTCGTCGCGTGGCCGCTAAAGCCGTGGCTAAACGCGTTGCTGAAGAAATGGACTGTCCGTTCGGAGGCCTGGTTGGCTTTCGGACTGCGGTTGACCGCAAGGACTCTCCTGAAACTAGGTGTTTATTTGCAACCGATGGCCTTCAGCTCGTTCGCGAGTTGACTAATGCCAAAGCATCAATGGGCAAGGGAATTTGTCTTGTTATTGATGAAGTTCACGAGTGGAATCTTAATATCGAAACCCTCGTGGCTTGGACGAAAAGACATATTTTGTCTGGTGCTGATATTAAAGTTGTTTTAATGTCAGCCACTTTGGATTACGAACGCCTGTCGGAATTTTTCGATGACGCGCCCGTAGTTCAAGTTCCCGGACGTTGCTTTCCTGTCGTAGGTTCGCCAACACATGCTGATGGTATTATTCAAAAAAGTGCCGGAAGTATGCTCGCTGAAATCAAGCGACTAATTGCTGAAGGTGCAAATTCACTCGTTTTCTTGCCGGGTAAAGGTGAGATTAAACAAATTGAAAATTCCCTGAAGCAAACAAATCTCAATGCAATTATCCTGCCCTTGCATGGAGATGTTTTGCCAGAAGAGCAGGAACTGGCGTTTAAATCTTTCGCTCAGCCGAAAGTAGTTCTCGCAACTAACATTGCGCAGACCTCACTAACGATCCCCGATATCGACGCCGTTGTTGATTCGGGACTAGAGAGAAGATTAGAGCTTGTAAATGGCGTCGAGACATTATTACTTGGCAATATTTCACGAGCTGATTGTCGCCAACGTGCCGGACGTGCCGGGAGGGTTAAAGAGGGTCAATACGTGTTGTGTAATGATACAGAGTATGATTCTTTCGCCGATTATCCTGTACCAGAGATTCAACGCTCTTTGTTGGATCAGATGGTATTACGTTTAGCTAGCGCCGGGCTCGATGCGCTTGAGCTTCCTTTTTATCATCAACCGGAAAAACAAACTTTGGTTGATGCAAAGGAATTGCTTTATGCGGTTGAGGCCGTTGATCAGGAAGGCAATATTACAAAACTGGGTCGTGATATCAATCGCTTCCCGGTAAATGTAGCCTCTGCCCGAATGATGCTGGAAGCGCTGGAGCGTAAATGCTTAGCGCCGATTTTAAGCATTGTAGCGGTTATGGGGACTCGTTATAGTTCCATTCGCCGTAAGCAACGTGATAATGATCCTGATGGCTGGATGTCATGGGAAGAACTTTTAGATCCGAAGAAGGAATATAAATCGGATTTATTAGTTGAGTACGATTTGTTCAAAATAGCTCGCGCTATGAAGGACAAAAAATGGCTTGCTTCTCATGGGGTTGACCCAAAAGGATTTGAAACGGCGATGGAGATTCGTGAGCAGGTAAAAACTGCAATTCGTAATCTCGGTTACCACGAAAAAGACCACAGCGTGAACAAAACAAACGAGGAAGAAATCCTCAAATGTATTGCTTCTGGAATGCTTGTTCATTTATATAAGCATTCGGGTAATGGTGATTATCAAAATGGAGGAACGCGCACTTTAGCGCGTGAATCTATTCTTCAAAAACTTTCTCAGAATCCAAATTGGATTGTTGGGGAACCGATGAATATAAATATCACTAATCGTCGGGGCAGGCCACAGACCATCCCTTTGGTTAAGACCTGTACTGCCGTTAATCCGTTGTGGTTCGTTGAATTGGCTCCTCACTTGGTGGAGCAAAAAATTGAGAATCTGCGTTTTGATTCCGAAAAGATGGGGATGATTGAAGATCGGGTTGTGATTTTCAATAGTACCGAAATTGCTCGAGAGAAAAAATTAGCAGAATATCGGCCGGAAGTACTGGATAAATTTGCTTATGCCTTAGCTAATAATTCATTTTCAAGCGACTGCGCTTGGCGGAAAATTAGCGACGCTAATAAAACAGATTTAAAAAGGTATGAAGAGTTAAGGGTAAGAAGCGGTGGAACAATTGAAAAATTGGATTCCGTTTTTTTATCCAATCGCTACAACGAGATACTTGCAAAAGCGCTCGAAGGAAAGGAAATAAAAAACCTATCCATGTATGTGATTGAGGTAATTCTCGGTGGGCTCGGTTCGCTTTGGTTGCCGCTTAATTCTTATTTTTCAGTTGAAGAGGAAAATCGCATTATGCGCGAGAATCCGGACTTGGTTGAGATTAACGGTCAAAAGTTTCCTGTGATTTATAGTGAAACAAGTACCTGCCATCATGCTAAGATCGCAGTGACTGAAAAATTTATTCAGGAAACTGATCCCGAACAATTAGTTCTTCCTAGCGGTCGTGAGATTGCGGTGTCGTACGATGGTGTTTCAGGAGGCCCGTCTAAGATGCGATCATTACTACACAGTCGAATGGTTGATAGTTTTAAATCGACGATTTTGCAGTTTGTCACCGTTCCTCAAGAAGAACCGTTTATGAACAACAATTGGGGCTGGAAAATTACTGAACTCGGTCAATCTCTTAAAAACAATTTAGAAAAAATTCAAGCCGAAGTTATTCAGAAGTTAACTTTTGATAATCAAGCTGAGTTGATTGAAGAAACTAAAACCAAAGCTGAAGAACTAAAAAATAATCTTCGCGCTGAGTATAAAGCAGAATATGAAAAAGCCAATTCTTTAATTATTCAGACAGAAGAAAGTTTTGAAAAAACCCTGGTTGAAGCTGAAGCCGACGCGGAATTTATTCCAGAAGAACTGCGTGATATTCGTAATCAGTTTATTGAAGCAAAATCACTTCTAGAAAAAGGTGAATTTGCTAAAGTAAATAATTTCTGTCAGGAGATGGAAAATACGATTGCGGGTTTACAGAACCTGGATAATATTCCGGTTCATCTGTTAACTGCTTTTGGCGGGAACATAAATCGCGTTATGCAATTTATGGAAAACGTTAAAAATTTGCCGACTGAAAAACTCGATGTCCATATTATTGGCGCTTGTGGACGAGCCAGAGTTAGCGCTCATTTAGAAGCATTGGGCGGACCGGATTTCTTCTGCGGCGCTGATCCAAATGATGTGAAGTACTATGTGTACGAATATCATTTTGGAGATGGCGGGTACGAAGAACCTATGTCAGTCGCTGTTTTAAAAAACAGACAAAACTCAAACCAGTCTAAAAGTTGGCAAGATAATGTCGGTTCATCTAACAGCGCATTGGCCGAGGCTTTGCGTCAAGCCGGTTTAGTTGATTAGTTATTTGTCTCCCTAGACATTAAATAGGCGCTTTAACCTCTAAGAGCGAAATTCGGATGAGGATAAATGTTTAAAGACGCGAACAGACAATTTCAATCTGTTCGCTTCCTTTCCGAAATCATCATTTTACAATGGTGTTTTCAGAAGAGAATTAAAAGACGGAGAAGAATATTTTTATCAAAATCTCTCTCCTGATCGTTCTATTTTTATCCGTCTTTTTTTCTTGTTCATTAAAAATTGAATAGTAAAAAGTAAAGTCATTTTTTTCTATTTTGCGGTTACATATATTTTAATTCTCGTCTCTGCTTTTTTAGAAAGAGGGTAGGGATGAGAATTAAAATTATGTTTAACTAAAAATTGCCGGGTAAAAGCGGCACAAAGAAATGAAGAAAATATTTGTACTGATTTTTAGTATTACTGCTATAGCTTTGTTAAGTTATTTGCAGTTTGGTTTAAACCCGGTCTCAATGATAGCCATCAGTGTAGTGTCGGTAGCGTTTGCTGTTTGGCTTTTCAGCCCAGAAATAAAAAGGCTGATCAGCAAAGAAAAAAAATCCACCGTATGGTGGGACGGTCTGGATGACCGGCATTGCTATATAGAAAGGAACGGCGAAAGCGTCGCCATTCGTTATTCCGACGGATCGGTAAAGTTTTATGCCGGCGCAACTTGTTGGGATAAGATAAGAATTCATTTTTTGTAATGTATTTTATCTGTATTAATAACATGAGGAAAGTAGAAGAGCTGAAGAAAGAATTAAGAAAAAAACTTTATTCTTATGTTTTAGAAAAAAAGGAAATTACCGAAATTTTTCAAGCAGTTTCTTATGCAGACAAAATGCATGCGGGGCAATTTCGAGTTGGTGGCGAAGCATATATTTGTCATCCGCTTCGAGTGGCTATAGCAACTGCTGAATATTTTGCCAAAGAATCTCTCAAAGAATTAAAAGTGGCGGTTATCTCCGCGCTTCTGCACGATGTTGTTGAGGATACGGAAGCAACATTTGAAGAAGTTGATGCATTATTTGGTAATTATGTTACTAAGATTGTAAAGGCAACTTCTCACTCCCTCAACTCAGATGGCCTTGTCAATGAAGACGAGCCGGATGAAGTCTATCTGCTCCAAGTTGAGCAGGGCGGTTTAATAGCAATTGTTATCAAACGGTTTGATATGAAAGATAATCTTAATTCGCTTAAAGAGGTTCCAGAAGATTTTTATATTTCCCATTTAAATGATTATAAAAAGAAATTAAAAATCTGGAAGGAGATTGATATTGAAGGTTGGGCTGAAGTTCATGTGGTGTTTTTGAAAACCCAACAAGATGGATGTAAAAAAAATAACTAAAAATTGCCAGATAAAAGCGGCGCAGAAAAATGAAAAATACTCTAGCGGAAATTGCCCGCCGTCTTGATCAAGGGCAAGATAAAAAATTATATTCTGTTTCTGGTAACGCGGAGGAATATCAGATTTCCGTGTTATCAGAAAGAACTGGTATGGTCCATTCCCATATTAGTTCCATGGGAGGAATCATATTAAATTTAAAAGGAACTTTTCTCGCGAGTTCCGATGACATGGCCACAAAGATAGTTCAAACTTTTTTGGAAACAGAGAAGGATAAATTAGAGTCTGAGTTTTATGCCAGATTGTTCGAGGTAACGGTTGGCAGAAAAATTAATGAACCTGTTGATTCAATTCACGGAAAAATGCCTTATTTTCCTTAGAAAACAGGAAAATATAAAGTTCAAAAAGTATTGAGCAACATCCGTTCAGATGTTGCTCTCCTTCTCGGGATGTGTGTCCCGATCGATGAGTCCAAAAGGACGAAAAGGAAAAGTTTATTTAAAACTCAATATAAAAACCCACCCGTTCTGCCGGGAAAAGCAGGCAAAAAAACAAAATAAACAAATAGCGGAACCCGTCGTCGCTTTATAAAAACGGGAAGTGATGAATATAATAAAATACAAAACAGAAAGAGTAGATAGTGGAAGAATGGTTTACGGATGTGGACGCCCAATTGGTGTGCACTATACAAAACCAATTGAACCGGACGAAGAAGCTGTCTTTTGTCAGAACGGCCGGGAAAAATTTTACCTAAATTATTCAGAAGTAAAAAAATTATTTCGGGTGATTATTGGCAAATGTAAAGTAATATCATTTTTCTTTTCTTCGAATATCGCTATCACGTTTGATAGTAATTACGAAAAAGAATATTTACCAATGTTGGCGCCTAAGTATTGGAAAATAAATAATGATACTTATTTTTGGAGCACTGAGAGTGGAAATTCTCGACAGGCAAATCGTGATGAAGTTGATCTTATGATCAAAAAACTTTGTCCGGCCAATCCTGTGTTTGAAAATGAAAGATACGTTCTTTTTAGTATAGGTAGTCCAAAAGGACAAAAAAATCTTTTTGGGGTATGCCAGATATTGTATGACAAGTTGTTAGATAAAATAAAATTTATGGACTCCTTGCCAGCAGAGTATTTAATTGATCAGTTTTCATCAGGTTTTTGCAACACCGGGAAGTGGGAACACTCCAATGGTCTAGGGAAACATTCTTATGATGGAAACAAAAGGCGGTGGTCTGCTAGCAAAACTTAGCAAAAAACCAAAGCTTTATTAAATTTTGTCTAAAAAAAGGCAATAAAATTTTTTGAGTCTATAGACTCTAGAAGCTTATTAAAAAAGCTTTCCAAAGAAAGGTTGAATCTACGGATTGCAGTGTTTAATAAGTCGATATAATGTTCAAATATCGACTTCCTTTCCAAGCCAACTATTTAAATAAAATAATTGTCTTAGAAGAGAAAAATTGCTAAAATCTAATTAAGTAAAAAGTTGACGCCTAAAATTGGTATTAAATAATAAAACTCCGTCGCGATCCATAGAGCGGAGAAGTAAGAATATTTTTGAAATCTCTCTCCTCAAAATTATAATTGCTTCTCATACTTCGCCCTATGGATCGGGGCGGAGTTTTTTGTTTGACATAAACCCAGTTTTAGTATATAATGTATATAGCTATAAATCGTTAGTAATTTATATATAGATATGAAAAATACAATATTGTCAGAAAAAGACGCTAATTTAATATCTCAGGCTATAGTAAAGTATGGCCGTATTTTGAGTATTAAAGAATTAATGGTTATTTTTTTAACTGAATATACGTCTAACTCCGCCCATAATCGGATAAATAAATTAGTGTACTTCGGTTGGTTAATGAGAATTAAACAGGGGCTCTATTTAATAATAAACAACTTAAGTTCACGAGAGCAAAATGATATTTCTCTGATGCGAATCGCTAATGCTTTAGACAGCAATTCTTATGTGAGTTTGGCTTACGCCCTGAACTATTATCAATTATTCGATCAATATAGTAAAACGATTGTCAGTATTTCTAAAAAAATTAATAAAAGATATAATTTTGACGACCATCTTTATAAATTTTCTAAGATTAAAAAAGAAATGTATTTTGGTTTTACGGAAGAAAGAGATGATGGTAAAATAATTAAAATTGCCGAAGCCGAAAAAGCATTAATTGATTATCTCTATCTTGATAATAGTTTTAACAGCGCAAGTCTGGTTTTTGAAAAATTACGCGATAATTATCAAATGCTTGACCTTGATAAATTACAGACTTACGCGGCGCGGGCGGGAACGACGGTAAGTCGGAAAATCGGTTTTTTATTAGACTCAGCTTCGCTTGATAGCACTAAATTATATAAAAGTTTAAAAAACAAGAAAGGTTTCAATCGTTTTACTTCAGAATCTAGATTATTTAATGCCAAGTGGCGAATATATTATGATGATCGAATTATTGGATAGAACAGAATTAGCACTTATTAATAAGGTTTTAAAATACCCCCTCGCTATTGCTGAGAAGGATTATTTTTTAGCGCTTACCTCTAAAGTTATTTTTGATTCGGCACTGAAGAATAAGCTTATTTTTAAAGGAGGAACCGCCTTGCATCATGTTTATTTACCTCAGCTTCGATTCTCCGAAGATTTGGATTTTTCGAGCAATGCTCAGAAAATTGAACTTGCGGAAATGAAACAAATTTTTGCCGCTTCAGATATTTTTGAAGTTAAAAAAGAGTATGTTTCCGGCGCGACGATAAAAATAGAAAAATTGCAGTATCGCGGCCCTTTAGGTCTCGCTAATTCTTTAAAAGTAGAAATCGATTTTTTACAAAACGTTATTTTACCGCCCTTAGAGCTTGATTATCAAAATGTTTATGGTGTTAAAACCAAAGTGCGGGTGATGGATATTCGAGAAATTGCTGCTGAAAAAATTCGGGCGATGAATGATCGAGTCCGCTATCGTGATTTTTATGATTTCACGATGATTTTATTAAAATTAAAAATAAATTTAAAAGAAGTTGAAGCGCTATTACCTCAAAAAGAAATCCGTAAAACAATCAGTCCGGAAAATATTTTAAATAATTGGCGTTTAGCTCAGCAAGATAAAGCAAAGGAATCGTCTTCTATTTATTTTTCCGAAGAATTAAGTGATGAGCAAATTGAGAAACAGCTTAGTAAATTAGCCTTTTCTCCATTAAACAAAATTACTGGAGAAACAATAGTTGTTTAGGCTAGTTTGAGTTGTCTTTTGAATTTTATGCTATAATTCAAATATATCCGAGCTATCTCAAGCTCAATTAATAGGTTTAACTAATATGGGAAGAAAAAAGAAGGGTCAAAATCCGATGGATTATGTATCTTTACCAAGTTTAGAATTAGATGAAAGAGCTAAACGCAGTATCTTTATAGTAATCCTTTTAGTTTTAGGACTGGTAAGTTTATTGGGGTTACTTAACCTTTCCGGGCATCTGGGTGAATTCCTTTCTAAGGGCTTAACGCTTGTTTTTGGTTATGGCCGCTGGTTGGCGCCGTTTATTTTTCTTTATTGGGCTTTTATTCTTATCCGCCGTTCGAAAAAGTCTTTGAAATTTAGTGATTATTTAGGATTAGGATTATTATTTATTTCCTATCAAACCCTTTTTCATTTTTTTATCAATCAAACTAATTGGAAGGCATCGGTTGAATTGGGAGAAGGGGGCGGTTATATCGGTTATTATTTAAGTCAGCTTTTCTTTTATCTCCTTGGTTTCTGGAGCGGGGTAATAGTTTTAATTGCCCTATTTTTAATTGCTTTAGTTTTAGTTTTTAATACCTCGCTTGAAAGAATAATCGGCCGTGAAAGTTTTTGGGCAAGATTTTTTAAGCCATTTGTTTTATTTTTTAAAGAGCTGTTTTCTAAATCGGAAGAAGAACAAGTTGATGATAATCGCCAAGTTTTAATTGAATCAGCGCGCGAAGAAGTTTTAAGCGCTTGGCAAAAACGTGATGTCGTTGTTGATTCCGCCGCAGAAGAGCAACTAGAAAAAGAGGAGGAGTCATCGCCGGCTTTTAAATATAAAGATAAAAAACAAATTCAAGAAAAAATTACTTGGCCAAAAAATTCTATTAGAATCGATTTACCGATAGAACTTTTAAATAATAAATTTGCTAAAGCCATCGGCGGCGATACGGAACTTAATTTACAAAAAATTCATAACACTTTAAATAAATTTGGAATAGAAGTTGAAATGGGTGAAACAAAAGTCGGCCCGACGGTAACGCAATATACTTTTAGACCGGCGGAAGGGGTTAAACTTTCTCGGATTACAACTTTAAGCAATGACTTATCTTTAGCTCTAGCCGCTCATCCAATTAGAATTGAAGCGCCAATCCCGGGAAAGTCTTTAGTTGGAATAGAAGTTCCTAATCGCGCTAAAGCAATTGTTGGATTACGTGAAATCTTAGAAGATGAAGCTTTTAAACAACGCAAAAATAATTTATTTATTGCTTTAGGAAAAGATGTTTCCGGGACTTCTTGGTTGTATGATTTAACTAAGATGCCTCATTTGCTTGTTGCCGGGGCGACTAATTCTGGAAAATCGGTTTGTCTTAATGCAATTATTGTTAGTTTATTATATCAAAACAATCCTGATGATTTACGTTTTATTATGGTTGATCCAAAACGTGTAGAACTCCCGGTTTATAATGGCATTCCTCATCTTTTAACGCCGGTTATTACTGAAGTTTCTAAGACTATCAATTCTCTTAAATGGTGCTTGAATGAAATGGATAGGCGTTATGATATTTTAAATAAAGCGGGCAAGAAAAATATTCAATCTTATAACCAAACGACTAAAGATAAACTCCCATTCATCGTTTATATCATTGATGAACTCGCTGATTTTATGATGACTGCTGGCAAAGATATGGAAGCAGCGATTATTCGCTTAGCGCAGATGTCTCGGGCAATTGGTATTCATCTTATTCTTGCAACGCAAAGACCAAGCGTTGATGTTATTACCGGTTTAATTAAAGCCAATATCCCAACTCGTATTGCATTCTCAGTTGCGTCTCTGGTTGATTCAAAAACTATTTTAGATTCTTCTGGCGCCGAAAAATTATTAGGGCAAGGCGATATGCTTTTTTCAACTGCGGAATTATCTAAGCCAAAACGTATTCAAGGCGCTTATTTAAGTGATAGCGAAATTAATGATGTTGTAAATTATATTAAAGAAAAGAGTGGCGCGGCGGAATATTTAGAGGGAATTACCGAACGTCAAAAAGTTGGCGGTGTTGCCGGAGTCGGTATGGATGGAAATCATGGCGATGAAGATGAACTATTTGAAGAGGCGAAAGAAATTATTGTAAAAGCCGGTAAAGCTTCTACTTCAATGTTACAGAGAAGACTATCAATCGGTTATGGCCGAGCAGCTAAAATTTTAGATATGCTTGAAGAGGGTGGAATAATTGGTCCCTCTAATGGTTCTAAACCAAGAGAAGTGATGATTAGCCGTGAGCAATATGAAGCTGAAGGCGGAATGAGCGCGATGCCTATTCATAATCGTGCCGAGTCGAAAGCGCCGGATAATTATTTTGATTCTAGCGATGAGGACGAAGGGGATGATGGCGTTTTAGATTTTGGTAAAGACGAACCGATTGAGCACGAAGAAGAAATTGAGGCTGAAACCCAAAAAGAAGAAATTGAAGAAGAATTAGAATTAACTCCATCTGAAGAAGATGAAGTTATCGAAGACGAGGATGAAATTTTAGAAGAAATTAGAGAAAATAAAACCAGTGAAATAAAAAAACCATCATTTCCGCCTAGCGATGATGATGAGATGTTTTTTTCTAAATAATTTTAATTTAACAAACATATGAGCTTTGGGAATTTTGAACATTTAGAGGGGGTTAATCCTTCAGATCAATATGATAGATTAGGTAAGAAAGAAGATGCTGAGTTCTTATCGAACAAATCGTCAGAGCAGGCCACTATAGAGCAAGACTTGACAGAAAGACAAAATAGTGATATAATAAGTGGTGAAGTTAATGCTAAGATTAATGAAGTAAAAGCTAAAATTGCTGATTTAAATGAAGTTATTAGAACCAGAGGTGAAGAAGAGGAAAAATTACCTTCAGGATTTTTAGAGGCAAAAGGTTTTGAGTTGAAAGAAGCACAAGCAGAGCTAAGTGTTCTTGAAACTCAAGCTCGAGAGTCAGTCGCGGAGCAACCTAAAAATAGAAATTTTAAAGAAGATTTACTCCGCCAACCTTTTCAAAATTAATTATTATTAATTGCGAATATAATAAGTGATTATTTTTAATTAAAAAATAAAGTTATGCGTAAAAATTTTTTTATTTTGGGGTTGCTTGCTTCCTTTTTGTTAATTGGCTTATCAGCTAAAGCTACAGATGGATTAACTATATCCGTTGATAACTCGCGAAAAATGTTGTCTGATGGATCAGCCATAATTTCTTGGAATGTTAATATTGAACCGGAATATTGCGGGATTGATTATAGCCCAAATTCTGATTTGAGTGGAGGGATAGGAACCAATGGGGCTCTCGTTCAAGCTGGGCTAGCAACTAATGATGGTAAATTTTATTATGTTGTTAATTTAAATAATTTAGACAGTAACAAGGACTATTATTATAAAGTTATCTGCACTTTAAAAGGAGATAATCTAGTTTATAAAAGTGAAATAAAGAAGTTATCTAAATACGAGGTGACCCCTGCTAGCACTATAACAGTTTCTAAAACCGGTACCGGCTCAGGAACAGTTTTTGAAGGAACCTTTTTAGAAATGGGAAGTGTTATTAATTGTGGCAACAAATGTAGTGCATCGTTTATGTCTGGTGCTTCTGCAATTACTTTAACCGCCTCTCCAGCTTCAGGATCAGTCTTTACTTCATGGACAGGGTGTGGGAGTAATACGACTAATCCAGTTTGTATTGTTCAGATAGGTAGCTCAACACACAACATTATCGCTAATTTCACTACTACAACTATTTCTCCTGCTAGAACTATTACGGTTTCTAAAACTGGTACCGGCTCGGGCACGGTTTTTGAAGGAACGTTCTTAGAAATGGGAAGCGTTATTAATTGTGGTGATAAATGTAGTGCATCATTTATGACTAACACCTCCGCTATTACCTTAACCGCCTCTCCAGCTACCGGATCAGTTTTCACTTCTTGGCAGGGATGTGGGAGTAATACAACTAATCCTGTTTGCGTTGTGCAAATAGGTAGTTCAACAAGTAATGTTATAGCTAATTTCAGTACTCAACAAGTCGTTCCGGCTAATGATTTTAAAGTAACCAAGATTGGTACTGGTTCAGGTACAGTTTTTGAAGGGACATTTTTAGAGTCGGGAAGCGTTATTAATTGCGGCGATAAATGCAGCGCATCATTTATGACTAGCGCGTCTGCAATTACTTTAACCGCGATTCCGGATCAGAATTCTAAGTTTATGGGTTGGTTTGGAAACTGCGATAGTGGTATTAACGATCCGAGCAAAACAACTTGTATAGTTACTCCAAACAAAGCAAAAACTGTTATTGCCGCTTTTAGTACAAATCCAGTTACAAATCTGCCTCGTATAATGTATTGGTCAGGTAAGGTTAACCAACATTGGAACATATCAAGTAGCAAATGGGAAACAGATAGCGATGGGCTCTCCGGTGCTGGATTAGATAAATTAAATTATTGTAAAAAATATTATCCGCAAACAGTAAGTATTTCTCCTTTTAAAGAAGAAGTTACTTCGAGTTGGAAAGACGGAGGAAACGTTGGCGCCTATACTTCAGTTAAACAATCATATCTTTGTGTCCAAGGAAATGGGACATCCACACCTTTCATTTATCCTGCTACCGCTAAAACAGATTCCGTGTCAGTACTCACAACCCCTAAAACGACTAACAGTACAAACAGTGCGGTTAGTAATATAACTACAGTTAACAGTACTACGGCCAGTAGCGCTGACGACTCCATCATTCTAAAACTCCAAAGAAAAATAACCGAGTTAGAAACTAAGGTTATCGAGTTAGAAAAAAGAGCAACTCAATTAGATCAAAAATTTGCTAATAAATATGCAGGGACAATG
>JBAYIC010000011.1:0-28448 GCA_041665845.1 Patescibacteria group bacterium
TGTCTAAAAGATGCGGTTGATAGTGCCTTTGAAGCTTTTGTGAAAGACCCGCAAAACATTTTTTTTGGAATCGGTTCAGTTGTTGGCCCTCATCCATTTCCGATGATGGTTAGAGATTTTCAATCTGTAGTCGGGAAGGAAGCGCGAGTTCAAATTTTAGAACAAGCCGATAGGCTTCCTGATTATTTAATCGCTTGTGTTGGCGGCGGTTCTAATGCTATCGGTTTATTTCATGAGTTCTTAGATGATGAAAATGTGAAGATGATTGGCGTCGAGCCGAGTGGCCGAAGTTTTAAACCAGGAGATCACGCTGCAACCTTAACTTTAGGAAAGCCAGGCAATATTCATGGTATGTTTACTTATCTTTTGCAAGATAACGAAGGGCAACCGTTACCGGTTCATTCTATCGCTTCCGGTTTAGATTATCCCGGCGTTGGGCCGATTCACGCTGACTTAAAAGACAAGGGTCGTGTAGCTTATGAAACGATTAATGACGAAGAAGCTCTATCCGCTTTTCAGACTTTAACTAAAGTTGAGGGGATAATACCGGCATTAGAAAGTTCTCATGCTATTGCTCAGGCCATTAAACTCGCTCCAAAATTAAGCGCCGATCAGATTATTATTGTTAATTTATCCGGTCGTGGTGATAAGGATATCGATTATATAGCAGATAGATTGAAGTTATAAGAGTTAAAACTCTTCAAAAAACATTAAATAGACTAATATTAGTCTATTTTTTGTTGCAGTATTGACATATTAGCAAATTTGTAGTAAGGTGCTTCGAATAGATCTTTGAAAATTTTAACCTTAAAACATATTATCTATCATGGAAAAAAATCCTAGAAAAGAGAATTACCCTCTTTTGTTTTTTTGTTGTTGCGCTGCAGTCTGTCTTATTTGTGTACTATTGCATGAGTACCCAATTAGCATTGTTTCATCTTCATCTCCATCTTCCACTTCCACAAATTCCACAAAGTTTAGCGACGCCCCCTTTCCTAGTCCAGAGAAAATTGAGTTAATCAGACATTCTGTACTCAGAATTTGTTACGAAATATCCGATACTAAGGTGGTCCAAAGTGGTTGCGGTCATGGTTTCGTTTATAGCCGTAATGGAGAGCATTCTTATATCGCTCTTCCGGAACATTGTTTTCCATATGATTCAACAAAACAATGTAAAATTTGGGCGACGGATTATGAGGGAAGAACAATTGACTTGAAGTGGACTAGACGACTTTCTTACAAAAACATTAATTATGATGCCCAGATATTGGTGGTAAAAAAGATTTTTGGTTTACCATCATTATGCGAGATGGCCGTCTTAACTGGGTATCGCGCTTCTGGAGATTCAGCATTCATTTTTGCGCCCTTTAATGTTCGAAATGTTGAAAAAAAATGGGGGACATTTTTCGGTGAAGAAGGAGTAGAAATGAACACTATGATTTCCGAATTTGGCGATTCCGGTGGTTTAGTACTAAGTCGAGATGGAGTCGCTGGAGTATTGGCTTCCTCTTCCAGTAATGGATCGAACATGCGATATGTTCCGATTCTTGTTTTTGAAAAAATATATGGTGAATTAATGTATAATCAAAATTAATTATTAAATTTTGAACTTGGTTTTCCATGTTTCGCAAAGCGTTAAAGTCTGCAACTTTGACGCTTTTTTTGTGGTAAAATTGTTTTTCAGAAAATTCTAATTTTAGAGTTAGATTTACAAGATACAGCGTTTTGTGGTATTTTATTTTTATATGAATATCATTGAGGAAATAAAAAAATATGTTGAGGGGGAATGCCTCAAACCAACAAGCAAGTATGGTTATGAACCATATGCTTTTCATTTTGTACCGATGGTACATTATGCTGAAAAACTAGCTAACGAATTAGGCGGGGATAAAGAAGTTATCTTATTAGCCGCTTGGCTCCATGATATTGGATCTATAGTTTATGGAAGAGAAGACCACCATATTACAGGCGCTAAAATTGCCGAAGAAAAATTAACAGAGTTTGGTTATCCTCAAGAAAAAATTGAGCTCATTAAGAAATGTATTCTAAATCATCGTGGATCAAAAAATAATGTTTTAGAGAGTTTAGAAGAAAAAATATTGGTTGAGGCTGATGTTTTAAGCAACTTTGATAACATTCCAGGAATTTTTAAAGCGGCTTTTGTTTATGAACATCAAACTCAGGGCGAGGCTAAAGACTCTGTGAAACAAAAATTAATTAATAAATGGAATCAACTGCAGTTTAAAGAATCAAAAGAACTTGTTAGGCCTAAGTATGAGGCGGCGATGATTATTTTAAGTTAAGGTTTCTGGCCCCCCTTGACAATATTTTTATCTGTGTTAACATGATAATACACTAATACAAAGATATGGAACAATTTAAATTCAACAATAAAACCAATAATCTTTTTAAGGCTATTTTAAGTCTCAAATCAGTTAAAGAAGCTGAGTGGTTTTTTCGCGATCTCTGTACGGTAGATGAAATTAAAGAAATGAGCGATCGCTGGGAAATAGCCCAGTTATTAAATAAAGAGCTTCCTTATCGGGGCATTGCTTCTAAATTAAAAACCAGTACCACTACAGTTAGTCGAGTCGCCCAATGGCTTAATAATGGTATGGGCGGGTATAAGTTAGCTTTAGATAGATTAAATCATCATCACTCTTCTGATATTTCTAGAAAGAGTTAAGTTTTATTTTTTAAAAATAAGCATTAAGCCCTTTCTAGAAATAGAAGGGCTTTTTATTAATGCTAATTATTTTATTTATGTTAAATAATCAAAAAAAATTACAAATTGGTGTTATCGGTTCGGCCGGTCAAGATGATTATGAAAATAATGGTTTTGCGAGTGAAGAAATGATTATTGTTGCTCAAGAAGTTGGTAGATTGTTAGCGCAAGCCGATGTTGTTGTAGTTACAGGAGGTAAAGACGGGATAATGGAAGCAGCTGCCCAGGGAGCTAAATTAGCTGGTGGGCTAACGGTTGGCGTAATCAAAGGAAGAGATAGATTTCTTTCTAATAAATATACGGATATCGAAATTCTTAGCGGCATGATTGCCGACGGTCTTGATGAATTAACTCTTGTTTTAATGTGCGACGCTTTAATAGTCATCGGCGGCGGGGCCGGTACCTTGCAAGAAATTGCAATTGCTTATCGAAATAATAAGCCTATTATTTCGATAGATTATTTAGGCGGCTGGGGAGAAAAATTAGCAGAAAAATATTTAGATGAGAGAAAGAAAATATTTATAAAATCAGCCAAGAATCCAGTAGAGGCTGTTAATTTGGCTTTGTCCGAAATAGTTAAATTGAAAATGAATTAAAATTATATGATTTGTTATATAAAAAACATTATATTAAGTCATCACGGCAACCTCTTTCAAGAAGAGGTTGCTGGTCTTTGATTTTTATTTCTCCAAGACTATCAACCCTTTCTTGAAAGACAAGAAGGGTTGTTCATTTAAAATTTGGAGGAGTAAATCATGGAAAAAATTTTAATTATTGATGTGGACTGTCCAATTGATCCGGAAGTATTTCGTGATTTTGGACTAAAGGTTATATTTAGTGAGAGTTTAACTCGTTCGCTTTTAAGCTGGAATCTCTGGGGGCAAATAGATCCCTGGAGAACCTTATTAATTTTTCCGGGCAATGGTTCTAACTTAGTGAAGAAGGAAATTAATATCCTTTTTCCTAGTTGGTTAGCGTTGTGGCCATATAAAAGTCATATCTCTGCTAAACGTTTTTGGGAGCCAGGCCAAAACCCCGTAGCTAATGTGGGAAATATTGGAGATGGGGTATATATTGGACTAAAACAAGTTATTGTTGTTGATGATGTTGTTTCTTCTGGTGAAACTTGTTTAAAGGTATATCAAAGAAATAATATGTATACTCCTGGAACGAAATGGTTAAGTATGTGTTGGGTTGCTCAAAAATCGGCTCGATTAAAAAATTTTTCTTCTCTTATGGCTGTAGAGTTTGTTGGAGAAGAAAATAAAAGAGCACCCATTAATTCGTTATCGACTTTAATTATTAATCCAGGCATTTGTCGGTCTTATTCGGAAAGAAATTTTCCAAATAGAGCGGAAGAATTTCAAGCGCTGGTTAAAGCCCTTAATGATTAGAAGCTAAGAGCTGCTACTAAAGCGGCTCTTTTGTTGTCGTAAAAACATGGTATAATACAGTTATATAACATATGTCGGCTAAAAAACATATAGTAATCTATTCGCACGGATTTGGGGTTCGTAAAGACGATCTGGGCCTTTTAACGAATATCGCCGAAGAGCTAAACGGGGTAGAATCAATATTATTTGATTATTTTGTAGTAGACGAAAGCAAAAAGACATTGCTCGTTTGTTCTATTAGTTCTCAAGCACATAAATTAAATCAAATTGTTAGTGAAGCTAAAGCGAGTAACCCTGAAGCGATAATTGATTTAATTTGCCATTCTCAGGGGACAATCGTTGCCGCTATAGTCAGGCCAAGCGGTATTAGAAGAGTAGTTATGCTTGCGCCGGTATTTGACATGGGTCTTGAGCGAACTTTAGCGAGGTATCGTTCTCGAATAGACGCCGAGATTAACTTAGACGGAATATCTAAACTCCCGTCGTTAGACGGATTAGTGAGAATTATACCAAAAGAATATTGGCAAGAACGTTTAGCCTTAAAACCGTTTATTGAATATAATGCCTTCGCCCAAAAAACTGAGCTAATTATTATTGAAGCTCTCCAGGATCAATTATTACCAAAGGTTGATTTAAAAGAGCTTAGCCCTAATATCCGACTAGTCTCACTTGATGGCGATCATAATTTTAATGGTTCAGCGAGAAGCCCTTTAATTAAAGTTATCAAAAAATTATTAATATAATCTATGAATATTCCAACAAAAAAATTAAATAATGGTTTTGAGATTCCGGTTCTTGGTTTTGGTACTTGGTTTATGGGAGGAAGCTTTGAAAAAGAAATGAATTATGACGAAAGTCATGATATCGAATCTATTAAAAAAACGCTTGCACTAGGCGGTTTCCATTTTGATACGGCCGAAATGTATGCTCAAGGCTACAGTGAAGAAATTTTAGGAAAAGCTTTAAAAGATTATGATCGTACTAAATTATTTATAACGTCTAAGGTTAGCGCGATTAATTTAGGATATGATGATGTTATTTCTTCCTGTAAAAAGAGTTTAGCACGTTTGCAAATGAGTTATTTGGATTTATATCTTATTCATGCGCCTAATCCAGATATTTCGATTGCCGAAACGATGAGAGCGTTTGATTATTTAAAGGATCAAGGGCTTATTAAAAATATCGGAGTTTGTAATTTTAATGTTGAGCGATTAAAAGAAGCTCAAAGCAAAACAAAAAATAAAATAGTTCTGGATCAAGTCCATTATAATTTGTTATTTAGAGAACCGGCCTTAAAAGGCGTAATTGAGTATTGCCAAAATAATGATATTTTTATAGAAGCCTGGAGGCCTATTCAACAAGGAAGTTTAGCTAAGGAGGGGATAGTAATTATTGATAAGTTATGCGCAAAATATGATAAGCAGCCTTCTCAGATTGCTCTCAATTGGCTTATTTCTCAGAAGAATGTTATTACAATAGTTAAGGCGAGTAATTTAAAACATTTGGAAGAAAATTTAGGGGCTGTTGGTTGGGATATGTCAGCCGAAGATGTTAAATTGCTAATTGATGATTATCCGATTCAGCTTGATAGAAGCAATGCGGTTCAACTTAAATAATTAGCGCCTAAATGTTTAGTTTAAGTTCTTATTGGTTTAACTTAATATGATTAAATTCAAAAACAAAAAATATACTCTGCTCTTTAGCAATAATTTAACCCCGCTTCAGGCTTTAAATTATGCAGATGAATTATTTTTTCAGGAATTTAAAAAAATGCTCGGTAAAAGTTATCGGATTCTTTCTATTATTGAAAATGGCTGGCAGAAAAAATATGGTTTAACTTCTGATTTAACATCGTTAAAAGAACAGTTTAAAATAAAAATCAGCAATTATAAATGGGCTCCGGAAATGTTGCAGAAATACGAAATCCAAGCAAAAAAATTAAAGAGCATATTATCAGTAATAGTTGATAAAGAATATGGAAATTTAAAAAATAGCGAACTCATTGGAGATTTAATAAAAATTAGAAGTAATTCCGCGCAACTAGACGCGATGAGTAATCTTCTTTATTTATTTAGTTCTTTAATGGACGATGAATTTTTTAATAACTTAAAAAAATATACAAAAGATATAAATATTTTGAATGATAATTTTGTATATTATACGCAGCCGATTAAAGAGAGCCGTTTTGCTAAAATAAAGATTAAAAGGCTAGCAAGTTTGTTAAAAATTAATAAGAAAGATTTAAATTTTAGTTATATTATTAGAATCGGGGCGTTTATTAAAGATGATGTTTCGAACCTGCTGGCTTTAAGAAATAAAATGGCTAGCAATCTCTTCTTAGAAATAGCGAAAAGAATGAAACTTCCCAAAGACTCTATTAATTATTTGCAGATTAAAGAGCTAACAGAATTTTTACAGTCGGGGGATAACCATGGGAAATTAATAGATGAGAGAAAGAAAATAACTATTTTGTTTTATCCGGCTAATCGATTAAATGTTTATGAAGGGCATCAGGCTATAAATTTTTTAAAGAAAGGAAATTTTTTAGAGGTTGCAGAAAAAGTAACTTTACGAGGACAAGTCGCTTGCAGGGGAATAATTAAAGCTAAGGCGGTCTTAGCGTCTAATAGCCAAGAAGCAGACAAAAAAATGCGTCAGGGAAATATTTTAATTGCCGCCTATACCGCCGTTGAATATTTATCAGCCATGAAAAAAGCTGCAGCCATAATCACTGAAACTGGCGGGATAACCTCTCACGCCGCTATCATTTCCAGAGAATTTAATATCCCTTGTATTATTGGTGTTAAGGGCGTGATGAAAGCAATAAATGACGGCGATCTAATAGAAGTCGATGCTAATGAGGGGATAATTAAGATTTTAAAAAAAGCTTGAAGTTAATAATTTAAAATATGTCTAAGCGGATTGTTAAAAAGGTTCTTCCCGATTATTTTCAAGATATTATTGATGGCAAGAAGAAATACGAACTTCGTCTGAATGATTTTGAAGTATCACCGGGAGATATTTTGATATTAGAAGAATATACAACTGCCAATCCAAAAACGCGCCAAGCCACTGGTCGAGTATTAGAAAAAAAAGTTACTTATTTAAGAAAATTCAAACTTCAGGATTTATGGTGGAGCGAGGAGGATATTAAAGAAAAAGGAATGCAAATAATTTCATTTGAATAATGGAAAAAAAAGCAAAAAATAATTTTATTTTTGTGTATATGAATATTCTTTCAAGCCTTTATCATTTTGACGAAAAAAAACTAAAAAACTTGTTAAAGCGAATTTTTAGGGGCGAGAACTGGTTAAAAATTTTTCTTGATGATAGCCATCATGGTTTTACCCATGGAAATCAGGTTAGATTATCTTGTTTAAAATTGATTGAGAATTTAACTTTAAAAGAAAAAAAGAAGCTTCAGGAAGAAGGGAAAAAAATCTGCGCTGTTAATTCTCATCAATATGCAATTGTTGCTATAGAAATAGCTGCCATTTTTCATGATTGTGGTCGATTTAATGAGACGGGACAAGTTATCGCTGAAGAACAGAAATACCATCATATTTTAAGTGCAAAACGGGCGGAAATATTTTGTGCTAATGTCGGTTTAAATATAATTATTCCTAATGTAAAAGAAGCGATACTTTGCCATGATTTTCAAAACAAAAGATTAACTCCAGAGTTAACTTCGCCGAAGAGTATTATCGGCAAGATTGTCCAATCATCAGATCAAATGGGCTGGTTTCATCCGAACTCTATCGCTAGAACCCTAGCGTTCAATAAAGCTTTAGGGTCCCCATTTTATAATCCCCAAATTCCTCTGAAAGAAAGATTAATTTGGGCGCCGGGAGTTAAAGAGGCTAGAGATTCCTTGACCGTTATGCTAGGTCAACTATTTGGCCCAACAAAAATTGAAAGATTCGGAATAGAATTTGCTCGGAAAAAAATTGAAATATATAAAGTTGGTTTAGAAAACAATATAATCAAGATGGCTGAAGAATATAAGGTAAAAAAGGAAGTCGAAATATTAATTGAAAATTTCCGGAAACGAAAAAAAAGATAATTAAAAGCCTCCTTTACTCGGGAGGCTTTTTTAAATCTTGTACTGCTTGTTTAATTATTTTCCTTAGTTCTGCGCTTTGGAGAATCGCCGTTTCCCAGCTATAATCTTCTTGATAAAACCTCTCCAAATTAAGAGGTTTACCAATAATCATTTTCCCGGTATGCCCTAAATTAATATGAGGGTTTATTTTCGACCCATATTTAATCGGCATAATGGATTGGATACCATCAAGTAGAATTGGAACGACAAAAAGTGGTTGCGCTTTGATAATTGTTAGCGCTGGTCCAACTTTACATTCATGAATTTCTCCGTCCCTACTCCGGGTCCCTTCAAAAAATATCACTAAATTATCATTTTCCAACAAACTAACAAATTGATCAACTTGCGCTTCTATTTTAGTGCGGCTAGAACCGCTCCTGGAAATTGGCACGGTTTTAAGAGTAGTAAAAAAAATTTCTACAAATTTGTTGTAATAAAAATTTTTTATTTCCGGAACATTATAAGCCATCTGATTTTGATGGAAGAGAACATCTTTGATGGTTAAGGTTCCCAGAGCGATGAGGAAGGAGTCAATCAGTGTTTCATGATTGGATAAGAATAAAATTCTTGTTCCTTTTGGTAGATTTTCTTTGCCGATGATTTTTACTTTATTACCTACCTCAAAGATGAGAAAAATAATAAAATAGACGATTACTCTTAGTATATAAATTGCTATATGGCTAGGAGCTAAGAATATCAGAGTTACCATTATAAAAATGATGGGCGAGAGAATTAACAAAACGAGGTAGACCAGGCAAGAGATCCCGAAATTCAGAATTGTTTTCATGTTTTCTTTTTTTAAGTTACTAAACTAATTTTAATACAAAAATCCTTTAAAATCAATTAAAATGATAAATTAGCTTGACAGGGGGTCGCTGGGGGTATAAGCTTAATGCATCAATGTTGCAATTATGAATAAAGATTTAATTTACAAAAATATCCGCGCCCAAGGAGGGAGGATTACAAAGGTTCGCAAAGAAATTGTGCAGATATTATCCGGAGAAAACTGCTTGAAATCTCAGGCGGATATTTTGCTATGTTTGCAAAAATTAAAGCTAAATCCCAACCGCTCGACCATCTTTCGAGAATTATTATTTTTAGTTAAGCACAATATTGTTGTTAAAAATAATATTTCCGGTATTGATTATTATGAAATTCCTGATTGTCATCATCATCATTTAGTTTGTTTAAAATGTAATTCAATAAGCAAAGTCGAAGCTGATGATCACTTAGAGAAGCAAGAGAAGCAGCTTTCTAAAAAGAATAAGTTTCAAATTGTTAATCATTCTTTGGAATTTTATGGTTATTGCCATAATTGCCAAGTAAAGCTATAAGAAGCGTCTATGAAAAAAATATTGTTTGCTATTATTATCGTCGTTATCATTATTTTAAGTCTTTTTGTAATTTCAAAAACAAATAATCAACAAAAACACAATTCTCAAAAGATTAAGATTGTAACAACGATCTTCCCGTTATTTGATTTTGTAAGAAGTATTGGTCAAGATAAAGTCGAAGTATCATTACTGCTTCCGCCCGGAGTTGAAGCGCATGCTTTTGAGCCTAGGCCGAGCGATTTAGTAAAAATTAATGAAGCGGATATCTTTATCTATACGGGTAAATTTATGGAACCCTGGGTTGATGATATAATTAAAGGTGTATCTAATAAAAAACTAAAAATTATCGATTCAAGTTTAGGAATTAATATGATCGCTAGTACAATTAATGAGGGCGATAAGATACCTGGTTTAGTTGATCCTCATATTTGGCTAGATTTTGATAATGATAAAATAATCGCCGATGCCATTCTTGCTGCTTTATCGGAGAAAGATTTTGTTAACGCTGATTTTTATAGAAATAAAGAGCTTGAATATAAAAATAAATTAGTGAAGTTAGATAATAGATACCAAGCTACTCTATCGGATTGTAAAAAGAAGGAAATTGTTTATGGTGGGCATTACGCTTTTGGATATTTAGCTCATCGCTATGGTTTAAAATATTTAGCGGCTCAAGGGGTTTCGCCTGATTCCGAACCAACTGCTAAAGACTTAATTCTATTAGTTGCGCAAATAAAAGAAAATAATATTAAGTATGTGTTTTACGAAGAATTGGCAAGTCCTAAAATTGCTGAAATTTTAGCTGGTGAAACGGGAACGGAGATGCTTCTTCTAAATGCCGCTCATAATATTACCAAAAATGATTTTGACAATAATCTTTCCTTTTTAGATATTATGGAGGGGAATCTGATTAATTTAAAAATTGGTCTGGAGTGTAATAAATAATTTATGTTTAAAATACTCGAAACAAAAAATATTTCTGTTCGTTATAATCAGAGTGAAGTCGTTAAAGACGTTTCTTTTGCGATTGTTAAGGGTGATTTCGTTGGTTTAGCGGGACCAAATGGTGCCGGGAAGACAACTTTAGTTAAAGCAATTTTAGGCTTAACCCCAATAACTAGCGGTTCCGTTAAATTATTTGAAGAAAAAAAAGAAAAGTTTAACGATTGGAGCAAAATTGGATATTTACCGCAAAAATCTTCAACCATTAATCCTCTTTTTCCGGCGACAGTTAATGAAGTGGTAATGCTTGGACTTTTGTCTCAAAAAAAATGGCCCAAAAGAATTATTAAAAAAGATCAAGTAAAAATTGACGAAGTTTTACATGAATTAGGAATTAGCAATTTAAAAAAGAGGATGTTTTTTGAACTTTCCGGCGGGCAACAGCAGAAAGTTCTTTTAGCGCGAGCTTTAGTTTCAGGCCCTGAACTTTTAATTTTTGATGAACCGTCAACCGCTTTAGATCCAGAATCAAGAGAATCATTTTTTCAGCTGCTAGAAAGATTAAATAAAAAAAATGGTATTGCTATTATTTTAATTACTCACGATACCGGCTATATTGGTAAATATGCCAATAAACTACTTTATATTGATAAGCATCTAATTTATTTTGGTAAATTTTCTGAATTTTGCGAATCGGAAAAAATGAAATCATATTTTGGTAAGTATGAACAACATCTTATTTGTCATCAACATGATTAAACATAGTTAATATGGACTTATTAAATTTTTTACAATATTCATTTATTCAAAGGGCATTTTTTGCTGGTTCTTTTGTTGCAATTATTTGTTCAGTGTTAGGGCTATTTCTAGTTCTGAGAAAGATGTCTTTAATCGGAGACGGCCTTTCCCATGTTAGTTTTGGGGCGATTGCTCTTGGTCTATTCTTGGGTCTTTATCCTTTCTACGTTGCGATTCCGTTAGTGATGTTAGCTTCGCTGCTAATTTTAAAAATTAGCGAGAAAGCTAAAATTTATGGTGATGCGGCGATTGGAATCGTTTCAGCGATTGGAATTTCCGGAGGAGTAATTTTAGCGAGCCTATCAAAAGGTTAATGTTGATTTATTCAGTTATCTTTTTGGCAATATTTTAGCAATTAGTAAAACCGAAGTTATTTTATCGGTTATCTTATCGCTAGTAGTTATTGTTACAGTTTATTTCTTTTATTGGGATTTATTTTCCGCTACTTTTGATGAAGAATATGCCAAAACAACAGGAGTAAAAACAAATTTTATTAATGCAATTTTAACTTTGCTTACCTCGCTCACCGTTGTTTTATCGGTTAAGATGGTCGGCGTGATGCTAGTTTCCGCACTTTTAATATTTCCAGCAGTTACCGCCCTACAGTTTGCTAAAAGTTTTAAAACGGCGATGATTATCGGCGCTATTAGTTCGCTCATTTCGGTTCTTTTAGGAATTACTTTTTCTTTCTTGCTTGATTTGCCGGCTGGGGCAACAATTATTATGATCAACGCTTTGTTGTTTATGTTAGCTTTTTTATATAAGAAACTCTAATATCTAATAATTTTGTATAAGTAAATGCTTTTTAATTCGTTATTTTTTCTTTTCGTTTTTTTCCCGCTGGTTACGGGAGTTTATTATTTATTACCTCATAAATTTCGTTGGGGCTGGTTGCTACTGGCGAGTTGTTATTTTTACATGGGGTTTATCCCGTCGTATATTTTAATTCTCGCATTTACCATAACCATTGATTATTTCGCTGGGATTTTTATTGTTAAATCAACTGGTCGTAAAAAGAAATATCTTTTAATTCTAAGTATCCTTTCTAATATTGGCGTCCTTTTTTTATTTAAATATTTTAATTTTTTTAACGCAAATTTCGGGGCACTAGCCGAATTAATCCATTGGAATTATTCAATTCAAAGTTTATCTTTGATTTTACCAATCGGCCTCTCTTTCCATACTTTTCAAAGTTTAAGCTATATAATTGAGGTGTATCGCGGCCATCAAAAAGCGGAATATAATTTTGGTATTTTTGCGCTTTACGTCATGTTTTATCCGCAATTAGTTGCTGGCCCAATAGAAAGGCCGCAAAATTTATTACCGCAATTCCGCGTTAAACATGATTTTAAAATTGAGCGCTTTGTTAGTGGTTTGCGTTTGATTATTTGGGGACTATTTAAGAAAGTAGTAATTGCTGATCGAGTTTCTATTTTTGTTAATCAAATTTTTAATAATGTTCAGGATTATACTGGGCCTTATTTTGTGCTAGCAACTTTTTTGTTTGCCTTTCAGATTTATTGTGATTTTTCTGGTTATTCCGATATGGCACGGGGCTTAGCGCGCACTTTGGGATTTGAATTAATGGTTAATTTTAAAGCGCCATATTTTTCTAAATCCATTTCTGAGTTTTGGCGTCGTTGGCATATATCCCTATCTTCTTGGTTTCGTGATTATGTTTATATCCCTTTAGGCGGAAGTCGAGTCTCTAGTTTTCGCTTGCAGTACAATTTATTTATTACTTTTTTACTTAGCGGAATTTGGCATGGTGCTAACTGGACCTATATTATTTGGGGAGGCCTTAATGGCTTTTATTTAATTTTTGCTCTTTGGACTGATAAATTTGGTTTGAAAATATCAAAATTATTGAGAATAAAAAATACGGTTTTTGATAAAATATTTCAAACTCTGATTACTTTTTTGTTAATTTGTTTTTCTTGGATATTTTTTCGTGCAAAATCATTAGCTGATGCTTGGTATATTTTAAAGCAAATACTAATAGATGGCTATAATTTATTAAGTTTATGGCCATTTATACTGCAATACCGATATTCATTTATCATTGTTTTTGGGGCAATTGGGCTCCTATTATTAGTTGATTATTTTATCGCTGATGATAGGCGGCTGGAACGTTTACGCCTAGTACCGCTTCCCCTGCAAATTATTTTTTGTTTGTTTGTTGTATTTTTAATAATGCTTTTGGGTCGTTTTGTAAATGAACAATTTATTTATTTTCAATTTTAATTAAGATGAAATGGTTAAAGAAAATTATGAAGTTAGTTTGTATAGGCTTTGTGGTTTTAGCTTTGTTTTTTTTGTTGGCTGGTAAAAATAAAGATTTTGGCCGTAAATTTATGGAAGAAGATTATGGAGTAGGAGGATACCGAGAACCAGACGGTAAGGTCTATCTAAGCGGTGATTTATTTAGTTATTGTCGAATAGAAAGCTTTAGAGAGAAAATAATCGAGACTAAATTGCAAACTGGAACACCGATTGATAAGGCTGATATTATTCTAAAAGGCGATTCTTTTTTCAATACCGGCTATGATTCTTACCCAGTCCCCAATGCTTTGCAGAAGATTACTGGTAAAAATATTTTTTATTTACCTACCTCTGGATATGAAATAACGCCTTTAAAGTATTTAGAAAAAATTGATTATCGTTCAAGCGCGGAAAAACTTTTTATCGTAGAAACCATCGAACGCAATGTAATGTTAAGAACACAGAGGCTTCAATCTGATTTTGTAAATGATAATCAAGACGGGAATTATCTAACAACTGATAGCCGCTGGTTTGGCATTAAGGATAGGATTAAAAATATTCTTTTTGATAGAATTGGTGTTGAATACTTCATTAAAAATAATCTTATTTTCAAGCCGATTAATAATTGGTTTAAAAATAAGGCCTTTAATTGGTTAGGCGATATAGATAGTAAAACGCCTATTTATTCAAATAATCCGAAGATGTTGTTTTTTGACGAGGAAGTTAATTTTGGTAAAGATAAAAAAAAGCTCGACTCTATTAATGAGTCGGCTGATAATGTCGCTAAAGAGGCGAGATTGATTAAGGAAAAATACAACTTAGTTTTAGTATATTTGATTATTCCTGATAAGCTTTCAATTTATGGAGATTCAGTCGCTGGTTATAAAAAATATGACAATTTTATTCCGAGATTTCAAGAGGCTTTAAAAGTAAGAGGGGTTAAGTACGTTGATATTTATCAAGTATTAAGTGATTACCATAACGTCTATCCCAATGATTTACTTTATTATTCCGGTGATACGCATTATTTACCGAAAGCCAAAGAGTTATTAATTAATAAGCTCTTAAATTCAGATCTTGATTTCTAAGCAACCTAAAAAATAAGTTTTAGAAAATGTCTAAAATCATTATTAGAATATAAATAGCGCTTAAAAATATAAACATGAGCAAACCTCCGAATAATTTTTCGGCCGCATATCTACTTTCTTCAAAAAATTCTTCGATAATAACATAGCGATCACTTAACTTATTAAACCAAGGACGAGTATTGAGTTGTTTAACAAAATTAAGACTGCTGAGGCGGAAATAAGCGATAATTGATTGGCGACGTTTCTTGACTAACCAATACGTTAATCCAAAAATTAAGATTAGAATTAGAATCACGCTTAAACGTCCGGTCCATTTTTTGAAAAGATAGGTGAATAAGGTTCCAGAAAAATATCCTAAAAAAACATTTAACAGCGCCCAGCAGACCGCACTTAAAACATTCCAAAAAATAAACGGTTGCTGTTTCATTTTTGCTAGACCGGCGATGAAGGGGATGATAGCTCTAATCGGCCCAAAAAAACGACCCAAAAAAACGCTTTTATTTCCGTGATGTTCAAAAAAGTTCTCCCCATGCTGGAGTAGTCTTAAATTGATTATTTTATTTCTCTTTATCCAATCTCCACCCCAACGTCCCAATGAATAACTAAAAAAATCTCCTAAGATTGCTCCGATAGTAGCGAAGATTATAATATCCCAAGTTTTTAAATATCCTTGAGCTGCTAAAAATCCCCCTACAGAAATTAGAGTTGCTCCAGGGATAAACATACCAACAAAAGGCGCGGACTCAATGAAGGCTAAAACAAGAAAAAGCCAATTTCCGAGCCAGGCGAATTGGTTTAAAAGGTTTAAAAGTAAACTAAGATCAAGCATAAATATTATTATTGTCTAAGATTAGATTATAGCATATTTAATTAAGATTAGAACTAGAGTTTTTATTAGACTTCTACCATTGACAAGGGTAATTTTAAATGATTTAATGTTTTTATAAAAGACGCTCGGCTTTAATTTCCGAGCGTTTTTAAATTGTTCATTTTATAATTTAGAACACTTTAAAAAGTGTTTTTGTTTAACTAAAATTAATCGCAATCATGAAAAATTTTTTTAGTTTAATGAATTACAAAAAACCGAGTGCCGAAGAAGTACTGAGAATTTCTTTGCAAAGCCCAAAAACTTGTGTTAGTTTATCTCAAAAAGGGATTACTTTTTTTAGTTTCGATGATTGGCTGCAAATAGCAACTAAGGGGTTTGCTACAAGTCCTTATGCTGCTTATTGGCGCAAGTTAGCTTTAAGTTATCCTGAAAATAAAGCAGTTCAAGAACTAGCTTTATTTTTTGAAGTTATTAAAACAAAGCAACGTTTAGCCGACCAAGCCAAGGCAATTCTTTTTTCAATTCCTGCAAAAAAATTACCTAAAGTCGTAGTTTTAGAAAAGTTAATTACTGAAAATGAAGAGCAGGAAAGAATTCAATCATTACTCATCAGAAAAAAGCTACTGGGGGATGATAAATTTATTTCTGAAATTCTATCGGAAACTATCGAAGTGCGAGACGACGGTCAGGTTTCTTTCATAATTGAAAATGGCCAGCCAGTTACCTGTGAGTCTGATATTTTTTCTACTTCAATCGCTCAAAAACGTATTCTAACCTTATTTGGTAAAGCGACTTTAGTCGCTACTTATAAGCGACGGCATGAAGAAACCGGAATTGCGTGTTATTTGTTCTTTTTGGTGGATGGTGATCCTCGTGTCTGTAAAATGAGAGAGTCGGAATTCAACAAAATTACTATTCCAACCTCTAAAATTAAATCGCCGGTCATCTAATTATCTAAAACACTTTCGCTAAGATTCAAAAAAGCCGTTCTTCTTCTGAGCGGCTTTTTTCTTTAAAATATTATTTTAGGTTTAATGTCTTATTCAATACAACAATCGACTACTTTTTTAACTAGCGCGCCTAATTTTCCGACGATGCTTTGTTTTTTAATATTTAAATCGCCGTCATCTATTTTTTTAACTTCACCGATATCAATTAGTTTCATATTAATTCCCCAGAAAAGGGAATATAAATCATAGGCTTTCTGAAACATCTCTTTCGCCTCTTCTTTATCTCCTTTACCTTGGGCCTTAGTCCCCACTTCCATTAAACGATATGAGGCAGCTAATAAATGTTTAGAAATACACCAAATTTCTCCTTCATATTCTTTGATAATTTTTTTCAAAAGCTGTTTGCGCATTTCTCTGACCTCGGTTATCAGATCGTAGTATTTATCATTGCCGGTTTTAGCGCCAGTAAAAAAGAAATGTTCTTCGATACTGACCAGGTTCATAATTGCAATGCTTAAATCCTGGTCGGAAGAAAGATCAAGCTTATTTTCTTTTTTCATTTGATCGACTTTCGCGACCATCTCATTTAAGTCTAAAATTTTATCCATATATTTGTGTTTATTTAGTTCTATTTAGTGAGCCAATAAAAGATTAAAGATAAAAAAGCTAAACCTCCAAAAGGCATCGCTACCTTTTGAAAGGGGAAATAAGCATGTCCATTATTATTCTTTTTAAGATTAACATACCAAAGGCTGAGTCCGGAAAAAACTAAACTACCAAAAATTGCGCCGAGGGCGAGCTTATCTACTCCGTATAATTTATTAGTTGGGTTTCCAATTAAATCTTTGCTTAGTAACGGCCAAAATACCATCGCGTAATAAGCAAGGACGGTGATGATATCGCGCCATGATTTATTGCCGAAGTTCCATTGTTTTTTGTTGAACCAATTTATAGTCCAAGCGGCGACGGCCGCCGTTAGCCCACCTATCCAAACGCCGGAAATAGTATCGTCTATTCCTAAGTATTGTGACAAGCCTAAGCCAGCTCCGACTGCAACAATGCAAACAGGACAAACTGCATAAGCCGGTAGGGCGGATAAACTTAGCAAGGTAATTGTGGTTCCTCCAATTAGTTTAATTTTTTTCATTGTTGTTGAAAATAATTTATTATATCGGCATCACCCACTAAACATTTGTCGCCAGTATAAAAGAAGGGAACGCCAACTCCTTGAGTCGTATCAAGTCCGCATTTTTTTGCTGTTTGTGTTAATAGCTGGGCATTACCTTGGTTATTGTAAACTTCCAATTTTCTAAATTCTATTCTCTCTTCTATTTTATTGCTAACGATGAATTCCTCAACAATCTTACAATGAGGGCAAGTATCGCCATAGAATAAAACCATTTTCGGTCCCTTGCCCACGGCTAAGAGCGAAAAGATGGCGATTAGGCCAACTATAATTAATATCGCTGGTAAGTATTTTTTTATTTTCATATTTTAGACTTAATTATTATTGATACTATAATAGCATAAATCTAAAAATTTGGAATACCTCCCCCAGAGGTGTGTATTCTTAAGATTAATTTGAACGGTTAGTGATACTAGTTAATAATTCAGCGATGAATTTTTCTTTAGTAATTTCTCGGGTTTCTTGCTGACCGCGGTCTCGAACGCTTAAAGTTGAAGAATTAACCTCTTTATCGCCGATAACTAAAACATGAGGGACTTTTTCATTGGCCGCCTTTCGGATTTTATTGCCCATGGTTTCATTATTATCATCAACCTCAACCCGAATTCCCACCGTTCTGAATTCTTCCGCTAGTTTTTTACAAGTCGGAACATGGGCTTCAGCAACAGAAACAATTTTTACTTGAACCGGCGAAAGCCAAAGCGGAAAAGCGCCGGCGTAGTGCTCAATTAATATTCCCATAAATCTTTCTGGAGAACCAATAATTGCTCGATGAATCATCACTGGAGTTTTTTTCTGGCCGTTTTCATCAGTATATTCTAATCCGAATCTTTGCGGCATGATAAAATCTAATTGAATAGTTGATAATTGTCGTTCTCGACCAAGGGAATCACTAGGGATTAAATCCATTTTTGGCCCGTAAATTGCCGCCTCACCCTCGGCTTTAGAAAATTCAATTTTATTTTCGATTAAGATTTCTTCTAATAATTTTTGTGATTTTTCCCATGTTTCCGGTTCGCCTAAATATTTTTCCGGCTTTTTAGGATCCCAAAGAGATAATCTTATTCGGTATTTCATCCCGTAAGTTTGCATGGTCTTTTTTATTATTGCTAAAACCGAATTAAATTCTTCTTTGATTTGATCTTCACGGCAAAAACAATGGCCATCATCCTGGCAAAAACAGCGCAAGCGAGTAAGCCCGTTTAATTCTCCTGGTCTTTCATCGCGATATAAATTAGCAAAATCAGCGATACGTAAAGGCAAGTCTTTATAACTTCTAGTCTGAGCCGCGTAAATTTGAGTATGTTGAGGACAGTTCATGGGCTTCAGAAAATATTCTTCTTCAGTATAATTAGAAACTACGCGGAACATATCTTCTTTGTATTTATCGTAATGTCCGGAAACTTTAAATAATTCAGCTTTATTCATGTTAGGAGTATGCACTTCTTGATAGCCAATACCGTTTTGCAGTTCATTGCAATAATTAATAATCATTTTTCTAACCAGGGCCCCTTTGTGAGTATAAAGAGGTAGGCCGGGTCCGACTAAATCGGAGAAAATAAATAATCCCATTTCTTTTCCCAGTTTTCTATGATCTCTTCTTTCGGCCTCCGCTATCATTTTTAAATATTCATCTAATTCGGCTTTGTCTTCAAAAGCAAGCCCGTAAATGCGGGTTAACATTTTATTTTTTTCATCACCGCGCCAATAAGCGCCGGCTAGTTTGTTCAATTTAAAGCTTCCTGGCTTAATCACGATACTTGATTCAACGTGAGGACCGCGACAAAGATCGGTAAATTTTCCGACTGTGTAAAAACTAACTGATTTTTCGCCTTTTTTCATTAATTCGCTAATCAGCTCTGCTTTGTAAGGATTTCCTTCTTTTTCCGTCTCCTTTAAGGCTTCGGCTATTTCCATTTCTGCTCGTTCAAATTTTAAGTTTTGTTTAACAAGATGAGCCATCTTTTTTTCGATGGTTTTCAAATCGGTTTCAGTAATCTTAATTTCACCGAAATCAACGTCATAATAAAATCCGTTTTCAATCGCTGGACCAATCGCTAATTGAGCGTCCGGCCAAAACTCTTTAATAGCTGAGGCCATTAGATGCGACAAAGAATGGCGCTTTGTTTCTAAATTTTCCATATTTTTATATTTATATTAATTATTAAAAAAATCCCATCCTAGTAAAAACAGCAAAACTGTTTTTACCGGGACGGGACTTATTTTTTACGAGTCTCGCGGTTCCACCCGGGTTCTTTCTATAAATAGAAAGCTCTTTTAAATTGTCTTAGCTTTAGGCGTTAGCGATATTTCTATCTTGAGCTTGGTAGGCTCAACAATCAACTATAATTAATATAGCAAATCGGACTGAATTTGTAAATATCCCCTTATTCCGCTTGTTTTTCAAATCAGATTACAATGTAACATTTTTGAGGTTTTTTAAAAATCGGACAACTGAAATTGTCGACTCATTTTTATTTGAAAATCGGACAACTGAAATTGCGAGCCTACTTTTATTGGTATTTTATAGGTATTTTTCTCAGATGTCCGATTTTTGAAAAATGGCAAAAAGCAATAATACTTCCCAGCAGCAATCTGGTATGGTAGCAATATATCTGTTTCGCCGATAGAATCAATCTTTTGCATAGAATCAACCTTTAGCAATCGCTAAAGCAATAATATATTTTGCTCCGGCTACTTTTAAAACTTTCGCCGCTTCGTTGATGGTTGCCCCAGTCGTAATAACATCATCAAATAAAATTATATTTTGTCCCGATAAATTTTCTCCTTTCCATTTAAAAGCGCCGCTGATATTATCAACTCGTTTTTTTTCTTCAAGTTTAGATTGCGCTTCGGTATTTTTTATTTTTTCCAAATCGCAGTTCAATTGGTAACCAAAATTATTTGCAAAATCATGAGCAATTATTTCGGCTTGGTTAAACCCGCGTTGTTTTTCGCGCTTTTTAGCTAGGGGAATAGGAACTACGATGTAGTCTTCATTTTTGAAATAAGCTCTACCTTGCCAAAATAAACATAAAAATTTTGCTAAAATGCTTCCAGCGCTTCTTATAGAATTAAATTTTAAAATTTTAATTAGCTTCATGAGTGCCTGATCATCATAATCGCCGGCGATAATTATTTCATCAATAAATTCTAAATTTAGATTATAATTCCGTCCGCAAAATTTTAAGCGCTTAAAGCAATTATTGCAAAGATAGGTTTGAGTTTTATTTTCTTGTCCACAATTAACACAGGAAACAGGAAAAAGCAGATCAAGAATGAAATTTTTAAAATTCATAAACTTTATCTGCTCTAATTACATTTTTACTTTATAAATCATTTCCGTGCTTTTATCGGTGAAGTATAGATAGTCCTGCTTATCAGGAACCATTATTTGCGAAATATTATAAGCACCATCGGGAATAGCAATAAGTTTTTGTGTTCCGGTGCTGAGGTCTATTTTATAAAGGATATCCTTAGTTTTATCAGCTAATTCGGGAAACATTCCTGCTCCGGCTTCTAGATTTTCCGGGACAGCGCAGTATACTTCAGTATTAGAGGCGAAAGTACATTTGTTCGCCCAAGTTTGAAGATTAAAACTATGGCGCTCAGCGCCGATGTTATCACCACTGGCATCGACTATCCAAAGTCTTGGCTTAAGATCGTCTCTGGTATGGTAAACACTATATAAAAGTTTATCACCAGCAGTTGACCATTGTGTTTGTAGTCCACGACCTTCAACTACGGTCGATTTAAAATTTTCACCGTTTAAGCCGACGAAAAATATTTCTTGACGATCAAAATCAACCCCTTTTGTATACATCGCAACGATTTGGTTATTGGGAGACCAAGAAGGGTAAACTGTTGCGGCATTTGTTCCAATCGGTTCAAGCGCAGTTGCTTTTGAACCGTCGCTATTTGAAGTTATTAGATAATTATTTTTTGGATCAAGGCTAATACTTTTAGCAACTATTTGTTCGCTATTATCGGCAAAAGAAAAATCTTTCCAATAAGCAGGAATAGTAACCTGTTTTTCAGTAGCAAAATTATACATTATTTTATTCCCATCAGGATATTCAATTATTGCTCGGTCCTTATCCGGCGCCCAAACGATTTTATCTACTTGATAAAATATCTTATCGCTTAATTTTATGAGATTCCCATTCTCATCTATTTTATAAAAAAGTCCATCATCCTGGTTATAATATTGGACATTACCATCAGCTGATAAAGTTGGATTTAAGACGGGGGTATTTGTTAGGGAAGAAACTCTTGTTAGCCCGCCGTTAGCTACTTCCGCCGGAGCAAAAGATTCAGGATCCGGACTACCGACTGAAGTTCCACCTGGAGTCTCCCCGTTTGGTAAATTACCTGGACCGGTTATTTCGCCACCGATTTCTCCCCCGGGTCCGATAACCGGTAAGCCGCCGGAAGTAGAAGTGCTTATCATTTCACCCCCCGGAGTTATTGCTTGTTCTTGAAAAAAAACTCGCCAAAGCAGATAGCCTAAAAATATTACAACACTTAAGAAAAGTACAACCAAAAATAGTTTTTTATAGCGAGTGAAAATACTCATATATACTTGTTTAATGTTTCCAGATATTATATAATTCATTATATACTAAGGATAAGGATAATTCAATTTAGTTTTTGGTGATTTTAAAATATTATGAGTTTATTTTCTTTTGGCGGCGATAATCTTTTTTTAGGAATAGATATAGGCGATTCATCCTTGAAGATGGTTGAGCTTAAAAAAAAGGGCCGTAAAATACAACTTTCCAATTATGCTTTTAGTGAAAATGTTAGTGAGATAAATTTTAATAAAGTTGAAGATGTAGCTTATCTTGCTCGAGCGATTACTAAAGTGATGAAAGAGGCTGGTTTAAAGGCTAAGAGAGCAACTGTTTCTTTGCCAACTTTTGCTGTTTTTTCTTCAATTATAAATATTGCTAATGCCGATAAAAAAACTTTAGCTAATTCTGTTAATGAAGAAGCTAAGAAAGTAATCCCCCTTCCGCTCGAGGAAATGATTCTTGATTGGAAAGTTATTCCCGATAGGAATGGTAAAATTCCGGTCTCTGGGAATATGCAAGTATTTTTAACCGGATCGCCAAAAAAACTAGTCCGTAAGTATATTGATATTTTTAAACAGGCGGGTGTAATTTTAGCTAGTTTAGAAACTGAGACTTTTTCTTTGGTAAGGTCTTTGGTTGGTGATGATAAGGCGCCGATGATGATTGTTGAAATAGGTGCTAATAGTACCGATCTTTCCATTGTTAAAGAAAGTATCCCGGTCTTAAATCGTAGCCTTACTGTTTGTGCGGCGACGGTTACTAAAATTTTAGCAGAAAAACTGGGGATGACTTATGCTCAGGCGGAACAGTTTAAATTAGATTTAAGTTTTTCCTTGAATGCTGATGGTAATCAGGAGGATTTACCGCAACTAATAACCAAAACTCTGGAGCCGATTATAACCGAGATGCAGTATTTGATGGACTTCTATCATTCGCAGAATAATGAAAATCTAGAGAAAGTAATTCTATCGGGAGGCGGCTCACTTTTTTTAAATTTAGCGGATTATTTTTCTAAACGTTTAAATGTGAAGGTGATAATTGGTAATCCTTGGAATAGGATTGGGTATCCTGAAGAAATCAGGCCGGTTTTAGAAGAAGTGGGGCCTAAATTAGCGGTGGCGATTGGTTTAGCGATGCGAGAAATAGAGTAGAGACTCTAGCTAACATAAATTATGTTTTTTTTAAGCAAGAAAAAAAAAGAAACGGAAGATAAAATGGAACGGATTTTAAAAAATCCGAAAATCTTAGAGGTTAATCTTATTAAGAGTGAGATTGGCCTTGATTTTGATTGGAAGAAAAATTCAAAAGGGCTAGTGATCGCTCTGGTTGTTGCTGGTTTGATAATTTTTGAACTTTATACCGGGCTTGATTGGTGGCAAAAAGATGAAGAAAAAAGATTAGAAAAATTAAAAACTAAAATAAGCGAACAATCAAAAGAAGTAAATGATTTTCGTAAATCGGCCGATGAGGCCTTATCTTATAAGGATAAAACAGTTGAAGTCGGCAACCTTTTAAATAATCATATTTATTGGACAAATTTCTTTAGCTGGTTAGAGAAGAATACGCTCAGCACAGTTTCCTATAATGGTTTTTCCGGAAAACTAGATGGAAAATATTCGCTAAACGGTACTGCTAGTTCGTATGCTGATGTTGCTTGGCAAGTGAAAACTTTATTAGAAAGCCCGATCACCTTAAAAGCGGCGGTTAATTCGGTTAACTCTAGCGGTAATAAAACTAAAGCGGAAATAGCAGCGGAAGCTATTGCGGCAGAAGCAGCTAAGAAAGAAGCAGCTTTGAAAGAACCAACGGCCGAAGGTAGCGTTGATAAAACAACTAAGGAGCAGGCGCCGGCAGATCCAAGCGTAAGCTTTACTTTAGCATTGGAGCTTAAGCCGGAAATTTTTAAGAAATAATATAAAATGATTAAAAATAATATCCAAAATAAAAATTCCTTAAATTTATTTTTAAATGAATATTTTAATGTATTAGTTGTTTTGTTGTTAGTTATTATTTTTACTTTAGCGTACTTTCTGTTGATTGGACCAAAATTTTCTGCAACCGTTACGGTTATTAAAGAAAATATTGAAATGCAAAAGAAGATTTATGCCGAGCAAGAGAAGAAGTTTGCTGATTTAAAAATAATTAAAGATGTTTATGATCAAATAAGCCTAGCTGATTTGAGTAAATTTAATGGTATCTTGCCTCAGGCTTATGTTAAGGAGCAATTATTTGGCGAGTTAGAAGAGATTATTGTAAATAGTGGTTTCTTGATAAATTCAGTAGCAATTTCTAGCGATGAGGTAGCTTCGGATAATAATGGAGAAGCTATGCCGCCGGTGGAAACTGAGATACCAACTATCGGTTCCGCTTCCGCTTCAGCCGGAGAGCGAGTAGGAAAAATTATGATAACGGTTTCTGTTGGCGCTATTGATTATTCCGGTTTTAAAAGTTTACTCCGGACCATCGAGGCCAATTCTCGTTTATTTGATGTCGAATCGGTTAATTTTTCTGAAGGCGGTAATTCTGCCGATCTTCAGTTGGTTACTTATTATTACAAGTCCTTGAAATGATATGAGAAATAACTACGCACCATTACTTTATATTTTCATTTTTATTCTAGCTGTTATTGGGCTTAGTCTTCTTTTTTTACGCCAGCCGGTAGTTGATAATTTACGCGAGCAAACAGGGATTGCGGCGGTTGATGTTGCGGTGAGAAAATCTCCGCCGGCGAACGAGTTGATTGATACGGAAATTTTAGAGAATGATAAACTTGCTAATTTAAAAAATAATGTTAAGGTTTTTGTTTTTGAAGAAATTTGCGGTAAAAGCGTTAATACGATGAAGCGCTGTGTTCAAGGAAATAATAATCCTTTCTTAAAAAAATAGTTTTATAAAAAATATAAATCATGCCGGATAATAATGATTTGAGACTCCTAAATTTATTAGAAGCTAACAAGATAATAAATTTAGAGCGGTTATCAGAAATAAAAAGAGAGGTGATAGATAAGAAGGGGAACCTATCTGTTTTTTTAATTGCTCAAAAAATAATCGATGAAGAAAAACTAACGGAATTAAAAGCGCAGATTTTTGGTTTAAGCTATTATAATCTAGCCGATAATGAAGTTCCGGAAGCGATGTTGAATTTTTTACCGGAAGAAATTGCTCGCACTTATAAAATTATTTGTTTTAACAAAGAGAGTAAGAATATTAAGATTGGTTTGGTTGAACCTAATTTAAAAGCGATGGAGGCGGTAAACTTTTTAGCCGCTGATGAAAAATTAAAAGTTGAGTATTATTTAATTTCTAATTCCAGTTGGCAAAAAGCTTTTAAACAATATCAAAAATTAGAAGAAGAAATTTCTAGCGCCTTGGAAGTAAAGGCTAAAGAAGAGGGTGAGGAATTGATAACAGTTAGTAGCGAATCAAGTGATTTAAATTCCGAAGATATAAATAGTGCGCCGGTTTCTCGTATAGTTTCCGTTGTTATCCGCCATGCGGTTGAAGCCCGAGCTTCCGATATTCATATTGAACCGTTTGCGAAAGAAAGCCGTGTCCGTTATCGAATCGACGGTATTTTACATACTTCCTTAACCTTGCCTAAGAGTATTCATAACGCCGTCATTGCTCGTATTAAAGTTTTAGCTAAATTAAAACTTGATGAAACTAGAGTCCCTCAAGACGGTCGTATTCGTTTAATAATTAATAATCGCGAAATAGATTTTCGTGTTTCCACTCTACCGCTCGCTAATAACGAGAAAGTAGTTATGAGAATTTTGGATACTGTTGGCGGGGTTCAGTCTTTAGAAAGTCTTGGTTTTAATAAAATTGCCTTGCGTCGAATGCAAGAGGGAATTAAAAAAACTAGTGGAATTGTTTTAGTTACCGGCCCAACTGGAAGCGGTAAAACAACAACTCTTTATTCTATTTTAAATATTCTTAATCAAGAAGGGGTAAATATTTCAACACTTGAAGATCCGATTGAATATGAAATAAAAGGAATTAATCAATCACAAGTGCGTCCTCGTATCGGTTTTTCTTTTGCTAATGGCTTGCGTTCACTTTTGCGTCAAGATCCAAATATTATTATGGTTGGAGAAATTCGTGATGAAGAAACGGCTGAATTATCGATTCATGCCTCTTTAACTGGGCATCTTGTTCTCTCAACTTTACATACTAACGATGCTATCGGTGCAGTTTTTCGTTTATTAGATATGAAAATTGAACGGTTTTTACTTTCTTCAACTTTAAAAACGGTCGTCGCCCAACGTTTAGCGAGAAGATTATGTGAGCATTGTAAAAAAGAAACTGATTTATCGCTTGATGCTCGCCAAGAAATACAGGATGAGTTAAAAAATCTTTCCGATGAAGTTATTAGAATGGAGCTACCGGAATTTACCAATATTCAAGAGTTATTTTCTAAATATAAACTCTATCAAGCAGTCGGCTGTCAGCGTTGTGAAAACACGGGCTATGCTAGTCGTGTTTCGATTGCAGAAGCTATTGAAATTAATGATGCCTTAAAAGAGATGATTAATGACGGCGATAAAAATTTTAATTTAGAGGCGGTTAAAAAAACGGAAGATTTTATTTCCATTAAACAAGATGGAATTATTAAAGTCCTAAAAGGTCTAACAACCATGGAAGAAGTTCTAAGAGTTATTGATAGTTAGCACTATGATTAAATTTTTTAGAAGTAAATATAAAATATGGCTATTTATAAATATCAGGCCGAAGATAAGGACGGTCGTCGCAAAACCGGGAAAGTTGTTGGCTTAAGCGAAGCAGACGCTATTTTAAGATTAAAAAAGCAAGAATTAAATTCTCTCGCTTTAGTTGATGTTTCTCATACTTCTGAAACTCGGTTTTTGTTGATGATTTCTCCAATTAAGATTAAACAATTAGCCGTTTTTGCACGTCAATTCTCGGTGATGATTAGCGCTAACGTAACTGTCGTTGAATCTTTAATGATTTTAGTTGAACAAACAGATAATATTAGTCTTAAAAACTTAGTGGCTGATATCGCTTTTGAAGTTGATAGCGGTTCGTTTTTATCGGAAGCTTTCGGTAAGCGTCCAAAATATTTTTCGGACTTTTTTATAAATATTATTCGATCAGGTGAAACGTCGGGTAAATTAGATGAAGTTTTAAATTATTTAGCCGATGAAATGGAGCAAAATTATGACATGGTTGCTAAAATAAAAGGCGCCATGATTTATCCGATTTTTATTACTTGTGGTTTAATCGGCGTTGGTTTAGTTTTAATGATTTATGTTATTCCGAATTTAACAGCGATTCTCACGGAAACTAATGCGGCCTTACCATTTTCGACCAGAATGGTTATCGGCGCTTCTAATTTTTTTAAGAATTATCTCTGGTTAGTTGCGATAATTATCGTTGCACTTATTTTTGCTGGTCGTCTTTATTTAAAAACTTATACGGGAAGACGGCAAGTAGATATTATTAAATTACGTATGCCGATTTTTGGTAAATTATTTAAATATATTTACTTAATGAGGTTTACGCGATCACTTTCAACTCTTTTAAAAGGAGGCGTTACTATTACTAAAGGTTTAGAAATAACCGCTGATATTATTGGTAATACTATTTATCGCGAATTAATATTAGAAACTTTAGAATCAATTAATGATGGTAATTCGCTTTCAGCGGTTATGGAAAAAAGCCCCTATGTTCCTAAGATGGTTCCACAGATGATTGCGGTTGGAGAAAAAACTGGTAAATTAGATTCGGTGCTCGATCGGGTAACTACTTTTTATTCTCGCGATGCCGCCAATATGCTCGATAACTTGAGTAAATTGATGGAACCTATTATAATGGTAGTAATGGGTATCGGGGTAGGAATTATGGTCGCGGCGGTTATTATGCCGATGTATAATATGGCTAGCCAATTCTAATTGGTTAAATTGGCCATGATTTAGATTTTTTTTAATTTAATATAATATGAAACAAAACAAAAAAGGTTTTACGCTGATTGAGCTCCTAGTCGTTATTGCCATCATTGGTCTACTTTCGACTTTATCAATTTTAGCTCTTAATTCAGCGAGAGCCAGAGCAAGAGACGCTAAGCGTATTGCTGATGTTAAACAAATCCAAACCGCCTTGGAACTCTACTATAATGATACCGGTGATTATCCGCTCACAGCTTCTGCCGGTACAGCCTTAATGAATGGTACCTCTAGTATCTTTTTAGCCGCCGTTCCAACTCCACCAGCTTTATCCGATGGTTCTAATTGTCCAGCTCTTCAA
>JBAYIC010000012.1:0-28369 GCA_041665845.1 Patescibacteria group bacterium
GAGATTCGCACTTCTTTTGTTCTTTAAATTGACAAATGTCAAAACACACACGCATTAAACTTGTTTAAAAAAAATCGAAAATTTAAACAACTATGAATGCCCTGTTCTGTATTCTTTATATTTGGATAACAAAAAAGATTAATACTTAACCATTTCACGGTTAGCGTGTTAATCGGGAGGCTTTCATTTATTCATCATATTTGAGAGCCTTTTTTATTACTTTCTCAAATTTTTGATAAACTAATTTTCAAATTATCTGAAAAGAAAAGCTAAAATTAGTCAAATAGAAATTCTTGGGACTATATGATAAACTAATATTATGTCTAAAGCTAAACCAAAACTTATTATCATTGATGGAAATGCGATTATTCACCGCAGTTTTCATGCTCTTCCACCGACCCTTAAAACCAAAGATGGGGTTTTAGTTAATGCGGTCTATGGTTTCACTTCTTTCTTACTTAAATCACTAAATGAATTTCATCCGGAATATGTAATACTTACTTTAGATAAGGCCGGTAAAACTTTTCGTCATGAAGCCTACGCTGAATATAAAGCAACTCGAGTTAAAGCCCCCGATGAATTATACGAACAGATTCCGCTCGTTAAACGCATCGCTGAAGTTTTTGATATTCCGATTTTTGAGAAAACCGGCTTTGAGGCTGATGATTTAATTGGAACACTATGTAAACAAGCAGAAAAGGAAAAAAATCTGGAAACTATTATTATGACTGGTGATATGGATACGCTCCAGTTAGTTAGCGATAAGACAAAAGTTTATACCATGAGTCGCGGCTTGTCCGATAGCGTTTTATATGACGCTGATAAAATTAAAGAAAGATATAATTTAACGCCTGAACAAATAATCGATTACAAGGCTTTACGCGGCGACCCAAGCGATAATATTCCCGGAGTTCGTGGAATCGGTGAAAAAACCGCTGTTGAATTATTGGTAGATTTTAAAGATTTAGATGGGGTATATAAAGCCGCCGAAAAGAATGATAAAAAAATAAAACCCCGAACTATAGAACTATTAATGACTTCCCGAGAGAATGCTTTTTTAAGTAAAGAATTGGCGACTATCAATTGCGAAGCACCCATTGAGCTCTCTTTAGAAAAAGCGCGTTTTGCGACTTTTAATTTAGAAGATGTCCTTAATATTTTTAGTGAATTTGATTTTAGATCGCTACTTAACAAAGTAAAGGAGGTTAGAGATAGGCTAGAAAAAGCTCATCAGGGAGGTGAGACTGGCGCCGAGGTTATTGAACAAAAAATTGATAAACGCCGACGCGAGGCCTCATATACTTTTATAAAGACTGAGGCTGAATTTGAAAGTTTTTGTTTGAAGATAAACAAGGCTAAAGAATTTTCTTTTAAAACCGAGGCTTCTAGTAATGATCCGATGACGGCGGAGATTATCGGCCTCTCTTTTTGCCTAGAAGAAGGTGAGGCTTACTTTATTTCTAACGAGAAAGACTGGCTAGAAAAACTGAAACCGGTTTTAGAAAATGAAAACGTTAAAAAAATTGGTCATAACCTAAAATTCGATTGGCATCTACTCAAAAATAAAAACATCGAGTTAAAAGGAATTTATTTTGATGTCATGCTCGCTTCATATCTAATTAACCCCGGAGAAAGACATCACGATTTAGACGCGCTCGCCTTTTCTGAGTTAGGAATAGAAAAAATAACTGCTAAAAATATCCAAGCGGAAGAGCCAAAACAATTAAGCCTTGACTTAAGTGGGCCCGACCCAGAAAAATTAAGCTTATTTGCCTGTGAAAATGTTGATTTAATAAAACAACTGGAAAAAATTCTAAGTGAAAAATTAAAGGAGCTAGAACTTACCGATGTTTTTAATAAAATAGAAATGCCACTTATTTCAGTTTTAGCCGATATGGAACATAACGGAATTAAAATAGATATTATTCCTCTTAATAACTTAGACAAAGAGGTAAAAATAAAAATCAAAAAACTAGGACAGGAAATTCATAAATTAGCGGGAACGGATTTTAATATTAATTCGACTAAACAATTAAAGGAGATTCTTTTTACTGATTTAGAAATTTCTACCGCCGGAATTAAGAAAACTAAAACCGGTTTCTCTACTGCTGAAGAAGAACTTGCAAAATTAAAAGATTTGCATCCTATTATTTCTTTCTTGCAAGAGTATCGAGAATTAAATAAGCTAGAAACAACTTATTTAAATGCCCTCCCGAAAATGATAAATAAGCACACCGGGAAAATCCATACTAATTTTAATCAGACTATTGCCGCGACCGGACGCCTTTCTTCTAACGAACCGAATTTACAAAATATTCCTACCAGAACCGAAGAAGGTAGGCGCATCAGAGAAGCTTTTATTGCAGACAAGGGATATAAATTAGTCGGCTTCGATTATTCTCAAATCGAACTCCGTCTCGCTGCACACATGTCAAAAGACGCTAAGATGATGGCCGCTTTTAAATCTAATGAAGATATCCATACCGCAACGGCGGCAGGAATTAACGGGGTAAAATTGGAAGAAGTAACTAAAGAAATGCGCCGCGAGGCAAAAGCAGTTAACTTTGGAATTTTATATGGCCAAGGTCCTCATGGCTTAAGCCAAGGCGCCGGAATTTCTTATTCTGAAGCAAGCCAATTTATTAAAAAATATTTTGAGACTTATCCGGGAATTAAAAAAATGATTGATGGCTTTATAAAACAAGCTAGAGAAAAAGGCTACGCTATTACTATGTTTGGACGTCGTCGCCCTTTACCTGATATGGAATCGAGTATTCCCTTCGTTAAAAAAAGTGCTGAGCGAATGGCGATTAATACTCCCGTTCAAGGATCGGCGGCTGATTTAATAAAAATGGCGATGATAAAAATTTCGGAGATGATAAAAGATGATTCAGAAAATATTAGAATGCTTTTGCAAGTTCATGATGAATTGATTTTTGAGATTAAAGAAGATAAGATAGAATACTATTTGCCGATATTAAAAGAATTGATGCAAAATGGGGTAGAATTAAAGGTCCCAATTACAGTCGACGAACATACCGGAAATAATTGGGGCGAGTTAAAGTAAAATATGAAAAATATAAAACCAGAAACAAACGCTAAAATTGCTCTGCTAGGATTAGGCCTTGATAATATGGCTCTTTTGAAATTGCTTGATGAAAATAAAGCGCCAGTTGAAATTACTATCTGTGATTTTAGAGAACATGACAAGCTTCCAACCATAAAAATAAAAAACTTAAAAATTACTTACCGATTAGGAGAAGCTTTTAATAAAAATTTAGGCGACTTTTCCCTACTCTTCCGTTCTCCCGGTTGGCCAATGAATTGCCCGGGGATAAAAGAAGCTCTAAAAAACAAAAAAACCAAATTATCTAGTCCGCTTAATTTGTTTTTAGACCTTGCGCCGACGGAAAATATTATTGGTGTAACCGGAACTAAAGGCAAAGGAACAACCGCGACTCTAATTTATAAAATTTTATTAGCCAATAAAAAAACCTCTGGTAGAAATGTTTTTTTAGGCGGAAATATTGGCATTACGCCGCTATCATTCTTAAACAAAATAAACCCCAATGATTATGTTGTCTTAGAATTATCAAGTTTTCAGCTTGAAGATTTGAAATATTCTCCCAGAATCTCTGTTATTACTAATTTATTTAAAGAACATCTTGCTCCGGCTGATCCCAACAATCCTAATTTCCACTTATCACTTAAAAAATATTGGGAAGCAAAAATAAATATTGCTAAAAACGGCGAGAATAAATATTTAGTTGCGAGTGGAGCGCTTAAAAAAATCTTGAAAACAGAAAAAATTAACGGAAAAATAATTTATTTCTCTCAGTGCGACCTCCCTTCAAAATTAACCGGCGATTATAATAAGCAAAATGTCGCCGCGGCAGTTGAAGTTGCAAAAATATTAAAAATAAAGCCGGAGATATATAAAAAAACAATTGCTAAATTTACTAATTTAGAACATCGCCTAGAATTTGTATCAGAGATAAACGGAACAAAATATTTTGATAATAGTTTTTCTACTACTCCAGAAAGCACCGTATTAGATTTAGAATCTTTTAATCTTCCTATAGTACAAATTGCTGGCGGGGCTGATAAAGGAGCTGATTTTAAAACTCTAGCGAAAACAATAAAAAGAAAAGTTAACTTCTTAATACTTTTGCCCGGCAAGGGATCTGAGAGAATCAAAAAAGAATTAACAAAGATTAATTTTCCTGATGATAAATTAGCCTTAGCGGAAAATATGGCGGAGGCTGTTAAACTTGCTAAGCAAAAATCCGAAAAAGATGGTATCGTTTTGCTTTCAACCGCTTGTGCTAGTTTTGGAATATTTAAGAATTATAAAGAACGGGGCGATTTGTTTAAAAAATATGTTAACCAAAAAAAATAAAACAACAACCACTAAAAATATTATCGGCGTTTTTGATTCCGGCTTAGGTGGACTAACTGTTTTTAAACATTTTTTAAAAGATTTACCGGAGTACAATTATATTTACCTTGGAGATAACGCCCGCCTTCCCTACGGCGAAAAATCATCAGAAACTATTTATGAATATTCGCGCGAAGCGATTGATTTTCTTTTTAAACAAGGCTGCAATCTGATAATTATCGCCTGCAATACTGCCTCGGCTCGAGCACTTAGACAACTGCAACAAGAATATTTGCCCGCTAATTATCCGAACAGAAAAATATTGGGCGTTATAAGGCCACTTGCAGAAAAATTCGCTAGTCGAAACATTCGCAAAGTCGGTGTGATTGGAACAAAATCGACAATAAATTCCAAGGCTTACGAAATAGAGATTAAAAAAATTAATCCAAATATAAAAGTAGAAGAGATAAGCTCTCCCCTTTTAGTTCCGCTCATTGAAGAGGGCTGGGCTAAAAAACCGGAGACAAAAATGATTTTAAAAAAATATCTCCATCCACTTAAGACAAAACAAATTGAAGCTTTAATTTTAGGTTGCACCCATTATCCATTCTTGCTTTCTGAAATAAGAAAAATAATGGGTAAAAGAATATCGGTCCCCGATCCGGGTCAAGTAATTTCCGATAGCTTAAAGACATATTTAACCAAGCATCCTGAATTAGGACTTGCACCGTCTCCTAAAAAAATTAGACAATATTATACAACCGATGATATTCAGACATTCAAGGCGCTGGGAGAAAAATTTCTCGGCGGTAAAATGCTAAATATTGAACAAGCAAAAATAACTGACTTATAAAATCAATTATGATTATATTTCTCTACGGGGCTGATTCTTTCCGTTCAAAAAGATTGCTCCAAGAAATGAAAAATAAATTTATCAAAGATGCTGATCAAGGTTCGGATAGTTTAGACGTGGTCGATGGCCAAACGGCGGACGCTAAAGAAATAAATGAAAAAATAAATACCGGTTCTTTATTTACAAAGAAGCGGATGGTTATTATTGAAGATGTATTTAAAAATAAAAAAACTCAAATATTTGCCGAATTAATCTTTTGTCTAAAGAAAGTTGAAAACGATGAAGATAAAGTAATTATCTTGCGCGATGGAGAATTGAATGAAAAAGGATCGATGCTTAAAGGTGAGGCAAAAAAATTATTTACTTTTTTGATCAAACAAAAATACGTTCAAGAATTTAAAATCTTAAAGGATACCAGTCTTTTAAGCTTCATTAAAAAAGAGGCGGAGTTGTACGGAAAGGAAATAGGTATGCCGGCCGGCGTAGAAATAATTAAGCGTACTGGCGGCAATCTTTGGTTAATTGCTCAGGGGCTAAAAAAGGCTGCCTTAATGAATGAAGAAAAAAATATAAGTGTAGCGGCTATAAAAGAGATGACGGCGGAAATATTTGAAGAGGATATCTTCGCCCTTACTGATGCACTCGGCGCAAAAAATAAAAAATTAGCTTTGCGTATTTTAGAAGAACAATATTCGGCCGGAGCAAGCGACGAATACTTAATTGCCATGCTGATTAGACAATTTAAAATACTCTTACAAATAAATGAAGCCTTAAATTCTAGATTAACCCCAGATTCAATTGCCTCAAAATTAAAAATTCATCCTTTTGTTGCTAAAAAAGGCATTTCTCAAGCCAAAAATTTTTCTAGAGAAAAATTATTAAGTTATTTAGATAAACTCATTAGTCTCGATTTTGGCAATAAGACGGGTCGAGGTAATGCCAGAGTAGAATTAACCATGTTAATCGCTGAAATTTAATAAATTAAATCGTATTATAAAAGCCGATAACCCTTGCCTTTTTATTTATTATTTGTTATATTCTTATTCAGAATTTCAAAAGGTGAAAATCTGGTTTTTTTCGTTTAAAAATCGGGCAATTAGCTCAGTTGGTTAGAGCGCAACACTGATAATGTTGAGGTCGGAGGTTCGAATCCTCCATTGCCCACTTTAGCCTGGATTAAAAACAAATTTGTAGCGGGATAGAGCAGTTGGCAGCTCGCCAGGCCCATAACCTGGAGGTCGTCGGTTCGAGTCCGACTCCCGCAACTAACGTTAACATCAGGCCTCGGTAGCTCAGTGGTAGAGCAAAGGACTGAAAATCCTTGTGTCGTCAGTTCAATTCTGACCCGGGGCACAAAAGCATAAAAATAAAATTAAATTTGTCTTTTTCTGAATCCATATAGGATTTAATTTTTATAACGGGGTGTGGCCCAGTTGGTCTAAGGCGTCTGGTTTGGGACCAGAAGATCGAGAGTTCGAATCTCTCCACCCCGACACAAAGAAAAAGCGAACATTAAATTGTTCGTTTTTTTGTTGTCATATCAATACCTTATCAATTGACTAACTACATAATATATGATAAAAAATCTTGAAGCCTAAGTTTAGGTTTGTCCATTAAAAATTAGTTATAAACTCGCCACAGTCTGTAAAAAGATTAGGCAAAAAGAAAGGAACAATTATCATGATCAATCAAAATGAGAAAGTTTGCTCAGTGCTGTCTCAATATCAAGTGACGGCAACAATTGAAGCGCTTGAAAGAGCCGGACTCCCCCTAGAAGGATTTAATCTCTTCCGCTCTGACAAAAAATTTATCAACAATGTAACTCGTTATGCCATTAACTTAATGTTGGGTTCAGAAAAACTTGATAGTCAAATATTATCACTAATAAACGACGGCAACTATTTCGGACCGGCAGATTGGTTAAAATTTTATGGAATAAAATCCAGCAATTTTAAATTACCAATTTCAATTAATGAGTTGAAGATCATTCTCAACAAAGACTGCCCTTTCACAACCGGGAAAAAAATAAAAGAAACTCATTGTCTCTTTTACCTCCCTTCGTACTGGGGCGAAGAACCTTTATCCATAAATAAATGGAAAGAGCTTTACCGAGTAGAAAATAAAATTCTTTTTCATGGGCCGAATGATTTTACATGGCTTAATTACGAAGATCTTTATTTTTCAAACATGCACGCTCACCAAAACTGGTATTTAATGTTTGTGGGGGCAATGCCTGGCTTAATCGGGCACAACTTTACTCAGCAAAAAACAATATTCGACGAAATAGGATATGAATTTGCTGAAACTATAGAAGTTGTTTCTATGTTTTTACTTTTTTGGGAAAAAAACAAAAGATCGGCGGAAAAAGAGGAAGAATCTTACATTGGCGGTAGAACTTCTGGTATAAATTCTGAGCCTAACCACATTGTAGTTAGCACTAGCGGCAAGATGGGAAGAGAAATTTATATTCACGAGGGGCGTGATTGGAATTTACCAAATATCGGAGCATATGCCTTCAAAAAATTGTAAAATAAAATTAATCTGTATTAACCTTAAATTTTTCGAGAAATGAAAAAATTACAAGCTGAAGAGGCAAGAGTTTTAATTATCGGCAGTGGCGGCCGCGAACATGCCATTGGAGTTGAGTTGAAAAGTATAAACATGGTAGATGAAGTCTTTTTTCTCCCTGGCAATGGCGGAACAGCCCGCCTTGGAGAGAATATCTCTGTTAGTATTAATGATTTTGAAAAAATTCTCAATGTCGTTAAAAACTATAACATCGATCTGATTGTTGTTGGACCAGAGGAACCTTTGGCCAACGGCATCGTTGATTTCTTCAGAGAAAAAGGAGTTCCGATTGTCGGTCCAACGAAAGCGGCTGCACAGATTGAAAGTAGCAAAATTTTTGCACGAAAATTAATGAATCGTGCAATGATTCCTGGACCAATTTTCAATACAGCATCGTGTCGCGCTGAGGTGGAAGAATTAATTGCAGAACTATACGAAATTCCTGTTGTATTAAAAATTGACGGTCTGGCTGCTGGTAAAGGAGCATTCGTCTGTAAAACAGAAGCAGAACTTGAAGAGGCTTTGTGCGTAATTTACACCGAAGAGCGCTTTGGCACTGGACCAATACTGGTTGAAGAATGTCTGAGAGGACAAGAAATGTCCGTCTTCGTTCTCTGCTCTGAAGATGATTATACAATTCTCGGCACGGCGCAGGATTATAAGCGTTTGCTTGATGGCGATGAAGGACCAAACACTGGTGGAATGGGATCTATTGCTCCATCACCGCTGATTGAAACTCATCCCGACTTGATGCAAAAGATTGAAGAAACTATCATTAAACCAATTTTGCAGGCAATGAAAGACAACGGAGCCCCGTTTACCGGATTCTTGTACGCCGGACTAATGATTACGGATGGTGAGCCGTCAGTAATTGAATTCAACTGTCGCTTAGGTGACCCTGAAACGCAGGTTATTTTGCCGTTAATTAAAAATAACTTTTTTAAGCTACTATGGAAAGCGGCTAATAATCTTAAATTACCGACAATAAAAAAATCCGACCTAAGGGCAGCGGCTTTCGTAGTAAAGGTAGCCGAGGGATATCCGAATGCTTACGAAAAAGGAAAGGAAATCATTATTGATGAAGACGTAATCGCCTATCTTAATTGTTATATTGTTCATGCCGGGACAAAAAGAGAGGGAGATAAATTCTTCACCAACGGAGGTCGAGTAATCGGTTTATTGGGTTTGGGGGACAATTTGGAAGAAGCGGTTCAGGAAACCTACAAGGGTATTGAGGCCGTTAAATTTCCTGGTGAATTCTACCGTAAAGATATCGGAAAACTTTAAAAGGCTAATTTTAGCTAAATGCGCAAGGGGATAGACAATTTGATAACGTCTATCCCTTTTTTCTTACTTAAAATAATAATAACATTGACATACGCTTGATTTTTGTTTAGTATTATGTTAGTGTTTTTATAGAAAGAGACCTTAGTCTCTCATAATTTTATTAACTAGAATCCGTTATGCCAAATAAGAAATCCGCGGAAAAAGAACTTCGCAAAACCATTAAAAGAAATGCTGCTAATAAAAAGGTAGCTACTAAACTTAAATCTTTAATCAAGGCTAATATTAAACAAATAAAAGCTAATGATGTTACAGTGAAAGAAGGACTATCAACTACTATTCAAGCAATTGATAAGGCGACTAAAAAAGGAATTATCAAAAAGAATACTGCTAGCCGCAAGAAATCAAGATTAATGAAGAAGATCAACGCTTTAAAATAGCTTTAAAATAAGAAATTTAACAAATTTTATAAATAATGTACTCTTTCTTGGATGTGGAAAGCTTAACCACTTCTCGGATAGAGCGTAGAATCTATGTTAGACAAAAAAGCAAAGGAAAGAATTATTAAAAAATTCCGTGTTCATGATACGGATACCGGATCTTCCCAAGTTCAAATTGCGATTTTAACAGAAGAAATCAAAGAATTAACTGAACATTTGAAGAAACACAAGCATGATTTCTCTTCTCGCCGCGGCTTACTTAAAAAAGTCGGTGAAAGAAGAAAACTGCTTAAATATTTACAAAAAGAAAATGCTGAGCAATTTAGAGAACTAGCGGAAAAATTAAAGTTGAAGATTGCTGCTAGACTACAGGAAGAGGAAGAGGAGGAAAAGAAGAAAGAAAAGAAATATATTAATCCTGAAGATGAAACTGAAGAAATAACCAAAGAAGATATTAAAGAAGAGGATACGGAAGAATAAGAATAACTATGATAAAACACAAGGAACAAAGAGTTGGAATTTTGGTAGATGTCTCAAACATGTATCACTCTGCCAAGAATTTATATAAACGAAAAACCAATTTCAAAGAGATTTTAGTAAAAGCAGTGGCCGGCCGGAAACTTATCCGGGCCACTGCTTATGCTATCCGGACAGAATCAAAAGATGAGATGCCTTTTACTGATGCGCTTGCTGAACAAGGTTTTGAAGTAAAACTAAAAGACTTACAAATATTTGCCGGCGGCGCCAAAAAGGCCGACTGGGATGTTGGTATCGCAATCGATGCAATTAAACTGGCTGATAAACTAGATGTCATTGTTCTTGTTTCTGGTGATGGCGATTATTTACCATTAGTATCTTATCTACAAAATAACAAAGGTTGCTTAGTAGAAGTGATGGCCTTTAGAAAAACTTGTTCTTCAAGACTTATTGAAGAAGCGGATGATTTTATTGATCTTGGTGGTGATAAAAGATTTTTAATATATAGTCGATAAAAAATAATAAAAAATAAATATAAACAGTCTGACCGGTAAATAGATAGTGCTGTAAAAATATTACAGTCCTGTAATTTAGCGGCCAGACAAACAAAAAATTATGGAAAAAGTATTTTCAGGAGAATGGCTTGGCCGCCCTCTCATTATTAAAACAGGTAAAATTGCCTTACAAGCGGATGCCGCGCTTTGGGTACAGTATGGAGAAACTGTTGTGCAAGCAACAGTAGTTCAATCTAAAACCGAACGTGAAGGAGTAAATTTTTTCCCACTGATGGTTGATTTTGAAGAGAAGCTTTATGCCGCCGGTATAATCAAAGGCTCTCGCTGGGTCAAACGTGAAGGGCGCCCAACTGATCAATCAGTTCTAACAGGACGCATGATAGATAGATCTATTCGTCCTCTTTTTGTAACTGGCGATAATCGCGATATTCAAGTTATTGTAACCGTTTTAGCAATTGACCAGGAAAATGATTATGACATCGTTTCCCTATTAGCGGCTTCAGCGGCCTTATCTATTTCCGGAATTAAATGGAATGGACCGATTGGCGGAATTCGCGTTGGTTTAATTGAAGATAAATTTGTTTTCAATCCAACTTACGAAGAACAAGCTAAAAGCACTCTTGATTTAATTGTTGCTGGAACTGATAAGAAAGTTATTATGATAGAAGCGGGAGCAAATGAAATTCCAGAAAATATCATGTTAGACGCTATCCTAGCCGGTCAACGTGAAATGCAAGTAGCGATTGATTTAATTAAAGAATTAAAAGCTAATGTTGAACCTAAAAAAGTTGAAAAACTAATAAAAGAAAAAACCGCCGAAGAATTAGAAGCGGCGAGCGAAAAAGAGGCCTTACTAGAAATTGGTAAGACTTGGTTAAATGAAAATATTCCGACTATTTTATTTACTAAAGAATACTATACTAAGGGCGAAAGAAAAGCCGCTGTTGGCGCAATTAAAGATGGCCTTGATGAATATTTAACCGCTCAAGGATTAAGCGGTGAAAAACGTGGCTTTATCGCTAAAAAATTAGTTGAAGAAATGATTGACGCTGAAGTTACTCGCGCAATTGTTGAAGATAAAAAACGTGTTGATGGTCGCGGACTAGAAGAAATTCGAACATTGTTAGCTGAGGTCGCAATTTTGCCTCGCGATCATGGAACTTCCCTATTCTCTCGCGGTGAAACTCAAGTTATGTCGATTGTAACTTTAGGCGCTCCGGGAATGGAACAATCTCTTGAAGGGATGGAAGGCCAAAGTAAAAAAAGATACATGCATCATTATAATTTTCCACCATATTCAGTTGGCGAAGCATCACCGCTGCGAGGAACCGGCCGACGTGAAGTTGGACATGGCGCACTCGCTGAAAAAGCTTTACTTCCAGTTGTTCCCAATCGTGAAGACTTTCCTTATACCGTTCGTGTTGTTAGTGAAACCTTGGGTTCTAATGGCTCCTCATCAATGGCTTCTACTTGTGCTTCAACTTTAGCTTTAATGGATGCTGGTGTACCGATTAAAAGACCGGTGGTTGGCATCGCGATGGGACTTGCTTCTAATCATGATATGAGCAAATGGGAAGTCTTAACCGATATTCAAGATTTAGAAGATGGTGAAGGTGGAATGGATTTCAAGATTACTGGAACCGAACTTGGTTTAACCGCAATTCAGCTTGATACTAAAACTGATGGATTAACGGATGCAATAATTACCAAGACCTTATCTCAAGGACGTAAAGCTTTAAATGAAATTTTAGAAGTTATTAAAACTGCGATTCCTGCTCCTAGAGAAGAGATGTCAAAATATGCACCAAGAATTATTAGCTTTAATGTTGATCCAGAAAAGATCGGCGCTATCATTGGCCCCGGCGGAAAAATTATTAATCGCATTATCGATGAGACCGGTGTTAGTATCGATATTGAAGATACTGGTTTAGTAATGATTTGCGGAACTGATGTTGAAAAAGTTAATGAAGCAGTAAGACAAGTTAAAGAAATCGTTCATGTTTTTGAAGCTGGTGAAATAATGAAAGGCAAAGTCGTTAGAATATTAGACTTCGGCGCTTTCATCGCGTTAAACGCTAACCAGGATGGTATGGCTCACGTTAGTGAACTAGCTCCTTACCGTGTTGATAAGCCAAGTGATATCTTAAATATTGGCGATGAAGTTACTGTAAAAATAAAAGAGATAGATGACCAAGGTAGAGTAAATCTAACTTTAAAAGGCTTAGAAGAAAACTCACATCTTTGGAAAGATGAAAAAGGTAAATCAAATGGGCTATCATCAGCTAGCGGTGCTAGACCTAGTCGATTTGGTTCTAATGGAGGTGGAGATAGAGGCGGAGCTAGAAGACCTGGCGGATTTAGCCCAAGAAGCTAAATCAGCAAAACCGAGCTTGACCAAAATCAGCTCAGCCAAACCTAGCTTGGCCATTGACTTTTACTCATAATTAAGTTAATCTAACACAATATAAAATAATACAGAAAAACACTATGTTAGCGATAAAATTATCCAAAACAGGAAAAACAAACAAAAAAATGTTCCGTTTAGTAATCTCGGAAAAAGGCCGTGATCCATATGGTGATGTTTTAGAAATCTTGGGTTCTTATAATCCTCATTCTAAAGAATTAGTTGCTAAAACCGACCGCGTAAATTACTGGATTAGCAAAGGTGCCCAAATGACAGCGACCGTTAACAATCTACTTGTTGAAAAAAAGATTATTGAAGGCAAAAAAGTAACCGCTTCCAAGGCTGGTGAAAAGAGTGAAAAGCGCGTTGCTCAAGTAAAAGCTAAAGTTGATAAGAAGAAGGCGGCCGAAACTGTTGCTAAAGCTCCAGTTGAGGAACCAAAAGTAGAAGCGGTAGCAGAAGAGGTTGAAATTGTAGCTGAAGAAGCTGCACCGGAAACAGAAACCCAAGCTTAATTAGCAAATTGACAAATAGCTAAGCAGTGCTAAAATACTAGCATAAGACTATTATACTTTCAGTTAATAGTTATTTAATAAATTTCTTTTCTCTTTGAATAAATTCATTTATTCCCAGAAAAAGATTAACCAAAATTATGGAAGAGCAAGACAAGAAGTTTCTTGAGATCATCGTGAAACAAATCGTTGGTAATCCAAACGATGTAGTCGTAGACAGGACGATTGATGAAAGAGGAGTTCTATTGACCCTTAAGATCAATCCCGCTGACATGGGTTATGTTATCGGCCGCAAGGGACAAACCGCGCAGGCAATCCGCACCTTATTAAAAATTGTTGGTGCTAAAAATAACTCTCGTGTTAACTTAAAGATCTATGATCCAGAGGGTGGTAATCATCGCTCAAACATGAGCAATGAAAACCATGTAAATCGTGATGAAATAGATACTTCAGCAATTGACGATTTAAAAATCTAAATTGAACAAATAAAATAAACAAAAAGGCCCGTGTCAAAACGCGGCTTTTTTGTTATAATAAGAGCATATGAAATTACAAATTATTACAATCTTCCCAGATATCTTCTCCTCTTATTTTGGTGAAAGTATATTAAAGCGGGCGCAAGAAAAAAAAGTTATTGAAATAAAAACCCATAACTTACGCAACTGGACAAGTGATAATCATCGAACGGTTGATGATGCCCCCTATGGCGGCGGAGCGGGAATGCTCATGAAGATAGAGCCGTTATACAAAGCCTTGAAAGATATCAATAAAAAATCCAATAAGATTAAGGCAGCTAAGCGCAAAATTATTTTACTATCTGCATCTGGTAAAAAATGGAATCAAAAAATGGCTCAGAAGTACTCCAAGCTTGAAGAAATAGTTTTTGTTTGCGGAAGATATGAGGGGGTTGATGCGAGAATTAAAAAATTTATTGATGAAGAAATTTCTATCGGCGAATATGTTCTAACCGGTGGCGAATTACCAGCAATGGTAATGATAGATTCTATTACGCGTTTGTTACCTGGCGTACTCGGAAATAAAGCGAGTGTAATTGAAGAATCTCATTCTGAAGAAGGTTTAGCTGAATATCCGCAATACACTAGACCGGAAATATTTATCGCGGACGGGAAAAAATATCCAACGCCAAAAATATTATTATCTGGTGATCATAAAAAGATAGCGGAGTGGCGGAAGAAACAGCAAAAGAAGATTAAATAAAAAAGGCCGGAGTAATCCGGTTTTTGATTTTGTAAAGAAGGCGCTCACATAAACACGGGAGCCTTTTTTATTGAGGGCCAGGAACTAACACACTGTTTTTTGCCATTTTTCAAAAATCGGACAACTGAGAAAAATAACTATAAAATAATAATAAAAACGAGCTTATAATTTCAGTTGTCCGATTTTCAGAAAACCTCAAAAATGTTATGCTTTCACCCAGTGCCATTAAACCACTTTCCAGCCATCTTCAGTTTCCTCTAAACTCCCATCAATAGAAAATCCAGCCGCTCGTTTATGTCCACCGCCGCCGAAATTTTTAGCAATTAAAGAAACATCAACTTCGTTATAATTAGTTCTTAGACTTCCCTTCACGCGACCATCGTCTTCTCTTAAAAGTAAGGCGACTTCAACGCCCGATAAGTAGCTCATAAACGAAACAATGTCACCAAAAATATCTGTCATTTTAATTCGTTCTTCCGGAGTTAATAATTCAGTTAAATCTTTTTTTAAGAGAGCTGAGGAAATTAAACCGGTCTCATGATTAAACTTAATATTATTAAAAACTTTACCCCAAATTTTTAAGGCCGCTAAACTTCCTATGCCTCTTAGTTGGCTGCTTATCTTTACCAAAGAAGCACCCTTTAATAATAAATAAGACGAAGCGGCTAAAGCATCAAAAGAGGAGTTGGCATGTAAAAAATTACCGGTATCAGAAATCAGCCCCGTTAAAATACAATCAGCAATCGTTTTATTAATGGTAAAATCATTAACTCTTAAAAAATCATAAACTATTTCTGTGGTTGAAGCCTTACTTTGCATGCGAATTTCCAAATCCGCAAAATTGTCTTGAGATTCATGATGATCAAACTCAATAATATAAGGTCTTTTAGGCTCAGTTAAATTTCGAGCCTTTAAAGCGGCGCGTAATTCTGGCTCTAAACCCGTTCTAGAAATGGAACCACAATCTAGAATTAAGATAACTGAAAAGCCATCCAAATTTTCTGGTTTATGATTACTGATATCCTCTTCATGAGGAATAAAGCTATAAGCTGAATCGATTTTTTTCTCAGCGTAAGCGATATTTTTAATTCCTAAGATAGCTAGCATTTCTAACATCGCCCCTAGTGAAGCTAAGGCATCTGGATCAGGCGCGGTATGGCTTACAAGCAAAATGTTATCGGCTAAACTTATCTTTTGAAAAGCTAATTTTAATTTATCATTCAATTCCATAACCAAATATTCTATTATAATATAACAAAAAAGTCCAGCCTTAGCCGAACTTCTATAACTCTCAAAAATCGTTATTTAATCAGAATATTCTTCACTATTTGCCCTCTTAATCAATTCTTCAATCTTACTCGCCTCTCTTTCGGTTGCATCAAACTCCCAAATTAACTTAGGTAATTTTCTTAATTTAATTCTCTGCGTTAATTTAGCGGCCAATTCTCTAGTTGATGAACTAAGTTTGCGCATCGCTGAGCCAGCTAATTTATCCGGTAAAACAGAAAAACCAATATGAGCCTGTTTTAAATCAGACGAGCAGTTAACATAAGTAATCGTGATCAGTGCGCCCTCAACTCCAACCTCGCGATTAATAGCTAAGGCTAATTCTTCTAAAATCAATTCATTTATTCTTTCAAGTTTTGCCATATTAGATAGTTCCTACAATTCTTTCTTCAATATAATTAACTAAAATATCGCCGACTTCAACTAAAGGCTTTCCTTCATAACGTAAGCCCGCTTCCTGATCCTTTTCGACCATATTTACATCTTGTTTCCCAGATTGCAGTCTTGTAAGTTTACCGGTAACAATAAAATTATCACCTCGATAAACTTCTATCATGCTGCTATTTCTAAGTTCGCCGTCTAAAACTTTTCCACCAACAATTTGACTATCATTTTCTGTTCTAAAAATTGCTAATACTTTTAAGCGACCTAAATCAACACGATTAATTTCTGGCTTAGCTAAAAGCTGCATCTCATCTTTAACGTATTTAATCAAATCATAAATAATGGTATAGACCTTAACGGTAACTTGTTTTTCTCTAACCAAATTTTCAATTGCTGGTGACATGCGGACATTGAAGCCCAAAATCTTCGCGCCAGAATCTTCCGCCCGTTTTACATCACCCTCGGTTATATAACCAAGGCCTTTTGAAATGATTTTTACCTTAACTTTTTCACCATTTAACTTTAATAATGACTCTTCAATTGCTTCAGCGGAACCTAAGAAATCAGTTTTAATTAGAACATTTACTTTTGGCGTTTTATCCTCAGGATTATCTTCAGTTGGAGCTAAAACATTTTCATTATGACCAGAACTAGATTTTATTTTTTTAATTTTAACTTTCTCGCCTTCGCCAACATTCAAAATATCGCCAACCGCCGGAGAAATTTTTAAACCTAAAATTTTAACTGGGGTTGATGGCCCGGCCTCAAGGACTTCTTCGCCTTTGTAGTTTTTTAAGGCCTTAACTTTTCCATAAACAACCTCGTTAAAACAAAGCTGATCGCCAACATGCAAAGTTCCGTTTTGAACTAAAATAGTTGCGAGCGGTCCGGCTGTTTTATCAACATTTGATTCGACTACTGTTCCGGCAGCTAAGGCATCTGGGTTAGCTTTTAAATTTGAGGATTCAGTCGCAGAAACTAATAAGACCATATCAAGCAATTCTTCAATTCCAATTCCGTCCTTAGCAGAGATAGGAACACAAATAGTTTTTCCGCCCCAATCTTCCGGAGTAATATTTAATCTAGTTGATAATTCTTGTTTTGTTTTATTAACATCGGCCGCTGGTTTATCAATTTTATTAATAGCAACAATATAAGGAATCTTAGCGGCTTCAATAATTCTAAATGCTTCAACAGTCTGCGGTTTAACGCCATCATCAGCGGCAACAACCAAAATCGCAATATCAGCTACTTTAGCACCACGACTACGCATAGCGGTAAAGGCTTCATGTCCGGGAGTATCAATGAAGGTTATCGCTTGGCCCTTACGATTAACTTGGTAAGCCCCAATATGTTGAGTAATCCCGCCCGCCTCTCCAGCAACAACATCAGTTTGGCGGATAGAGTCTAGTAATTTAGTTTTTCCATGATCGACATGACCCATAACAACGATAACCGGCGCTCTTTCTTGCATATCAGCTTTATCTTCTCTTGCTAAAATAGCTTCCAATTTTTTATCCTCCTTGTCTTCATCTTCTACTTTAGATTCAGCTAATTGAACATCTAAATTCAAATTTTCACCAATAATCGCGGCGGTATCAAAATCAATTTTTTCATTAATTGAAGTAAAAACACCATTTTTCATGAGTTCTGCTAAAACACGGTTAATCGGAATTCCGGCAAGTTCGGCATAAGCACGGACAGCTAAAACGTTAGGTACAAAAATAGTCTTTCTTTCCTTAGGAAGAACCTCATCTTGCTTTTTAATCGCGGCCGCCATCTTTTTTTGCTCCCACTCGCGACGCAAAAAAGGCCAATCTTTAATGATTTTCTTAGCCGTATTGTTATCGACTTTGATTGCTTTTTGACCAATAGCAAATCCAAGTTCTGGTAGCATGTCGCGCAGTTCTTGAGGACTAATCCTTAAAATTCTGGCTAATTCTGTAATATTCATGTGTATTTTATAGCAAAAATTAATTAAAATAAGTGAAATATGGCTCATCTATTTTTTAATATTACTTTAATTTTGCGCTTAAGTCAACCTAAAAATAGAGATTATCTAAAGAATTGAGCCTGTTTTTAGCTTTACAAACCAAGAAAGACGTGCTAAAGTAAGCTCAGATAAATTAATAATCTGTTATTTGGAAATGTTAGAGGTAGCAACCGCAGAATACGGTCAGAAACTTTATTTTTGAAGATAAAACATCTATGTCTCACCGAATTATTTCTCTGAAATTAGTAAAAAAATTAAACAATTCAATAAAAAATCTTCTCAAGTAACGCTTTTAAAAGCGATGGTTTTTGTTAAAAAATTAATATTTTTTAAACCGCCTCAACTCTCCAATTACAGCCAAATCATATGGAATTTTTAAACTATGCCCTGTATTTAGCTCTGGCTGCTGGCGGTTTTTTGGTTGGCTATATCTTTTTCAAAAAATCAGCTGAAGCTAAAGCTAATAGCGCTGGAGAAAAAGCTGATAAAATCATTAACGAAGCAAAAACTAAAGAAAGAGAGTTGCTTCTTAAAGCCCAAGATAAAGCGCTTAAAATTGTCGAGGAATCGAAACAAGAAGAAACTAAGCGCCGCAATGAAATTCATCAATTACAGAATCGCTTAGAACAAAGGGAAAGTTCTTTCTCACAAAAGTTGTTAGACTTACAAGAAAAACAACAAAAACTTTTTGATAAAGTAAGCGAAGTCCAAGAAATAAAAGAAAAAATTAAAGGAATTCAAGACCAACAAGTCGCTAAATTGGAAGAAATTTCCGGCTTAAAAAAAGAGGAAGCTAAGGATATCCTATTAAAAGCCGAGGAGGTAAAATGCGCCGAAGATTTAATGGTTAGAATTAAGAAATTAGAACAAGATAGTGAAGATACAATTAACGACAAGGCTAAGGATATGATGGCCTTAGCGATGCAAAGAATGGTTTCTTCTTATACTGTTGAACTCACAACTACCACCATTGATTTACCAAATGACGAAATGAAAGGGAGAATCATCGGTCGCGAAGGAAGAAACATCAAAGCAATTGAAAACATGACTGGCGTAGAAATTATCGTTGATGATACTCCAAATGCAATTACTGTTTCCGGCTTTTCTTTAATTAGACGCCATATCGCAAAAAAGACTTTAGACTATTTAATAAAAGACGGTCGTATTCATCCAACTAAAATTGAAGAAGCGGTTGAAAATGCAAAAAAGGATATTGCGCTTGATATTAAAAAGGCGGGCGAAGAAGCAATGTATGAAGTTGGAGTAACAGGATTTGATCCTAAGTTAGTGGCAATTTTAGGTCGTCTAAAATATAGAACCAGTTACGGTCAAAATGCTTTACGTCATTCTATTGAAGTCGCGCATCTTTGCGCAATGCTTGCCGAAGAATTAGGAGCTGATGTTACTCTCGCTAAAAAAGGCGGATTGTTACACGATATTGGAAAAGCGGTTGATAACGAAGTTCAGGGAAATCATACGGAAATTGGCCGTGATATTGCTAAGAAATTTAATTTACCAGCGGAATTAATTGCTCCAATTGAAACTCATCATGAAGACCACCCAGCGACTCTTATCTCGGTAATTGTTAAAGTCGCTGATGCAATTTCATCTGCTCGTCCAGGGGCTCGTCGCGATAGTTTCGAAAACTATTTACAACGATTAGAGGAACTAGAAAAGATTGCTTTAACCTTTGAAGGGGTAGAGAAAGTTTTTGCTATTCAAGCTGGTCGCGAAGTAAGAGTCTTTGTTCAACCAGAAGCAGTAAATGATTTAGCCGCACATAATTTGGCTAGGGATATTGCAAAAAAGATAGAAAATGAGTTAAAATACCCAGGGGAGATAAAAGTTAATGTTATTCGCGAAATGAGAGTCACTGAATATGCTAGATAGCTTGATTTAACTAAAATAAAAAGCTAATATCATAATCATATGAACAAAGCACAACTCATCGACAAAATTTATCATGATGTCGAAGGTCTGAATAAAAAACAGGCCGAAAAAATGATTGATGTCTTTACCGACACAGTCATTGAGGAATTAAAAGCTAACCACGAAGTAACCATCGCCGGCTTCGGAACTTTCTTGGCCCGCGTTCGTTATGCTCGAGGTGGAGTTAATCCTCAAAAGCCAAACGAAAGGATAACCATCCCGGAAGTTAAAGTCGCTAAATTCAAAACTGGTTATCATTTAAAACAAGCTTTAAAAGGTAAAAGATAAAAACACGCTCTTAAGCAAGAAGCCCTATTCTATTATCTGGGGGCGTGTTATTTGCGCTCGTAGCTCAACTGGATAGAGTACTTGGCTTCGGACCAAGGGGTTGCAGGTTCAAATCCTGCCGGGCGCACACACCGGATTGTTTCGGTATTAGGCTGGGTAGCTCAGCTGGTTAGAGCGTAGCACTCATAACGCTAAGGTCGCGGGTTCGATTCCCGCCCCCGCCACAAAATATTTGACAATATTTTTTTAATGTTTACAATGTTAGATGTCGGCTGTAAGCCGTAAAGCGCTGTTAGCTCAGTTGGTAGAGCAGCTCCCTCTTAAGGAGACGGTCGCTGGTTCGAATCCAGCACGGCGCACAAAAAAACGGCTTTAAAAGCCTGTTTTAATTTTGTATCAGTTTTATATGCTTAATTTTATTATCTTCGGCACTCCTGGCGCCGGCAAAGGAACTCAAGCTGAACTCATTGCTAAAGAGTATGGCCTTTTTCATTTATCTACCGGTCAAGCTTTACGCCAAGAGTTAGAGAGCGGTGAACTGGGAAGCGAAATAAAACAATATGTCGATCAAGGTATTTTAGTACCGTACGAACTAATTGTGAAAATGGTAAATAAGGCCATCGCTAAAAATATCAACTGCCCTGGATTTATTTTTGACGGCTACCCAAGAAGTCTTAGCCAAGCTGAAGCTCTGCAGAATTTTTTTGAAGAGAACGATTTACATTTAGACGCAGTAATAAATTTAGAAATAGGCGAAGAAGAAGCTAAAAAAAGAATAATCCTTCGAGGAAAAACTTCCGGAAGATCTGATGATAATCCAGAAACAATTTCTACTCGCTTTCATACCTATCACGAGCAAACAAAACCATTGCTTGATTATTACCAAGCGAGCAAAAAAATTATTAACATTGATGGCGAACCCGATATAGAGGCGGTCGCTAAAAATATAGATCAAGAAATTGAACATATCAAAAAACCGCTCCAATAAGAAGCGGTTTCTTATTTTAGTTTTTAACTCAAACTATTCAGCTTCTTTAGTAGTTACGGCTTCCTTAGAATTATTATCTTTATTAGCTTCAATTTCTTTACTATTAACTTCAACGATAATTGCTTTGCGAATTGCGGCTAAAAGTTTCTTATCATCTTTGATAGTTTTTTTAGCGATTTCTCTGCCAACACCGAGTTTAACGTCGCCAAAAGAATAAGAATTACCATTCTTTTTAACGACATCATATTCAACTCCTAAATCTACTAAATCACCGGCCACAGAAATCCCTTCATTATACATAATATCAAACTCGCAGGTTTTAAAAGGCGCGGCAACTTTATTCTTAACAATTTTTACCTTAACACGGTTACCAATAATCTTTTCGCCCTGTTTAATCTGGGCCGCTCGTCTTACTTCAACGCGAACAGAACAATAAAATTTCAAAGCATTGCCTCCTGTAGTAGTTTCTGGGCTCCCAAAGAAAACCCCAATCTTATTTCTAATCTGATTAATAAAAATAACTACGGTTTTTGTCTTACCAATAATTGCTGTTAATTTTCTTAACGCTTGGCTCATTAAACGAGCTTGTAGGCCCATATGTTGGTCGCCCATATCACCTTCGATTTCTTTCTGAGGGACTAAAGCGGCCACGGAATCGACCACAATTACATCAACCGCATTAGAGCGAACTAAAGTCTCCACAATTTCTAAGGCTTGTTCGCCGCTATCTGGCTGAGACAATAACATTTCTTTAATATTCACTCCAATTTTAGCAGCATAATCAGGATCAAGTGCATGTTCAGCATCAACAAAAGCGGCAATACCGCCAAGTTTTTGCACTTCAGCGACGATATGTTGTGCTAAAGTAGTTTTACCAGATGATTCAGGACCAAAAATTTCAATTACCCGTCCCCGAGGAACACCGCCGATACCAAAGGCCATATCTAAAGATAAACAACCGGTTGAGATAGCATCAACATTTGTTTTTCTAACATCACCCAGCTTCATAATCGAGCCTTCACCAAATTTATCTTTAATTTGTTGAATAGCGCTTAAAGCGGCTTCATGTTTTTTATCTTGATTCACGATTGCGACGCCGTCTAGAACGGCTTTTTTAGCTTTTTCTGCTTTAGCCATAAATTTATATGATGATTTAATTAATTGATTTATTATCGCTATTTATTATAACTCCGAGCGCCTAAAATAACTTTAAAAACATTTTAAACAAATAATAAACTTGCTCTAGTCTATTCTAGTTCAAAAAGTTTTTTGAAAAATAATTTCTTCATTATTTTGCAAAGTAAGTTGCCAGCCATCGGTAGTTTTTTCAATTTGAATATATTCTTTAATTTTATCTAAAAACTCATTTTTTTCTTCCGGGCTAATAAGGGCTCCTTGAGAATTAAGATTTTCTCCAATATTGATTGCGGTCGGGGCAGCTAGTAACAGCTCTACCTTTTGAATAATTACTCCGGCTGTTTTATAAAGCGCACCTTCTTTAAGAGCATTAGTTTTTTCTTGACTTCCACTAAACTGAACTGCGGCGACCACCGCCAAAACTAAAAAAGCTACTACCGATACTAGAGCATAAGCTGCATGACGCATTTTCCCCATACAATTTAAAAAAATAATTAACCAAGTAAGCCTTCGGCTATTTTTAATTCTTCAAGACTATTGATTCCCATCGCTTCTCGCGCTTCAATTTCAATTGTTCCAACTTTATAACCTTCCTGAAAAGCAATTTTAACCATATCGGTTAAATAAAATTCTTGCGCCTTATTATCATCTTTTAATTTATCAATGTTTTCAAATAACCATTTCTTATTAAAACACATAAACCCAGGATTAACTTCAGTAATTAATTTCTGTTCATCATTTGTATCTTTTAATTCTACTATTCCTTCGACTAAACCATCATCTCCTCTCACAATACGACCCCAATGATAAAAATTGTGATGCCAACCTTCAAAATCTGGTAAAACAGCTGGCATAATTGTTAAGGCATCATGTTTTAGAGTCGCAAATTTTTTAATTGATTCTGATGTTAAAAATGGATGATCGCCATAGAGAACGATGATATTATCTGTTTCTGATTTTATATAATTTTTTGTACAAGCGACCGCATGGCCAGTCCCCAGTATTTTTTCTTGAAAAATATAATCTAAATTATATTCTTCTAGAGCTTTATTAATTATCTCTTTATTATCAGGCGAAACAACTATAATCGGTCTTACATCTATGCCAGATGCAACTACCGAATCCATCAAATAACTTATCATCGGCCTACCATTAAGTGGAACTAGCACCTTTGGCAATTCCGAATTCATTCTTGTTCCCTTGCCGGCGGCTAAAATTACAATCTGAGTCATAACTCAACAAAATTTAAAAAATAAGAGAAACTTTTAGCAAATTTCTCTTATATTTTAGCATTTTTATAGATTTCAAGCAATAAATTATCAGCGACAAAATTTATTTAATATAAGCTAAAATTTTAGCCTTGAGTTCATCTACTTTCGTTTTTGCTTCGGTTTCTGTTTTTGCTTCGGCATAAATTCTCATAATCGGCTCCGTATTAGAAGCCCGAAGATGCGCCCAAGAATCAACCCAATCAATTTTTACGCCATCAATATCAGTAATTTTTTCATGAGCATATTCTAATTTTATTTTTTCTAAAATCGTCGGAAGCGGAGTACCAGGCGCTAATTCAATTTTATCTTTAACCATAAAATATTCTGGTAGAGTCTTTCTTAATTCGGAAACTTTTTTTCCTGACTTGGCGAGCATAGTTAGGAATAAAGCAATCCCCACTAAAGCATCGCGGCCATAATGAAGCTCCGGAAAAATTACCCCACCATTTCCCTCGCCGCCGATAACGGATTTAGTTTTTTTCATTTTAGTAACAACGTTTACTTCGCCAACGGCGGCTGCTTCATAAGTTCCGCCATGTTTTTCGGTTATATCTTTTAAAGCGCGGGATGAGGAAAGATTGGAAACAGTAGCTTTAGAGTATGTTCCAGGATGCAAAGCATCGAGCGTGTTAAAATTTTCTAAAATATAATCAGCAATCGCTACTAAAGTATATTCCTCGCCGAACATCTCGCCGTTTTCATCAATAAAAGCAAGACGATCAACATCAGGATCAACGACTATTCCTAAATCCGCCTTTTCTCTTTTTACAACTTCCATTATTTCGGTTAAATTTTCTCTCAGCGGTTCCGGTTTATGAGCAAACTTTCCGTCTGGTAAACAATTAAGAAAAACTTCTTTCGTTAAATGAAATGCTTCTAAAAGATGGGGGACTGCTTTCCCGCCAATTGAATTTATACCATCAATTACTATTTTAAAATCTCTAGCTTTAATTGCTTCAGCGTCTATTAAAGGCAGGGCGATAATTTTATTAATATGATCCCATTCTAAATATGGTTGAAAAATGTATAATCCAATATTATCTTCGGTAACATAATTTAAATTTTCTTGTTCAGCTAAAGCTAAAATTTCTGCGCCTTCGTTAGCTGATAAAAATTCACCATTTCCGCCTAGAAGCTTGAGGGCGTTCCAACCCTGCGGATTATGCGAAGCAGTAATAATTATCCCACCTTGCGCCCCTTGAGAGACGACAGCCATCTCGACAGTCGGCGTTGAGGCCATGCCTAAATCAATAATATTTATTCCTTGGCTAAGTAATGTGCCAATCACTAAATTTTTAACCATCTCTCCGGAAATTCGAGAATCACGACCGATTACTATTTTCGGTTTGATACCTGAGTTTTGGTTAATAATAAACGAGCCGAAAGCAGCGCTAAATTTTGTAATTTCAAAAGGAGTTAAATTATTACCAGGCTCACCGCCAATAGTCCCGCGAATTCCTGAAATTGATTTGATAAGAGACATAAAAATTATTCTATATTAATTCTATCGTGAGATATAGTTTTACCTATTCCTGAAGGAGAGGCAATATTAACACCAATAGATAAACTTGGTAGCACTTCATTGGTATCAAGACAATAAGTTAAAGTATAATCTTGTGGACTAATAAACGCATACTTATATTGATAGTTATCCATACAAGCCGCAGTTGTTCCTTTTATACCTTGAGGCGACATCATCATATAAGTATTAGAACCACTAGCAATGGGTAAGCCTTCTGTTACTTTTTCAGGATATTGCCCGGCATCATTATAATACATTTCTACGGCGGTTTGAATTTGTTTAACATCGGCGATTGTTCTTACATCTCTACTATTTTTAACTTGTTTAGAGTCTCCATAAAGATATTCTGCGACGCCAATTTGGCATTCCTCAAATACATCAGGATAGTCTATCTTTATAGCTTCACATGGTTGACTATCTCCTTTTTTTAAAATAATCATCACAATACAAGAAGCCTTTGTTTTTTGGTCAATTATTTTTTGGCAAATAGAATCATCAAGTTTTTCAATGCCAAGATTATAATAACACGAGCCTTGCGATGATTCAGACAAACTAGAACAATCTTCAGTAATTAACAATTTCTGACCAGCACCAACCGGATTGTATCCATTCTTAATTTCGTCACCATCGCTAAAACCGTCTCGATCAGAATCGTTATTAAGACGATTGGTTTTATAAGCTAACTCCTGCAAATCGGTTAAGCCATCTCTGTCAGAATCTAAAGTTAAATCAAAAACATTGTCCGCAGTAGTAGCAGTAGTAGTTGCAGATGTTGTTGCCTGATTTTGTATCTCAGTGGTAGTTGTTGCATTATTACTTTCTGGAACCAAGCTATCTTCTGATACAGGAACACGTTCGCTATTTCTGAGACTTATAGAACAACCGCTTAAAATAAGCATTAAAAATAAAACAAGCAGTGGTCGCAAAACTTTTTTAGACATAAGTTTAAATTAAAATATTTTATACTATTTCTTTGATTTTTATAATATCATCAATTAAAAAATCGGGATTGGATTGAACTAAAACATTTTTATGCTGAAAACCCCAAGAAATACCAATCGTTTTTAGGCCGGCATATTTCCCCGCTTCGACATCTCCCGCTGTATCACCAACATAAAAAGTTTTTTCTTTATCAAGTTCAAATTCTTGAATTAATGAAATAAGCGTTTCTTTTTTATCATGCACACCACCAATAACTTTTGTAAATAAGTTTACTAAATTAGATTTTTCTACTTCCATCATTAATTGTGAAACATTGTCGGAACTAAGAATTATTATTTTGTAGTTTTGTGCGTGGAGATACCTAATAATCATATCAACACCATGATACAACTCCGGAGCAGCAATTTGAGACATAAACTCTCCGTATAACTTATGATGTTCTTCTTGAGTTTGTTGGGGAATATATTTATTCCAGAACTTCATATAAGGCGTATCAAAATTCAACTGAATTTCTGCACTGGAAATTGGTTCTAAATTGTATTTTTGAAACATCAAAGTACAAACTTGAACAAAACAATGGAAATTGTCGTTTAGAACTCCTGACCAATCAAAAATAAACGCTTTAGAAATATTAGACATAATTTATGAATGTTATATCTTGAGAAAACCTAATATAATCATCTTACTAGACTAGAGATAATTTATCAATTATTTGACTATTTAAAACCAGCGTGGGAAAATTAAAGTAGAAGATAAAAAAGTAGCGGATGGAGGCCGCGTAACTAATGAAAAAAAACGTAATTTTGCTCTCAGAATTAAGCTTCATTGCTTGTTTGGCTCATGCCAACATCAAAATGTTTTTCTTGGGCAAGTATCTCGTAAGAGTTAGTTTTGTCCCCGAATCTGCGCTTGACGAGGCCGCAGTGTTGGCAGCTAAAAAACACGATTTAGTAATCGTCATTGGTTACAAAAAGTTCTTTTCTAAAGAGACACTCGCCGCTTGTAACGGTAAGCTACTATTGCTCTCTCATCAACAAGATGAACAAGGTGGAAAATTTATTATCCATCTTTTTGAACAAACATTCAAACCAAAAGCAATCAACTTGATAAACAACATCAGAAATATTGCTAATGCTGAAATAGGGCAATCGCTCTATCTGGACATCGGCGATATTAAAAAAGCGAAAATAAAATCAAAAGTAGATGAATTTTTAGCTTTAAGACATCGTTATCTTCAGGCTTTAACGGTCGTGGAAAGTTTCTACGGAATTGAAGAAAATATTAGATTTCATAGAAATTTTCTCTTGGAGCTTATTGGTGAAGAAGAGAATGAATATTGGATAGATGAAATGATTCAAATCCATACTCTCCCCAAAGAAGAAACTCCAACTGTCATGTTCCCTCTCAAATTTATGCGCAACTAAAAAAGGGGCCTTTACAGTCCCTTTTAAATTTGCCTAAGTATAAATTTTAGCAATAAACTAAATTTCTCAATTAAAAAACACCATTGTTCTGGCGGCGACCTACTTTCCCAGGGCTCAGGCCCAAGTATCATCAGCGCTGTTGGGCTTAACTGCTGAGTTCGAGAAGGGATCAGGTGTGACCCCAACGCTTTAACCACCAGAACAATGGTGTCTTTTATATATCAAACATGTTTCCATGTTAAAAACCATTGTACATTATTATTGTTAGAACAAGAATCAAAAATACTTAAAAATAAAAGTGTGGGAAAATCAAATGACATATTAGTACCGCTCCGCTGAATCCATTACTGGACTTACACGTACGGCCTATTAAGGTTATATTCTCTAACCAGTCTATGAAACCTAATCTTGAGGACAGCTTCGCGCTTAGATGCTTTCAGCGCTTATCTTAACCGAAGGTAGCTACCCAGCGATGCCCCTGATGGAACAGCTGGTACACTAGAGCTTCGTCCTTCCCGGTCCTCTCGTACTAAGGAAGGGCCCTCTCAAGTTTCC
>JBAYIC010000013.1:0-19657 GCA_041665845.1 Patescibacteria group bacterium
ATTTTTTAAACGCCAAGTTTGAGACTCTAAGAAAAACCAAATAAGAGTAACCGTGATAACCAGGGCTAAAAAAACTAACCATTTCCAAAACTTAACACCTCTTCCCTTCTCCCTTTTTCTAAAAAATGGATTTTTGAGATTTTTGCGTTGGTAATCTTTTCTTATTTTTTTATATTCACGCCTTCTATTCATTGCTATTTAATATGTTTACAAATTTATTATATTTTTTCTAATATTTGTTTGGAACTTAACTAAAAATTCATATGGGATGGTATCCATGAGCAACGATAAATTAACAACTGAATTAGGATCATCTTTTTGCTTGGAAACTAATTTAACTTCATCGCCGATTTTAACATCATTATTTCCGACTTCCAAACAAGTAAGATTCATGCACACTCGACCAGCAATATGGGCAAAAAATTTATCACGGCCATAAACCAGAAATTGAGCGCGATTAGATAAACGTCTATCTAGCCCTTCAAAATAACCGAAAGGAACAACAGCAATTTTATTTTCTGTAGCCGAACGATAGGTTTCGTTATAAGAAACGCTCTCATTCGCACCTAATTTTTGAATAGAAACGATTTGAGAAAAAACTTCTAAGGCCGGCTTAAGCTTAGAAGCCGCTGTAACTTCTTCATCAGCGAAAGGACTATAACCATACAAAGCTAACCCCGGCCTAAAAGCAGTTAAAAATTTATTTTCAGATCTAAAAACAGCTGCTGAATTTCCTAAATGTATCCAACGCGGGAAATATCCAGCCGCTCTTAGAATATCCAAGGCGTTCATAAAATTATCTTCCTGAACGGTATTCATCACTGAAAGATTATCAGCCGAAGCTAAATGAGAGCATAAGCCTGTAACCTCGACTTTATCTAAATACTTTTTATTATTAATAATAAAACTTTCAAGATCTTTTATTCCCTCCCGATTCATTCCAGAATTTATAAATAAATGAACGGCTGCTTTTTTCTTAAAGCGCGCTAAATATTTTAAAGTTATTTCATTATAAACAACAAATTCTGTTTTTTTTAATTTAGTATAATTATAAGCCTTTAGCGGCATCTCGCCTAGAATAAGAATCTTACCTTTAAAATAGCGATAAGCAATCTGCGCTTCTGGATAAGAATCAACCACAACCATAGAAGCGGCGGTTTTGTTCAAAATTAAACAAATTTCTTTTAAACCATGGCCATAGGCATTTGCTTTTAACACGGGTAATATTTCCGCTTCTGGTTGTAAACTTTTTAAATAATAAAAATTATCAACCAGATTTTTAGCATCAATCTCGATACGGTTCAAGGTTTCATATTTAGGTTTAATAAATTGTCTGAGCAAATTTATCATATATTTTTTATTCAGTAGCCACTCTTCCTTCACCGGCATTAATCGTATCATGTTCTAGCGCAGTATCAAGAGAAGAAACATTCCCCTCAATTCGGAGATTACTAAAAATATCAAGTGCTTTAAATTTAATACTATTTAATAAAGGCGCTTCTTTGCCTATTTGTTCTTTGGTGGGAATAAGTTGGACTTCAAAGCCCACGCGATAATCATTTCCATCTTCTTGTAAACTATCAACTTGCCAAATGACTTGCCTAGAACTAGAACTATAATTTAAATTACCAGCCAACATGGACGTATTATTAGTGAAAGAAATATTTTTAGGCAATTTAGCACTCACCACAAACTCGCCAAAATCCCCAGCCGGTTCAGCTTTCAAGAAAATCCAAAAGTTAGTCGGTAGACCGACTATCGGTGGTAAAGGGCCGGAACCGAGCTGGTCACCCTGAGGACTGTTATAGTATCCAGCCGCCTGAACATTGACTTTAGAGGCGACCTTAATATCATCTAAGACAACCGTATTTTTAAATAATTGATTATCAAAATAGTATTCACTATCCGCTTGCCAATTAATAAGCTTTGCCCCTTTAACTCGTTCCTTAAAGTAAACTTTTAAATTTATGGATATCTCTGAGGCGGCTGGAACATTAGCAACAGACAACTTTACCCCCTCTATTTTTAAAGTATTTTTATCAGTTTCGTAAGCAGAGCTAGTTTCTATTTTAGAAATTAAAAAATCATTGTTATTTAAAACTAAATTAAATTTTAAATCATTAACATTTACTTGGCCATTATTTTTTAAATGTAAAACAATTGGTAGGCCATCCTCTAAACGAATAGCTTCTGATTGCGTATTAAAATTAACTTCTAAAAAGGGATTGTCTAAGTCAACATATACTTTTTTTTGAGCGGTCCAAGTAGAAATATCAAAATTTGGTTGATTAAGATTTAATTTTATAAGTAAAACAACTAAACTTAATAAAATAATCATTAGTGATATATCTAAAACTAAATGCCAACGATTGACCCGATAAAAACGGTCGAAACGCTTTTGAAAATATCGCTTGATAGGTTTAAACATATATTTCAATCAATTAATAAAAGTTTTTTATACCTGTTAAAATTTCTAATTGGCCGTCATGATTAACATCACTCAAAGATATTTGTAAACCATCACTATATTTTTTATCATAGGCAAAAAATTGAGAAAGCATTTGTCCGAACATATTAAAGATTTTAACATGTGGGCCTCCGCCCTGTCCCGGCCCAGTAATTATCTCCGCTTGACCATCGCCGTTAACATCTCCAGCGGCGACATCCACTCCTCCTTTAAACTTTTTATCATAAGCAAAAAAACTTGATTTTAGAGTTCCAGAAATAGAAAATATTTTAATTAGCGGCTCATCTCCCTTACCGGGACCGGTGATAATTTCCATCGCTCCATCGCCGTCAACATCAGCCAAGGAAAGATTAACTCCTCCTCTTGATTTTTTGTCATAAGCGAAAAAACTATACTTTAATTTTCCGTTAGCTAAAAAAACCATTATTTGCGGACCACCACCAAGAGTCGGCCCCGTAACTATTAATTTTAAATCACTGCCGTTAATTTCTGCCGCTAAGTTAAGTTGTTTTCTAAAAAGCTTATCATAAGGGTAAAAACCAACTAGACTTTTTCCATTTTTATTAAAAATAATCTGACCATTTTTAGCAAACAAACTGATGTCTTCTGAACTATTTGCTTGGTCATCAGAGATAATAACTTTTTCTCCGGCTGGATAAGCACTCAAATAAGAAAAATAACCATTTTTCATCTGCTCTCCCCAAAGATTAAAGGCGCGGTAAAAATAACCGTTTATAAAGACACTATTAGTTATCAAATCGGATGATCGCAAAACTAAAGCACCGTCTTTTGGCGGTAATTTTAAAAAACTTATTTTTGTACCATTATTAAAAATAGCATCTTGAATTCCTTTTATTTTTTCAAACTCTTCTTTCTTGAAAATATATAATTGCTCTTTATCGGTTGAATTAACTAAAACCGAGCCGAATTTAAAATCACGACGCCAAAGACCGGGCTTAAAAGTTAAATCATTAAAGTCTAATAAATTATACGCTTGGCTTTTGGCGGAACCGAGATTAACATCATATTCATCATACCACCAAGCTTGGCTATGATTAGTCGTATCATAATCAAAACTATAAAATCCGTCTCCAAGCAGGGTGCTAGTCAAACCAAAACGGAGTGCACGAAAATCAAATTCGTTTCTTCTATTAACATTTATTATAGGAATCTGGGGATAACGATTAAGCGTTGTAAATTTTAAATAACTAGTCATCGAGCCCGACCAAGTTCCGCCATTTTCCCAAGTAGACGGAAAAGATTCCAACATCATGCCATTTATGGTCTTCTGATAACCTTCGAAGATACGTCCGTTACCGGCAATTATAAAATCATCTCCTAAAAGTGCTCGAGTTTTATCTAACATTTTTTTAAACCCGGCTGCCCAAAGGAAATCGGCTTCCCGCTCATCATCTTTAAGCCCATCATCATTAAGATCAAGATTACCGCCATTAATCCAAGATATATCACCCCAGGTATTATCATAAAAAACACCGTCGAATATTCCGTTATTTTTAATCTTAGCCGCAATAAATTCTGGTAGATAATCATTAAAACGACGACCGGAATTATCAACCGGTGAAACATCCGATAAGTTAAGCATGTAGGTGTACGGCCAATTAGAAATTCGATTACCATTTTGGTCTTTCAACCACCAGCCTTCATAAATATTATCCCTGAGTTCGCCTCGCAGAAAAGCTCCGGTTCGACCAGCATAAGCATTAACATCGTCTATTATTTCCTGAGAAGTAATGTAGGCTAAAATAATAACCTGGGGATTAAGTTCGCGAATAAGTGCTATTGATTCTGGATTATTTTCCTGAACTTCCATATCAAGCACAAGCAAATCCCATTTAGCTAATTGGATAGCTTCTTGTTCACTTATTTCCCATTTTAAAAAATAATTTGCTAGGCGCGGATAAGTACTTTTAAGCCCGGCCGCTTCTGAATTAAGCGGCCATAATATAAAAACTAGCAATAATAGAAACCCTAATCTTTTCATTTTTCAGTGTTTTTTTTTATTATCTTTTTCTAGCTTTATTATTTTCATGTGCTTTGGCATGTACTGGCGCAAAACTTTAGGAATTACAACCGAACCATCTGCCCTCTGATTTTGCTCTAAAATAGCTGGTAGTAAACGACTAGTCGCTAAACCGGAAGCATTGAGAGTATGAACAAATTCATTCTTACCACTAACGGGATTCCGATAGCGAACTTGTCCTCGTCGCGCTTGATAATCAAGAGCATTAGAAGCGCTGCTAACTTCTTTATAAATTCCCATGCTTGGAATATAAACCTCAACATCATAAGTTTTAGCCATCGCCGAGCTACAATCACCAGCGGCTAACTTAGAAATCTGAAAATTTAAACGTAAACCTTCCATTAACTTTTGAGCATTATTAACCATCTCGGCAAACATTTTCCAAGTTTCCTCGGGACGAGAAAAAATAAACATTTCAATTTTATTAAACTGATGTCCTCTAATCATGCCTCTTTCTTCTTGACGATAGCTACCAGCTTCCCTTCTAAAACAAGCCGAGTAAGCAAAATATTTTTTAGGTAAATCTTCAAATTGTAAAATTTCATCACGATGATAATTCCCCAGCATCATTTCACTCGTTGCATTCAAACATAAAGCGTCTTGCGTCCAAAAAAGATCATCACGAAATTTAGGCAAATGCCCGGAAGTGTAAGCTGATTTTTCGGTTAACAAAAATGGCGGAATTAAAAATTTGTAACCATTTTTATTATGAAAATCAATGAAATAAGATAAGAGCGCCCATTCTAATAAAGCACCAACTCCGGTATAACACCAAAATCCAGCGCCTGACATCTTAGCCGCCCTTTCATAATCTATTAAACCTAAGGAGGTTGCTAATTCAACATGATCTTTTGGTTCAAAATTAAATTCTGGTTTTTTGCCATAAGTATAAATAACTTCATTATTTTCTTTTCCTCCAGGAACAACATCGGCTGCTGGTAAATTAGGTAGTTCAGACATCATCTCTAAAAATTCGGTTTCAGTAGCCGCTAATTCTTCATCCAATTTTTTTATTTTTTCGCCAAGTTCTTTCATTGAGGCGATGACTTCTGGCGTTGGCTTGTTTTTAGAGCCTCTATTTCTTTCTGCTTTTAATTCTTCTGAAGCGGAAATAAGCTCCCGACGTTTATCATCGAGTGAAATTATTTTTTCTAAATTCAACTTATCAGGTTCAACCCTTTTTAAAAGACTGGCTTTGACTTCGGCTAAATTTTCTCTAATTAGTTTTATGTCTAACATATATTTAATTTATTAATTTTAGCTCATTACTTCTCCGCCGAAGGCTTTAAGAATATTATCCATCAAGGCTCCGGGTTCTTTTTTTATTTCTGCCCCCAAGGGGGAGGATTCGGCTGAGACTGTTTGATTTTTTTGTATTTCTAAATTTTCATCCAAACTAGTATTCAAAACAACGCCAGCGCCAAACACCTCAGCTAAGGTATTTTCGACTACACTTTTTATATTAATATCTAAAACTCGATCTTGATGAAATTTATATTTAAATACTAAACTCAACTTACCAGCACAAAGAGATTGCGGTTCACAATTCTGGAGAACAAATGATAAAGAATGATTATATTTTTTAATTTTTACTAAAAATTCCGGCCACCTCTCCATTATTTCCTCATAATTTAAATCTTTAACTAAATTTTGGTTTTGCTGAGGATAAATATTTTTTTCTATAACCACCTCGGGCTTAGAGATATTATTGATTTTAGAAGCGGCCATTGTTTGTGGTTTTGATGCGGCCGGAACGGCTAAGGAATTAGCAATTGGAGTAACAGGCCTTCCACTTCCCTGATTGAGACATATTTCAATCACCGCTAGTTCCATGGGAAGCTGAGTAATTAATTGATTTTTTTCATTATAAGCATCAAGTAAACGACGAGTATAAAAAAGTAAATTTTCAATAGTTAATGATCCTAAAATATCGCTTACTCTAATTTCCAAACTATCCCCCAAACTTAAACCGAAACTATCGGCTAATTCAGGGTTAACTTTGCTTAAGATCATTTTTCTAATCAAGCTGATAACTTCGCTGTTGAAATTTTTAATATTAGCACCGCTATCAATTAATGAATTAATTAAACTGATTGCTTTAGAGGCATCCTTGCGACTTAAATATTCTATTAAATCAACCGCCTCATTGCTGTTATAATGAGGAATAACTAGTTCTGCCTGCTCTAAAGTTATTTGTTTATCGCCAAGCGAAAAAATTTGCCCCAGTAAACTTTCCGCATCGCGCAAATGTCCACCACTTTTTCTAGCGACTGCTTCTAAAACAGCAGCGTCTATTTCTACTTTTTCTGCTTTAGCAATAAATTCTAATTTTTTTACAATATCAGCAATACTTATCCGCTTAAAATCAAAACGCTCACAACGGGAAATTATAGTCAAAGGAACCTTATGAATTTCAGTTGTACAAAGAATAAAAATAACATAGGTTGGTGGTTCTTCAATTGTTTTTAAAAGAGCATTGAAGGCCGAAGGAGAAAGCATGTGTACTTCATCGATAATAAAAACTTTATACTTAGTAGTAGACGGTGCAACTCTAGAAAAAGAAATAATATTTTCTCTAACATTATCAACGCCAGTATTAGAGGCGGCATCTATTTCAATAATATCTAAATTATTACCAGCGGTGATTGAAAGACAATTAGCACAATGGCCACAGGGCTCATAATCCCCATCTTTTTTTTCTAAACAATTAACCGACTTAGCTAAAACTCGAGCTAAAGTTGTTTTACCGACCGCTCGCGGACCACAAAACAAAAAGGCCTGGGCGAGTTTACCAGTTCCAATTTCATTTTGCAAAGTTATTTTGATGTGTTTTTGTCCTAAAACTTCAGAAAAGTTTTGAGGGCGATAATCACGATATAAAGTAGCCATAATTTATAATTTTATTTCACTGCGCCGAGAAATCTCCGCTTCTACTAAACGCGCATTCTGCCCATATTTTAAACGGGAAAGAGATCTAATTCGTTCCCCCATCCCATCTCTTTTAACACCAACTAGCGGCCATATAGTCCGCAGAGAAAAAGGGCGAGCGGCGCTATTATCAATTAATAATTTAATATAAGCTGTTCCCTTACCAACATTAATTAAATCATATTCGTTAAAAACCGGTTCAAATTCTTTTACTAAAAATTCGGCGTCTTCTGAACCTACTTTAAAACTCACCATCGTCCCGACGTTACCAAAAACTGCGTCTTTTATTTCATCATTATTATTTTTAGAAAGTTGACCAATATATTGATGAGCAATTACTAAATTAAGAGCATATTTTCTCGCTTCTGATAAAATCTGACAAATTGAATTAGTGGTAAAATTTTGGAATTCATCAATGTAAAGATAAAAATCTTTACGTTGTTCACTTGGCATATCCGTCCTTGATAGAGCCGCCATTAAAATTTTACCAACAACAATCATTCCTAAAAGATAGGCATTCATTTCGCCAACCGTTCCTTTTGGTAAATCAATCAATAGTATTTTTTGCTTATCCATTACCTCTCGTAAATTAAAAGCACTTTTCTGTTGACCGATAATCGGACGCATCATATCGTTAGAAACAAAGGAGGTAAGCTTAGAGGTTATATATGGAACAATATTAGCGAGCGCGGCTTCTCCTCCGGCCTTTTCTGCTTCTTTAATCCAAAAATCAACTACAGTTTTATTTTTACAATTTTTTAACTTCAAACGTCGAAAATTTTCATCAGCTAAAACTTTTGGTATTTCCATTAAAGTTGAACCTGTTTCTGGGTCATCCATAATTAAAAGCATGGCATTACGCATATACTGTTCAAACATCGGACCACCAGTTGCTTTCAAATCGTATAATTTATCAAAGATACCAATCATTTCATTAATAACAAAACTCTTTTGTTCCGGATAACGCGGATCATACTCTAACAAATTCAAAGCTAATGGCCGATCTAAATCAGCGGGTGAAAAAATAATTACGTCTTCCGCTCTTTCCGGTGGAATTCGCTCTAAAATATCGCTAATCAAATCACCGTGCGGATCAATCACACAAACGCCTTCTCCATTTTGGATATCCTGAATTGCCATGTTAGCTAATAGAACCGATTTACCAACACCGGATTTACCAACAATATAAGTATGGCGACGTCTATCCAAACGTTTTATTCTAACTTCTCGGTTTACGCCGCGATAAGTATTAACCCCCAATGAAATACCTTCCTCCGGAGTATCGGCTGGAGCGGGAGCGGATTTAGCCGTTAACCAAAGAATATTTGGTGTTTCCGTCGTACTAAGAGGAAAATGAAAAATACTAGCTAACTCTTCACTGTTAAGTAAAAAGCTAATATTTTCTCGGAAATGACGATAAATAAAATCCTTAATTATTTTATCTTGATTTCTTTTTTTTGCTCTAGAAAAAGAATTTCCATAACTAAAATTATTGTACTCGGCAAAAGCACTAGCGATATTTTCCAAATAAAGATTAGCTCTCTCTTTTGTCTTAGCGAAACTTAACACTCGCAAATTAACATCTAGGCCCGCTTTAAGGTTTTTTTCTTCCATTGATTTGACCATTTCTTCCTCAATGGCGCTTAAACGTTTGAGCGGCTTTCCTTGAGCGTTAAAACCTTGAGAGGCATCATTTTTAAAATTAACATAAAACAAAGATCTGATCGGGTTACTATATCTTAAACCTTGAGCAACAGAATTTTTGCGGTGAATCATAAAAACAACTTTTCTCACTCTCGCATGCCAAGATCTTTTAGCACTTCTTACTATATATTGAATAGCTACACTTTCTCCCTTATCTAATTTTGATAAAACATTAATCAATGAATTCATCGGATCGATATCCATTTTCTGATAAGTCTTGAGGGGAAAAACAAAACCTTTAGTAGTTTTCAAATAAGCAGCAGAGGCATACCCCGCTAAGCCAAAAGAGTTGTAATCGCTTACCTCCTCTATTACCGCATCCGGATAATGAGCATGAATTTGCTGTTCAATATAACGAATATCTTCATAAGGCGAAACAAAATAAAAGGTAATATGATTAGAATTGGCGACTATCTCGAAAGAAATATGATCAGTCCTTCCGGTAATAAGCGCTTTTAATCCCCTTTCCGCCCTCATCCCGCCAATAGAAGCAAAAATTGTTTCTCCTTTAGCAATTTCTTCCTTTAAATTTTGTGCGGTTTGTTTACCGTTTTCTTCTTTTGGTTTTTCTTTCGATAACCTAACTGAAAAAACATGATGGCGAAGATATTTACGGCCGGAAAAAATAAGCGCAAGAAATTTCAAGCAGACAAAAATAAAAACAGCAGTTAAAGCAGCTGCGAGCAAATAAGGAAGAACCAACCCAAACTTATCTATTTCAAATACAGGCATAATTAATTATTTTTGATGTTCATTATTTTATCAGCTTTAATTTTAGCTTCCTGCTCTAGAAAAAATTTATTAACTCCCGGAATAAGTTTTAACCAATTCTTAATCAAGCCAATAATTTTTGAAACTTTAACCTTACCCTTATCTAATAAAGCTGAGATTTTGGAAACGGTTTCCTCACCTGCGATTTTAAATTCTTTCTGACGAGCCGGAGTCATCTTTAAAAAAACTTCATGCAAACCTTCTGATAAAATATTATCAATTTCAAGCGCACGCTTTTTTTGAAAAGATTGGACTTGAGTATTATCAGTATCCGAGCTAACTTGGGTAATTGGTTGATTCTCAATTTTTACGTTTTTTTCTACTTTCTCAATTTTTTTCTTTTCAATCGAAGATTCGGGAAGCTTTTCAACTTGATTTGAGTCTCCAGAGCCCTCTAACACCGCTCGCTTCCCAGCAGCAATATTATCAAGATTAATTTTATCGATTGTTTTTTCGCCCGCCATATTATTCTTATTATTTTAGGCTTTTAGCGTCTTATTTTACGCTAATAGCATCGACTGGACAATTTTCAGCAGCATCCTTAGCGCAATCAGTTACAACATTATTTATAACTTCGGACTTACCATCGGCATTCATTTGAAAAGTTTCTGGACACATTCCGGCGCATAGTCCACAGCCAACGCACTTATCTTGGTCAACTTTTACCATAAAATTTATAATTAATTTTTTAATTATTTTATGTTTTTATTATAGCATATTCTAAAAAAATTAAAACCATTTTTAGGCCTGAAAAAAGCGAAAATCCCCTACATTTGACAATTTATGATGCTTTTGTTATATTAAGTAAATAAAACCTAAATTAATACTAAAAATGCAAGCTTCTAGGCTAGTATTTTTTATGTAAAAACACAAATATGGCACATAAGAAAGCCGCCGGCTCAACCTCCCTCGGTCGCGAATCGGAGAGTAAGCGTCTCGGCGTAAAAGTAACAGATGGTCAGTGGGCTCAACCGGGTTCAATTATCATCAGACAACGTGGTACTAAATACCATCCTGGTTTAAATGTTAAAAAAGGCGGTGATGATACTTTATTCGCTATTAAAGGTGGTATTGTTAAATTTGCTACCAAAAAAATCAAGAAATTTGATAATACTTTAAAGACTTGTAAAATAGTAAATGTTGTTTCTAAGGAATCACTTCTAGCGAAGGCTGCAGTTGCTAAAAAATAAAATTATTGACTCTAAAAAACAGTCCTTATATAAAGGGCTGTTTTTTGTATATAAAATAATGGCTAATATTGAATAAATTTATAATAATATCACTAGTCACTGTTGACAAAATAACGATGATATGTTATAATAATCTATTAATAAACAGTTCATTTTAACCATAAATTCACAAATTCGATCATGAAAAAATTCGTTCTTAAAACAACTGCCAAATTTTTTGGCGCTATCACTTTGATGGGGGTAGGAATATTCTACCCCGGGTTTCTAAAAATGATCCCCACTGGCGCACCAGCGAGATCAAATTATAGAACCTTGCTAAGAGTCTTCTAGACTCAAAGCACATACAACAACATATTCGTTCTTTAAAGGCTTCTTATTCAAGGGCCTTTTTTCTTGCCTATTTTATCTTTCAATTATTGCTGTTTATTTCCCTACTTCATGATATCTCTTATTTTCCGGCAAAAGCCCGGCAACTTGCTCACCCAGCAAATCAGCCTGTTCTCTCAATTGTTGATGGACGAGAGTAAATTGTTTCAATTCTTCTTCACTAATTCTTTCGCCATTTTTTCTTTTAACCATCACCTTATCAATCGCTAAGACATCGATATCTGGTACTTTAAAAACTTCTCCGATATGATATACCGCTTTTGAACGATCAGCTAAAGCCTTCACATTCTCGACTGCGCCTTCTAAATTAACTGACCCACCAGAAATATCAAGCGCGGTCGGAATAAGCATTGACTTAGTTTTAGCCGCTAAATAAACCGGCCCGATACTAGTTTTTTTCATTTTTCCATCGAGTGCAAAAGGATGTGCAGCAATCCAAGGAGTTTTTCCTTCTTTCATTTTTTCCTCTATCTCCGTAAAATTATCAGGATTAAATGAGCCGTGCTTTCCTTCAGAATTTTCCTTATAGTCTATTGGAGTAAAATTATCTCTTCCGGCCAAATTGATCATTATTCTATGGCCAAGGTATTTCATTTTTTCCAAGAGGACAGATTCGCCGGTCATCTGGATATTAAAATCATTACCAAAAACTTTTAGAGCCGCTGGAACATCTAAATTATGCAAATGGGCGGCAGTAATAATAAATTTTTGCTCCGGATTTTCCGCCTTAGCTTTCTCAATATTTTCTTTACCTTCAACTGAAAACTGTTTACAAAACAAATCAACCACTTTATCACCATACAACCTTAAATGAGTCGGGGTTTTTTCTAACAAATTACCTTCATGTTCTTTTTTTTCTTTTTTAAATATATTTTTCTCGAAAAAGTTTAAGGCCATAAATTTATTAGTTATGGTTTACTTATTATTTTTTACAAGTTTTGATAAATTCAACGAATAAAGGATGAGGGGATAAGGGGCGAGAAATGTATTCCGGATGAAATTGAACGCCAACAAAGAATGGGTGGTCTTTAATTTCAACGGCTTCAACAATAGAGCCGTCCGGTGAAGTACCGGCAACTATCAAGCCTAATTCTTCAAAGCGAGTGAGATAGTCGTTATTAAATTCATAACGATGACGATGACGTTCGGAAATAATTTTACTATTTGTAAATTTAGAATAGGCTTTCGCTAAACGGCTCCCTTCTTTTAAGCGACAAGGCCAACCGCCCAATCGAATTGTTCCGCCATATCCTTTTTCTTGAATGAGTTTTTCTTGACCAGGCATGATATGAATCACTGGATCAGGAGTTTTAGGATTAACTTCAGCGGAATTAGCTTCTTTTAAACCAGCGACATTACGCGCAAATTCAATCACCGCCATCTGCATACCATAACACAAACCAAAATAAGGGATTTTCTTTTCGCGACAATATTTAATCGCTTTAATTTTCCCTTCCGCTCCGCGTCCACCCCAGCCCTGAGGAATAATAATCCCATCTAAGCCTTTAAAAGCCTTAATTCCTTCCTTTTCAACATCTTCCGCTCCTAACCAATGAATTTTAACCTTACATTTATTATAAGCTCCGGCATGTTTGATTGCTTCAATAACCGAGATATAAGAATCGCCGAGCGAGAAATCACCGCTTGCAAAATACTTCCCCACTATCCCAATATTTATTTCCGGCGCTTGGATTCTAGTTGCTTGAACCATTTTTTGCCAAGCTTCATTATTACTTTTCTTTTTTGGTAAACCAAATTTTTCTAAAATTACCTCACTTAAATTATCTTTTTCAAAATTTAAAGGAATATCATAAATAGATTTAGCATCGGGAGCGGCGATAACGCTTTCAATCGCAACATTACAATTAATCGATAATTTTTCCCGCCTCGCCTGATCAATTGGTCTTTCACTACGAGCTACCAAGAAATCCGGCTGAATACCCGCACTTTGTAAATTACGAACAGCGTGCTGAGTTGGTTTTGTCTTCATTTCTCCTATCATGTTTGGAACCGGAAGATAAGAAACCATCACAAACAAAACATCTTTAGGGGAGTATAATTTCATTACCCGAGCGGCTTCTAGAAAAAGTAAATTTTCATATTCGCCAACAGTTCCTCCAACCTCAATAATCATTATTTCCGCACCGGTCTTTTCCACTGCCTTTTCTATTCTATCTCTTATTTCCATGGGGATATGAGGAACGACTTGAACACACTTACCTTTATATTCTAAATTGCGCTCCCGGGTGATAACTGATTGATAAATTCGCCCAGTCGTCATGTAATTTTCTCGATAAATATTTTTATTCAAAAATCTTTCATAATTACCAATATCTTGATCCGTTTCATCACCATCCTCAGTTACAAAAACTTCACCATGCTCAATCGGATTCATAGTACCAGCATCAACATTAATATAAGGATCCATTTTAATTGCACTAACATTATAACCCCGCGCTTGCAAAATTTGGCCAATAGAGGCAGTCGTCACACCCTTTCCGACTCCAGACATCACCCCTCCAACTACAAAAATATATTTAGTATTTTCTTTTTTATTTTTTTCAACTTTCATTTTTTTAGCTTGCTTTTGTGATTTTGGCATATTTATTTCTTCGGTTTTATTAAAAATTCGATCGCTTTATTTAGTTGAGGATCTTTATTTTTATTAATATCATCCTCGGTGATATCAATTTTTATGGCCGGCTCTATTCCCTTTTCGTTAATAAAATCGCCGCCTGGAGTTAACCATTTAGCGACTGTTATTTTTAAAGAAGATCCGTCGCTTAAATCTTCTACTGTTTGGACGGAACCCTTACCAAAACTTTTTTCACCAATTAAAGTTGCCTTTTTATAATCACGCAAGGCTCCAGCTACTATTTCTGAAGCAGAGGCGCTTCCTTCGTTAATAAGAACTACCGTTTTGAAATCTTTCAAACGGGCATTACCATTAGAATTGTGTTCTTGCAAACGATTTTCGCCAAATTGTTCAACCACCACTGGTCCGGCCGTTATCCATTCGCTCGCTAAATCCACCGCCGCTTCTAAATACCCGCCAGGATTATTACGCATATCTAAAATCACTCCCTTTGGTTTTTTAATTAAGATATCAATAACCGCCTTATCAAATAATTTCTGAGTATCATCATTAAAGCTACTTACTTTGATAACATATATTCCGTCTGTTCTCATCTCCGTCTTAACACTAGCAACAATAATTTTATCTCTGATTATTTTTATTTCTAACGGTTTTTTATCATCTCTAATAACAGTCAAAACAACCTCGGTCCCTTTTTGACCTCTTATTTTTTTAACAGCTTCGTTCACGGTTAATCCCAGTGCCGATTCACCATTGATAGAATAGATTTTATCCCCAGCTCTAAGCCCAGCTTTTTGAGCTGGCATTCCATCAAGCGGAGCAATAACGGTAATGATTTCATTACGCATACCAATTTCTGCGCCGATTCCTTCAAAAGTTCCAGATAAATCATCATAAAATTCTTTAGTGAGAGTCGGGCTCATAAAATTTGTATAGGGGTCTTTGGTTGCCGCCGCTAAACCCTCTAACGAGCCGTAGAAAAGATCTTTATCTTTTAACTTATTTTTATCGACATGATTAGTCTTTAAACTATTCCAAACTTCGAAGTATAAATTAAAATCAAAATTATCTTCGGAAGTACCAAGAGAAGTATTCTTGGCGTCTTCTGAATAAGCAATTGTTGATTTTACTTTATTATTACCAGCATTACCAAAATAGAAACCAGCCGTGAAGACGCCTGTTATAATTAATATAAAAAAAATGGCCGTCGTTATTTTTTTATAATTATATTTAATCATATTATTTTCTAATTATTTTAATATTTCCTTCTCTTAAATCTATCAAACGCGAAGGGGTTTTTCTTTTTGATCGACCGATATCAACCACTAAGCCCGGTTTATTTTTGCCAACAAAAATAGAATCTAGTTTACTCAAATCAGTGATTACTTCTTGACCGCTTAAATTTAGACTCGTAGAAACAATTGGACTCTTAACTTTCTTTATTATTTTAATTAAAAAATCTGATTTAGGCAAACGAACCGAGATGCCACCGGAAGCACTGATTATTTCTGAAGGAAAATTATTTTTTGCTTTTAAAATTACTGTTGTTGGCGGTGATGATTCCGACCATACTTTTCTTAAAATCTCTAACTCTTTTTTTGTCAACTTGGTATAACTTTTTACCATTCTCAGACTAGACGCTAAAGTTACCATTGGCTTATTTTTTTCACGCTTCTTCAAACTAAATATTTTCTTAACCGCTTCAAGGTTAGAGGCTAAACAACTGAGTCCATAAATAGTATCCGTTGGTAAAACCACAACTTCACCCGCTTGCAAGTAAGCGGTAACCAAATCAAAATCAGATTGTTCAAATTCAGATATTTTTTTCCTTAAATAAATCATGAAATTATATTATCGATTTTAGAGCTTTTAGCGCCTCGGGTAAAACCGGTAAAATTATATCAACGACTTTAAGTAACCAAGGGGCGATAAAAGACTGCGCAATATTATCGCCAAAGAAATTGCCAATAATAGCATAGCGAGAAGCAACAAAAATAATTAAGCCAAGAAACAGTGCTCCTTCCAAGAGTCCTAAAATTGCTCCTAAAATGTTATTAATATATTTACTTCCTGGAATAATCGCTAAAAAATTGAATACTTTTTCAATTAAATAAAAAACGAAATCAGTTAGCCGCGTAGCGACCACAAATAAAATAATAAAAGCAATCACTTTACTTGCCGCTTGATGATTAGCGACCCAGGCCCAAGAACTCCCCCATTCGAAAAAAATTAGATAAAAATGGCTAGCGGTATAAGCGCCAATAATAAGGCCAACGATATGGCCCAATGATCTAATTAAACCTTTTGATAAACCTTTAAAAATAAATATGGCTAAAATGATAGCCAAGACGACATCAAAGATTGACATAATTTTAAGTTAATCTAGGAAACAAAATTTCTCCCTTCTTAATTTGCTTCTCTAAAAATTGGATTTTAATTTTTTGTGCCGCTTCCGGAATGAAGGGCTCAAGTAAATATGCTAAATTTAAAATAGTAGAAGCTAATGGCTTCAAAACGGCGATAATCTGATTTTTATCAGTCATCTTCCAAGGAGCTTCATGACTCAAAATTTCATCGCTAGCTTTTATTTTTTCCCAAATAATTTGCAGAGCTTCATTAAACTTATAGTCCTGCATAGCTTCGTGAAAATTTTCCGTTGTGGTTGTAATATTATCAGATTTCAAATTAATTTCTAAACTAGTTTCAATTTCATTTTTTTCTAATAAATTAGAAACTCGAGCCGCTAAATTTCCTAATCCGTTTGCTAAATCGGCGTTATATCTTAATTTAAACTTTTCTTCCGAGTAATCGCCATCCTCAAAAGGAGACATTTCGGCTAACAAATAATAACGAACAGCGTCGCTACCATATTTTTCGGCTAACGCCAATGGGTCAACGGAATTACCAGCACTTTTACTTATTTTTTGACCATTAATCGTCAAAAAACCGAAAACTAAAACTTGCTTTGAGTTTAAAATTCCGGCCGACATCAGCATCGCCTGCCACATCGCTGATTGAGGTCTTAAATTATCTTTACCGCACACTTGAAGACCGGGCCAATAGGCTTTAAAATTATCTTCATTTTCCGGCCAACCAAGAGTAGAAATATAATTAACAAGGGCGTCGAACCAAACATACATTACTTGATCATTATCTCCAGGAACAGCAACGCCATTAGGCATCTTTTCTTTCTGGCGAGAAATACTAAAATCTTGTAAACCAGAGGCAACAAAAGTATTAATCTCTTTTAAACGTCCAGCCGGCAAAACAAATTTTTCATTATTTTTATAAAACTCCAATAATTTATCTTGATACTTAGAAAAACGGAAAAAATAATTTTCTTCGTTAATCATTTCAATTTCTAGCGTCGGGTGCAAAGGACAACGGCCATTTTCAAGCTCAGAATCAGTTTTTTCCATTTCACAGCCAACACAATATTTAACTTGATAATTTTTTTTATAAATATCACCACTCGCTTCACAGCGTTTCCAAAATTCTTGTGCAGCCGCTTGATGATGCTTATCGGTAGTTCTGATAAACTTATCGTAGCTTAAATTCAAAGCTTCTTTGAGAGGTAAAAACTTAGCCGAATACGTATCACAATACTCTTGAATATCAATTCCTTTTTCCTTAGCCTTCAAATAAATTTTTAAACCATGCTCATCGGTTCCGGTATTAAAAAATACGTTTTTTCCGCTTTGCCTCTCATAACGAGCGATAACATCCGCCTTAATTATTTCCGCTGCAAAGCCAATATGCGGTTCCGAATTTATATAAGGCAAGGTTGTAGTAATGTAAAAATTATTATTCGCCATATTCATCTTTATTTTTTTTATTTGTTTTTTGTTTTATTAATATTACAAATTCTCCTTTTAAATTATGGGTATCGGCTTGAAGCTTTTCTAAAATAGAGGTAGCACTTCCGAAATATAAACTTTCAAACATTTTTGTTAACTCACGAGCAACTATAATTTCTTTCTCTATTTTTAATTCTTTTTCTAACTTAATTATTTCACTTAAAAACTTGGCCGCTCGATGCTTAGATTCATAAACCACTACCGAATGTTCGCTGGATATAATTTCCTTCAGCATTGTTTGTCTTCCCTTTTTGTGCGGCAAGAAACCTAAAAATAAGAAACGATCAAACCCCGCCCCAGCGATAGATATGGCTGTTGCTAGAGCTGAAGGTCCGGGGACACTTTCAACTTTTAAACTTTCGCCCAACTCTAGCCGCGCTAAAGAAACCAATTTCCCTCCCGGGTCAGATATTCCCGGAGTCCCGGCATCGGTTACTAAGGCTAAATTTTTTCCTTCTCTTAGCAAAGATAAAACTTTTTCTATTTTTAATTCTCCGGAATGCTGATGATAAGAAACGGTCGGGGTTTTAATTTTATAATAATCAAGCAATCTTTTAGTTACTCTCGTATCTTCACATAAAATAAAATCAGCCTCTTTAAAGGTTCTAAGTGCTCGTAAACTTATATCTTCCAAATTCCCAATCGGCGTACCGACTATTCTTAAAATTCCCATAATTACTCCATATTATCTCTTCGCTCTCTAACATACTTCGTCCAATCTTCCGCTACTTCAACTAAAATTTTAAATGGCGCTTCAATAATAAAGTCGAAAATGAAAATGAAAATATTGACCCGCGACATATTATTAGATAGCCAACGTCCGACAAGAATTATCGGCATATAAAAAAGATCGATTATAAAAGTCCCCAGATTTTCTTTTCTTTCAATAATCATCAGATCTTTAACTCCGCGAGCGACAATAATACTGAAAAAGCTAACAAAAGCTAAAAAGAATAAGAAAATCGTAATACTTACCCAGTTAAACCCAATAAATCCTAAACCTTTTATAATTAAATAAACTGAAAATAAAAAGGAGGCAGAATAAATGAGATTAAAGGCTAAACTAGCAAGAAAATTTCTTTTCTTGGGAATGCGCAAAATCATCGGCTGTTTCTTTTCTTTGCCTAAGAAAGAAATTTCTTTAATACCTTCAATTATTCTATTAGTATTATCTTCCTGTGGACGCTGAGTCATCAGGACAATAAAGAAAAGTAAAATCGCTGGAAAAGCAACATTAATACCTAAAGAAAGCATATTTAACGGCTCATTAAACCATTTGATTGCTGGAACTTCAATTAAAAAAACAAAAATTGATTTTGTTAAGAAAATATAAATAATACTACGCATTGCCGCTCGCCAAAGCCTTGATTTAGCTTTATTGTATTTTTTTTCGCAAGTTTTTCTGATTAAATTAACAAACCCTTTTTCGCCTTTTTGAATTTCCGCGTAAACTTTAGCTGGATCTTCACTAATTGTTTCGGATAGAACATTAAAAAATAAAGAATAACGCCTAACTATTTTATCTAGTTGTTTAGCGATAGGATGGTTTAATTGACCATTTATTTTAGTCTTTAATTCTTGAATGTTAGCCGCTATTTTGCTGAGTTTTTTATCATCTTCAGGAGTGAACTTATCTTTTTTACCTAACTCTGTCCAAGATTCATTATAGTATTTAAATAGAACAAAACTAAGCATCTCTTTATCTAACTTTAAAAA
>JBAYIC010000014.1:0-15651 GCA_041665845.1 Patescibacteria group bacterium
TAACAGTGCAGCTTATGATGGTGCAATTATAAATAGCGGTGGAGATATAGGAATATATACTCAAACTGATGGTTCTAATGCAAGATTAACGGTTAAAAACTCCGGCAACGTCGGGATTGGGACCACGAATCCGGGGGCACTTTTACACTTATTAGGTGCAAGCGGTTTAAATACTTCTGTGAATATAGATGGTGGTTTTGGTGGATACGCTGGAATATTAAATATGAGATTAACATCAGGGGGGAGCGGAAATGATGTAATAGGTAAAATAGGTTTTTATAATAATGATGGGGTTAGTTATACTGAATCGTTGTCAATTACGGGGTATCAATCTGCAAGTAATTATGATGGCTACATGATTTTTAAGACAAGGGGGAGTGGAGGATATACGGAAAAGTTAAGAATACAAGCAAATGGCAATGTCGGAATCAACACAACCACCCCTACTCAAAAACTTCATGTCGCTGGTGGTGCGCAATTTGATTTGTTATCATACGGTGTTACTCCTGGTGATTCTCAGACATTAGCTTTATCAACTGTTGAATATGTTAAATCTAAGGTTGGTGGAGCTGGAGGTATTGCGGCGGGAACAACTGGCCAAACTCTAAGACATGACGGAACGGGTTGGATTGCAAATTCACTCCTATTTAATAATGGAACTAATGTTGGGATTGGGACGGCGGCGCCCGGAAATAAGCTTTCGGTAAGTGGTGCTGATGAAGCGGCAGTCCCAGTGTTAGGAACAAATAGCGGCAAACTTTCTATTACAAACAGCAATTTATATGGTTTATTATCGGGAGTACTTAATAATGGGAATGCTTATTTTCAGGTACAACGTATTGATGCTACGCCGACGGCTTATAATTTGCTCCTTCAACCAAGTGGCGGTAATGTCGGGGTTGGGACGGCTTATCCGGCAATGAAATTAGAAGCCGCTGGAACCTCAGGTTTACCGGCCACAACGGGAACTACTCAAAGTGGGGCATTAAGAGTTGGCTATGCGGGGAATGTAAAACTTGATATGGGAACATACGGTACTAGTGCAACAGGATGGTTGCAAGTTACCAATGCCTCAGATTTATCTTTAGAGTATCCTTTATTATTAAATCCAAATGGTGGCAACGTCGGGGTGGGGACGACTAATCCTAGATCTAAAATGGAAATTGGTAACGGAGGAACTGGTGGCGCCGGTATTGGAGCAATTGGTGAACAGTTAATCCTGTATGGTAACCAACCAAGTATTTTATTTGATGATACTAGTGCAACCGGAAATGATCGTTTCTTGCATATTAATGAAGGGGTATTATCAATAGGCCGTAGTACAACAACGACCTGGGTAGCTACTGATTTTGTGATTGACTCCTTCGGCAACGTCGGTATCAACACCACTACTCCAACTCAAAAACTTCATGTCGCTGGTGGTGCACAATTTGATTTGTTATCCTACGGCGTCACTCCAGGCTTCAGTCAAACCTTAGCTTTAGCAACGGTAGAATTCGTAAAATCGTCTTTAGTAGATGGTACCGGCCCTTGGCAAAGAACTGCGCCTTATATTTATCCGAGCACTTTAACGGACAATATCGGAATTGGAGTAACCAATCCAAGCCAGTTATTAGAAATATCTAAATCAGCCTCTGGTGCAGTTGGTCCAGTTCTTAATTTAACCAATCCAATTTCAGCAACTAGTAGTGCGGTTGAAATGCGTTTTGCTCCATCTAGCTCTTTTGGTGTAAGATACGCTTCTATTCAAGGTATAAATAGGGATGGACAAAATAATATTGAACTTGCATTTTTAACTGGGGCTGGTGCTGCTATTACTGAAAAAATGAGAATAAATAGCGGTGGTTATGTCGGGATTGGGACAACGGCACCAGGCAAAACTCTTGATATAGCAGTTGCTCCCAATGCTAGTAATGGTATTTTGGTAAGAGATAATAATGATGCAACAAAATCTATATTAATTACGAGTTCACAAGGAGTTACTGCCTTCCCGTACATTGGTACAAATGGTAATAGGCGTCTTGATTTTGGTACAAATACTGCACGACAAATGACAATAGATACAACCGGCAACGTCGGGGTAGGAACAACTAATCCAGTATCTAAACTACATATTCTTGGCACTGGGGCTGGTGATAGCACTTGGAATCAGGGAATCTTAATTGAAAACAATAACGTAACGACTGGTGAATCAGCATTGTCTTTCAAGAATGCTGCGATGGCTAGTAATTATTGGTTTACTGGTTTGAATCAGGGCGATGGTTATAGCATTGCTTATGGTACCAGTTTTATTGATGCCAATACTAAATTTAGAATTGCTTCTAACGGCAACGTCGGGATCAACACAACTACCCCTACTCAAAAACTTCATGTTGCTGGTGGCGCACAATTTGACTTATTATCATACGGCGTTACTCCTGGTGATTCTCAGACATTAGCTTTATCAACTGTTGAATATGTTAAATCTAAAGTTGGTGGTTCGGCTGGTGTTGGGGCCGGAACAACTGGCCAAACTCTAAGACATAATGGAACCGGTTGGATTGCAGATTCTACAATATATAATAACGGAACGAACGTTGGGATTGGGACGACGAACCCGGTCTATAAAATTGATATGAATGATGGGCAAAACGGTATTCAGTCAATCAATGCTGGAATGTATAATGGGAGTGGGACAACAGGAGGAGGCTTACTGTGGAAATCTAACAATACTACATATACAAAAATTTCAGCAGCAATACGCCAAGTAGGTGAAGGAACTTATTTTAGGTCAGGCATAGCTTTTTTTACCGGGAATAATAGTGATCTTATAACCGATGCTACGGAAAGAATGAGAATAAATATGGATGGCAACGTCGGAATTGGAACGACAACGCCAACTAGGTTATTGACAGTAAATGGTACTGGTGCAAATCAAGGATTTCAAATTACTTCATTACTTGGAACACGAATTAATTACATTGGTGGGCGCGGGAGTGCTGGTGCTGAAGCCGAAAAAGGATATTTTGAATTAAGAGATAACGCTACACCGAAAGTTATATTGGACACAAATGGAAATAGTTATTTTAATGGCGGCAATGTTGGGGTTGGAATTGCTAATCCAGTAAATAAGCTTAGTGTTGAATCAACAACTAGACCGCAATTGAGAGTCGCCTATGATTCTCTTAGATATGCGGAATTAGGAGATACAAGTTTATTGGCCACTTATGGAGGAAATAATAATAGTTTTTCGATTGGTACAGTTTCAGCTGCTGCAGGAGCGGGGCATTTAATATTTAAAACTCAAAATTTAGAAGCAATGAGGATAGATCATCTTGGTAATATTGGGATCAACACAACAACCCCTACTCAAAAACTTCATGTCGCTGGTGGAGGCCAATTTGATTTATTATCATATGGCGTTACTCCCGGTGATTCCCAAACTCTAGCCTTATCAACTGTTGAATATGTTAAATCTAAAGTTGGTGGTTCGGCTGGTGTTGGGTCCGGAACAAGTGGCCAAACTTTAAGACATAATGGAACTGGTTGGATTGCTAATTCTACAATATATAATAACGGAACGAACGTTGGCATTGGAACGACTAATCCGACTTACAAATTAGACATTCAAGATGCTGCTTTAAGAATTGGTGAAACCTATGAAAATACCGGGTTAAGAACTATAAATACCTTAAAAACTGGAGAGTTTGTGGTTCCGTCTTATGCTAATGGAAAAGATGTTGTAGTTTTTAGAATGGTAACAAATAATACGGCGAATACACTTTCTTTTGGTGGAGGAACAAGTGTTTATGATTCTCCGACTGCAGTTAATTTTTATACTGGCGCAACTCCAACAACCACTGGTACAGAAAAAATGAGAATTGATGCTTCAGGCAACGTCGGGATTGGAACGACGAATCCGGGTAGTTTATTACAAATATCCAATGGAAATCATTATGATACTCCGGCGGTTGCTTTAAGTATTCAAAATGGGGATACAAGTATCAGAATGGCAAGTACTATTGCAATGGATTTTATGACCACCAATGCTATCCCGAGAGCTCGTATCTTATCAGGCGGAGAAATACAATCTGACTTTAGAAGCAGTTATTTATCTTTTTATACGAACGATAGCTCGGGTTCTTTACTAGAGAGAATGAGAATAAATAGTCTCGGCAACGTCGGAATTGGGACGACAACGCCAACAAGTAATCTTTATGTCGTTGGTTCAACAAATAATGTGCCGGTAGTAACAATTAACCATACCGGAAGTAATCCAAAAGGACTGTTTGTTTTAGGAGGGCATGATTCTGGAGATTATAGCGCTAATTTTGCAAATCAAAGTGGAACAAGTTTAATGTATATAAGGGGTGATGGTAGGATTGGAATTGGTACAACCAATCCATCTCAAAAACTTCATGTCGCTGGAACGGCGATATTTGATGGCCTCGCTGAAGGAATAACTCCTGGGTCAAGCCAAACTTTTGCTCTTACAACCGTTGAGTATGTTAATACAAAAGTTGGTGGTTCCGCTGGTGTAGGAACTGGAACAAGTGGCCAAACTCTAAGACATAACGGAACTGGTTGGGCTGCTGATTCAACCATATATAATAATGGTACTAATGTTGGAATTGGTACAGCTAATCCATTAGATAAATTAGAAATAAATGGCGACGTAGGAATCATGAATTCAAGTAAGCTTAGTTTTGGTTCACAATTAATTAATCCTCCTTATATTAAAGCCGTTTGGACCGATAATAATAACACTGGTTTAGAATTTCATACTTTTGCTGCGTCTGTAGACGTTCCTGCTTTAACATTAAGTCGATCTACTGGCTATGTTGGAGTCGGAACGACTAATCCGGGCGCAAAATTGGAAGTTTATTCTAACGCTAGTAGTACGGTAAAAATTGGTCAATGGGTTGATAATTCTTTGTATGGTGCTATTAGTTTGAATGGGAACATGTCGTCTGGCGCGAATTTTTTAAGTTCTATCGCTAATCAGAATTTATTTATAAATAGGCCGACCGGAATGGGTATTTATTTCAGGGAAAATGGTAACACGGACCAGATGGTGATAAGAACTGGCGGAAACGTCGGTATCAACACCACTACTCCATCACAAAAACTTCATGTCGCTGGCGGGATACAACTTGATGCAATATCATTTGGCGTAACTCCGGGCGCTAGTCAAACTTTAGCTCTATCAACAGTTGAATATGTTAATGCGAAAGTTGGTGGAAGCGGAGGAATCGGTGGTGGAACAACTGGTCAAACTCTAAGACATAATGGAACCAGTTGGATTGCAAATTCACTCTTATACAATAATGGAACAAATATTGGAATCGGAACAACAACCCCGCTTTATAAAGCAGAAATCAGCGGATCATTCAAAGCTAGTGCTAGTTCAAGCTCTATTATTTTAGATTCTGATGGAGATATTTTGATTGGAATATGATGATAAAAAGAATCAACAAAAAAATAATTTTTATCGCTGTTTCAATAATTTTTTTAACAGCTAGTCTTTCCTATGCTGCGTATGTTGCGTATGCGGCGGGAATTGTATTTTTTGGTGGAAATTCTAATACTCTGGTTGTGCAAACATTTACTACAGTCGGAACGCAAATTTGGACAGTTCCGGAAGGAGTTATTTCAGTTGAATTATTAGTTGTTGCGGGTGGTGGCGGCGGCGCTACTTCACAAACTTCATCGGGCGGCGGTGGTGGTGGCGGCGCAGGCGGTTTAAGATATCTTTCATCTTTTGCCGTTACGGCTGGTTCAGATATTTCTGTTGCCGTTGGAGCGGGTGGAGCGCCTGGAACAACTGGTTTAAATCAAAATGGAAGTAATGGGTCTAATTCTTCGTTTGATTCCGTTACGGCAATCGGCGGCGGTGGTGGTGGTCGCACTGGTGTAAATGGTCTTGCTGGTGGTTCGGGAGGCGGCGGCGGATACAACGGATATTCGGTTGTTAAATCAGGCGGGAGTGCAACTTCCGGTCAAGGAAATGCTGGTGGAAATACTTCTTTACTTTCTTGGGCAGGGGGTGCAGGCGGTGGTGGTGCAGGCGGAGTTGGTGGAGATAATAAAATAAATCATGCTGGTGGAGATAGGGGGCCGGGACTTTCATATTCAATTACTGGGTCTCCCGTAACTTATGCGATTGGCGGAGGTGGCGGTGCAAATTCTCCGGCTGCTAGTCCGGCAAATACAGGAAAAGGTGGCGATGCGGCTTATGCGGCCGGCGTTGCTTATGCCGGCGGCTCGGGAGTTGTTATTGTTAGATATAGGGTATCACAAAAAGCACAAACATCATCAATTCAATCGGGATTAATTGGTTATTGGCCGCTTGATGGGAATAATTATAATGCGGCCACAAATGTTGTAACTGATAAAACACCTTACGGGCATAATGGAACAAACGTCGGAGCGACTTTAACAAGCGATAGGATGGGACAAAGTAATGGCGCGATGAGTTTTAATGGGCTAGATAGTCGAATAAGTATAAGCTATACAAATCCGGTTAAACAAACTTCCGTTGTTGCTTGGTTCAAAAGAAGCGGTGTACCGGCAGGAAATTATCATATTATTACTGGCGGATCAAATATAGAAATTTCAACTAATGAGCCTGGCGGGTTTATCCGTACGGGAGTTACGACTAATACTTTAGGACGCCAAGTTTTTAATAGCGGCTCTGGGTTAATTGACGGTAATTGGCATCAAGTTGCCTTTACTTACGATGGTATTAATATTAGATCTTTCATTGATGGAAATATTACGGCAACCAATCCGGCGTCTGGTGATTTAGTCGGAACGGCAACGGAAATCGGTCGTTATTTAAGTAATAGTTATGTTGCTAACGGTTCAATTTCCGATGTTCGTATTTATAATCGAGCATTATCACCGGATGAAATAACTACTCTTTATAATTCCTATAAACCGAAAATAGTTTCTGATTCTTTGCAAAGTGGTTTGGTTTTAGATATGCCCTTAACATCTTCCTGGACTAAGAGTGAAGTCGCCGGTTCACAGATAATGACTGATAAAACGCCATATTCTCGTGATGGCCAAAATTATGGAGGAGCGGTAGGAAATGCTTCAACGAGTTTTGACGGAGCTAGTGATTATGTTCAACTTAGTTCTCCAGTTAGAGCAACTACACTTTCTTTATGGGCGAATTTTAATAATTTAACAGCCGTTCAATATTTTATTGGTAGCTCAAATACGCGCGGGATTAGGTATGATGGTTCACAATTTTTAGTTTATGCTGATTCCGGATATTCTTTAGTTTCTTGGACAAAACAAAATAGAATGGTTCATTTTGTTATTTCAAGGGTTGGAGCTACTAACGATTATGATTTATATATAGACGGAGAAAAAATTGGAACGGCTAATTCGGGAACAGTGGCTTTTTCAGATTTGGATCTTATTTATATTGGAAAAAGAAACGATGGTTATTTTTTCAACGGTCCGATTTCTAATGTAAAAATTTATAATCGCAGCCTTTCCGCCGTTGAAATAAAAGCGCTTTATGATAAAGGACAATAGAGAAAAATAAAAAATATTTAAATTAATTTGTGTGGTATAATAAAAGAAAATAAAAGAGAACATGAGGCATAGTAATTACAAAATAATATTGTTGATAATTGTTAGCTCCTTGCTATCTTTTTCGGCTGTGCAAGCGAAGAATTTTACTATTTATAACGCGACTAATATTAATCAGCCATACTTTTCCATTAACGGAACTAGTGGAAATATTGGCATTGGAATAACCAACCCGACCTCTCCTTTGCAGATGCTAAATAACAAATGGATTTCTGCGCAAAATAATGCTGGAACCGGAGTAGTAAACATGTTTAAAGTTAATGCTAATGATCAAATAGAAGTTGGAGCACCGCTTAATATTGGAAGCTTTGAATTTAGTCCGGATTCCGGGTTCGTAACTTTCGCCGATATGCCGGTTACTGCGATTCCAACAGCCGGAACTTTAGAGGGTTATACTTTCAAAGTTGATGGTGATAATATCATGTCAATTTATTCGGAAGCAAATGGTTCGGGTGGAGTACAAAATAAGAGAGTTGGGATTGGGACGACGGCGCCGGGAGTAAAATTTGTAGTTGCTGATGATACCTCGTTAGCTGGAGATAATGGGCAAATAAGAATACAGGGATTAACAAATAGTGCAAGAAAATTGTATTTTGGTGTTGATACTTCAGCGGCAACTTCCTATAGCTATATTCAATCTACAGAGTCACTTGTAAATGTAAGAGCTTTGTCTCTGCAACCATCTGGCGGCAACGTCGGAATTGGTACAACCACTCCTACTCAAAAACTTCACGTTACTGGTGGAGGTCAATTTGATTTATTATCATACGGCGTTACTCCTGGTGATTCTCAAACTCTAGCTCTATCAACCGTTGAATATGTTAAATCTAAAGTCGGCGGAGCTGGAGGTGTTGGAACCGGAACATCGGGTCAAACTTTAAGACATAACGGAACGAGTTGGATTGCTAATTCACTTTTCTATAATAACGGAACAAATATTGGGGTGGGAACGACAAATCCAGGAACTAAGTTAGACGTTAGCGGTAATCTAAGATTTTCTGCAAGTTGGCCTGAAATCGAGTTTAATAATGGAGGAGCCAGAATTGGAAATGCTAACACCGCTAATACTCTCGCTTTCTATACTGGCGGTGGTTTTGCTACTACAACGCTAGAAAGAATGAGGATTACATCTACAGGCAATGTTGGAATTGGGATGACTAATCCTAACAAATCTCTTGAGGTGTATACAGCGGCCTCTTCTGGGGCACAGTTAAGACTTTCGAGCGGAAATACTAATTTGGGGCTTGAGTTTGTGCAAACAGGGGGCGCAGGGCAAAATAATTTTCGGATTGGAGTAGATAATGAGGTTGCCAACGCGCTTACTTTTACTCCTTCTACGGCCGTAAACGGTACAACATTCACTACGCCCGTCATGACGGTATTGGCAGGCGGCAACGTTGGCATCGGGACGACTAATCCGGGTAGTTTTTATGTCGGTGCTAATAACTTAGTAGTTGGTTCTGGAAGTGGAGAAGAAGGAATTACAATATATGGTGGAAATAGTAGTACTTCTTATTTATTGTTTGCAGATGGAATTTCTGGGGCAGAAACATATGCTGGCCAATTAAATTATAATCACACTACAAATTCTATAGGTTTCTATACAAATGGTATTACTACTGCAAAAATGTTAATAAATAGTACCGGCAACGTCGGAGTTGGCACAACCAATCCTTCTCGTCTTCTCCATGTTGCTGGAACAGGAATATTCGATGGCCTTGCTGAGGGGATTACTCCAGGAACAAGTCAAACCTTTGCTCTTACAACTGTTGAGTATGTTAATAACAAAGTTGGTGGAAGTGGTGGTATTGGGACGGGAACAACTGGCCAAACCCTAAGACATAATGGAACGAGTTGGATTGCTAATTCACTTTTCTATAATAACGGAACAAATATCGGAATTGGAACAACTAATCCGGGAGCGCCATTGACTTTAGGTAATATTGTTAATACTTCGCCTTCATCAACAAAATTATGGATAGCTGGAACAGGATCTGCCGCATCTAGAGCAAGAATAAGCTTGGGAATAGATACAAATGCCGATGCAGGGGCATATATTTATTCAACTTATTATAATACTGCTGAACCAGGGATGGAATTAGGTACTCGCTGGGATACTGATGTAAGCGCTGTAACAATAAGAAGAAGTGGTAACGTTGGCATCGGAACCACTGCTCCGGGAGCGAAACTGGATATTGTTGGCCCTACGACATCTCTAGGTCTTAACATAAGGAGCACGACTGGACAAATTCAATTTTATCCATATACTTCAACTGCTAATTATATTGAAAGTGTTGATGGGACGGGGACCTCGTCAAGACTTCTTTATTTTACAGGGTATAGCGGCACTTCAGGAACTTTTGCTTTTAATGGCAACGTTGGAATTGGAATAACAAATCCTTCTTACAAGTTAGATGTTAGTGGTAATGCAAATTTCACTGGTAATGTTTTAGTTCCCTCTGGTCAATATGGGTTGTCAGTTAATAGTGTTTCTGGTATTTATCTATTTTCAAATGAAATTAATACAAAAAGTGGTCCATTATATTTAGCATATAGAGATTCAACTGGGGTTAATATGTTGAATGGCAAAGTTGTTGTTAATGCTGCTGGCAATCTTGGAATCGGAGCAACTGCCCCCTCTCGTCTTCTTCATGTCGCTGGAACAGGAATATTCGATGGCCTTGCTGAAGGAATTACCCCAGGGACAAGCCAAACCTTCGCCCTTACAACCGTTGAGTATGTTAATACAAAAGTTGGTGGAAGCGGTGGTATTGGAACGGGAACATCTGGCCAAACTCTAAGACATAACGGAACGAGTTGGATTGCAAATTCACTTTTCTATAATAACGGAACAAATATTGGGGTGGGAACGACAAATCCAGGGGCGAAGTTCGAAGTAGATGGTCCTGATAGTGGGCGTGGTCAAATTAGATTACGTGGGACACTTGATCAAACAAGTTATTGGGATATTGGTAGAGAGTCTGCCAGTACAGGTGATTTTATCTTTGAAAATGTTCGTTCTGGTGGTGTACTAAATAGAAGATTAACGATTCAAGAAAGCACTGGCAACGTCGGGATTGGTACGGCTAACCCTACTTCCGGCAAATTACAAATCGGACCAGGTGGGTCAGAAACTACACTCTCTTTTAATTTAGGGGCAATTAATACCTATTCCTCAATCCAGTCGTATAATAGCAGTTTGGTTCTTAATGCTTTAGGTAATAATGTTGGCATAAATACAACCACTCCGACTCAAAAACTTCACGTTGCTGGTGGAGCACAACTTGATGCCGTTTCATTTGGCGTAACTCCAGGCGCAACTCAAACCCTAGCTCTATCAACCGTTGAATATGTTAATGCTAAGGTTGGTGGAAGCGGAGGTATTGCGGCGGGAACAACTGGCCAAACTCTAAGACATAACGGAACGAGTTGGATTGCAAATTCACTCCTATTTAATAATGGAACTAATATCGGAATTGGAACTACAACTCCGGGGAGTGCGTTAGATGTCCAATCCGCAACTTTGCCAATTATATCTTTAGGACCTCAAACTGGAGCAATTTCAACAGAGAGCACTTTTAATATGTATAGAACAACTGGTGCGGGCGCGAGGATATTAGGAGGTTCTGTTTATACTACTCCGGGGAATGTTGGTGCTATTGGATTAAACATTGATGCCTCTTCCCAGTCTGCTTATAGTTTAATATTAAAATCAAATAGCACAGGGTATATTCTTTTGAATCCAGTGGCCGGAAATGTCGGAATTGGAGTAACAAATCCTATTTATAAATTGGATGTGACTGGTGATATTAGAACAACTGATCGATTGATTGTTGGAGACTATGCTAATAGTATTATAAATTCTGGAGAGGCTTGGTTGTTCAGAGCGGCTGATAGGACGGCCGGGACATTGACTGTTCAACTTGGTGGCGCATCAGCGACGAGTACAAAATTTGAAATAGTTGATCGTGCTTGGACAAAAGTTATTTCTTCAGTTAGCGGGGAAGCTCCTGGAGGAAGTTTAACGGTACAACCGACTGGCAATGTGACAATGATGGGTGGCAACGTCGGGATCGGGACTAGCAATCCGGCTGTAAAATTATCAATTCAAGGTATAACCGCCGATGACGCCGCCACGCCACCAGTGAACTTAGCTTTAAGAGCTAGCTATGCTTCGGGAACCTCAAGACATGGAATAGGCTTTTATGTTAACACTAGTTCTTACTTAGCTTCTGGAATTTTTGCTCCACCAGCACAATTGGCTTTTTATACAAGCGCAGACTACACAACCGTAAATGCAACAGAAAGATTACGCATCACTTCTTTGGGCAACGTTGGAATTGGTACAACCAATCCTTCTCGTCTCCTTCATGTCGCTGGAACAGGAATATTTGATGGGCTTGCTGAAGGAATTACTCCAGGAACAAGTCAAACCTTTGCTCTTACAACCGTTGAGTATGTTAATACAAAAGTTGGCGGAAGCGGTGGTATTGGAACGGGAACATCTGGCCAAACTCTAAGACATAACGGAACGAGTTGGATTGCAAATTCACTCCTATTTAATAATGGAACTAATGTTGGAATAGGAACGACGGCACCAAATTATAGCTTAGATGTTGCAAGAGACTTTAGGGTTGGTTCACAGTCTTTTTATAGCTCGACTGTAACTGTGCCTTTCCCTGGTGATAGTAATAAGCAAACTATTGAATGGAAGTTCGGTGTCTCCACATTAAATAGAAATACATTATATAAAGTTCAAATATCACTCGCGTCTGATTCAAGTACTGCAGCCGGTGCGACTTATTTGGTTAGAGACGCAGCAAATTATGTAGGTGACGCTTCAAATTGGCAAGCAACTTTGGTTTCTCGCGCTGGTGCTGGGTCTAACAATGTTCTTTTGGAAGTTGATAATACCGCTCAAGTTATAAAAATTTATCATTCTCATCCTACAACTGATTATGCCTTGCGTTACTACGTTACTGCTTATGAAACTGGCAATGGAAACACAGCCTTAGATTTTTTTGGTTCTGATTATACCTGGGTTAGGGATACCAACAAATTATATTATAATGACGGCAACGTCGGAATCGGGACGACAAACCCGGGGCAAAAACTTACTGTATCGGGGGATTTATTAACTACAGGAAAACAATATGTTGGGGCGACTTCTGTTTATTTTGATTATTCCGGAGGAGACTTGGCTTTAGCTGCAGGTGGTGCAACTAAAATGACTATTCAAGCTGGTGGCAACGTCGGAATCAATACCACTAACCCATCACAAAAACTTCATGTTGCTGGTGGAGCACAACTTGATGCTGTTTCATTCGGGGTAACTCCGGGCGCAACTCAAACTCTAGCTCTTTCAACTGTTGAATATGTTAATGCTAAGGTTGGTGGAAGTGGTGGAATTGGAACGGGAACAACTGGTCAAACTCTAAGACATAATGGAACTAGTTGGATTGCTAATTCATTACTATACAATAATGGAACGAACGTTGGAATTGGAACCACTACACCTAGTGAAAAATTAACGATTCAAGGAGATGGCGCTTCCATTAAAATTCAAACAAACGCTAGCCCAACAGATTATTATACTAAGTTAACTGCAAATTGGAACTGGAATAACCCCGTTTCCTGGATTGGTTATAGCGGTGCGCCAATTTTTAAACAGGTAGACGGTTGGTCTCGAACGGATTTATATTCAAATAATGCAATAACGATGACGTTAAATACCGGAAACGTCGGAATTGGGACGACAACCCCCGCAGTAAAATTACAAGTTTATTCTGGAGGGGCGGCTGATATTTTGATGGGAGATTCCGATCCGTCTTACGGGATTGCAATTAAAAATCATTTAACATCAGGGGGCTGGGATAGGGGGTATAAAATATTAAATGAAAACAATGTTCCTTATCTTCACTTTGCGGCTTACGGGAATGCTCAGGCCTTGAATTATGCATATATAGGAGAAAGTCTTAGTGACACATGGGTTAGATTTTATCCAACTTCAATGAATACGGTCTTTGATCAGGGTTCTGTCGGAATTGGGACAACCAATCCGGGGAGTATTCTTTCTATTTTAAAGTCTTCTACTTATAATAATGAAAATTCTGGTGGGATTGAAATAGCAACGGGCGTTGCTAATACAAACGCTAAATTAATTTTAGGGGCAGTTGCAGATTCTTATAGTTACATCCAATCAATGCAACAGGATTATAGCTGGACCTCTAGACCTCTAGTATTAATGCCAAATGGTGGCAACGTCGGCATCAATACCACTAACCCATCACAAAAACTTCATGTCGCTGGTGGAGCGCAACTCGATGCTATTTCATTTGGTGTAACTCCAGGCGCTAGTCAAACTTTAGCTCTTTCAACCGTTGAGTATGTTAATGCGAAAGTTGGTGGAAGCGGTGGTATTGGAACGGGAACAACTGGCCAAACTCTAAGACATAACGGAACCAGTTGGATTGCTAATTCACTTTTCTATAATAATGGAACTAATATCGGAATTGGAACAACTAATCCAGCTGAAAAAGTAAATATACTTGTAGGAACTACAACTGCAAATGCTGTTGCCGGTTTAAGAATAGGTGGTCCTTCTAATTATTCATCTTTAGAATTGGGCATCGCAGAAGGAGGTAGTTATGACGGAGTTGTTAGAACTTATGGTAATGATTTGAGATTATATGGTGGTCATTGGAAAACTACCGGAGCGACATCTACCGAAAGCCATTCCATTAAATTCTATACAAGCAAGGCTGGTTCAACAGACTGGAACACCGCAAAAATGACTCTTAATTATGATGGGAATGTTGGAATTGGAGTAGCTCCAGTTTATAAATTAGATGTATCAGGCGATATTCGTACAACAAATGATATGCGTTTGGACGGGAGCGATAGAGCAAGATCTATATATTTAAATTATAATTCAGGAGCTTGGCCGAATTACTCAAGTTATATTGTCCAAACAGGAGCGAGCGATGTTGCAGGAACGCAAGGACTTATTATCAATGAAAATATTGGAAATGCAGTAACAAATTATGGCATAAATTTTGCTATTGCTAGTAGTAGTAAATTATTTATTCAGCATACTGGTAATGTTGGAATCGGAACGATAAATCCTTCCCAGAAACTATCAATACAAAGCGCTAGTCAAGTTGAGTTAGCTCTGAATGAAACTAGTGTTGGTGCTGCTGCTCAAATGTACTTTTCTAACACAGCCAGGACTTGGGAAATGGGTGGAGATTCAAGCCCGGACATTTTTTATATAGGTACTCCGGCTGGTACACAAAGCATGTTTGCCATAAATCCTTCAGGCAACGTCGGAATCAATACCACCACTCCGACCCAAAAACTTCATGTCGCTGGTGGAGCTCAACTGGATTTAGTATCATACGGCGTTACTCCTGGTGATTCTCAAACTTTAGCCTTATCAACAGTTGAATATGTTAAATCTAAAGTTGGGGGAGCTGGTGGCGTTGGAACCGGGACGACTGGTCAAACTTTAAGACATAACGGAACGAGTTGGATCGCTAATTCACTCCTATACAATAACGGAACAAATATTGGGATTGGAACAACGACTCCGGCTTCAAAAGTAGAAATTGTCGGTGGTCCTTTACGCTTAACCGGTACATATCTTGATATAAATCGCGTGGCATCATCTGCTAGTGGTATTAGCTGGTATTCTCAAGGAGTTAATGCTTGGACTAATTACATGGCGCCATCTGGATCGGGTATGGGACCAAAAGGGAACTTAACGGCACCAGTTGGTAACTTTGTTAATGCTTGGGCTTTAAGAAGTTTCATTGAAAATGTTGCTGGATATGGTTGGACCTTTGAATCTGCGGCTTTAAATTCAACTACTCCAGCAGTGAAGTTTGAAATTCGTTCAAGCGACGGAACTTTCCATGCTTATGGTAATGGAATAATTGATGGAAGTGTTGGGATTGGGACAACTAATCCACGAGAGAAGCTTGATTTATCGGGCGGACAAATTACAGTTGATAGGGGTCGAGGGTACTACTGGTATAACAGTGCAGCTTATGATGGTGCAATTATAAA
>JBAYIC010000015.1:0-9231 GCA_041665845.1 Patescibacteria group bacterium
CTCAACAGTTGTAAGAGCAAGAGTTTGAGAATCACCAGGAGTAACACCAAGCGCAACAGCATCAAATTGGCCTCCACCAGCAACATGAAGTTTTTGAGTTGGGTTGGTGGTATTGATACCGACATTGCGATCACCTCTAACAAATAAAGCGGTACCGGCCGAATTTTCAATATTAAGCAGATTATAAGCTGTAGTATCTCCGCGAGTAATTTGATCAATATGCAACATTGTTCCAACAAAACCACCCGCATTATTATAAACATTCAACTGATTCGTAATTGCGTTAGAATTTATTTCTAATTTAGCTCCCGGATTCGTCGTCCCAATACCGACGTTGCCATCTTTAGAAATACGCATTCTCTCGGACCAATCTGTTGTCGCATCTGCTGTGCCATTTGTAAAAAAAGCTAAACCACTTTGGAAATAATTACTTTCTGCGATCTGCACGATACCCGCAGATCGTTTCGTATACCCCGTGTAATTTCCTTTCCAAATAATACCACTACCAAGAGTCGTGCCACCTCCACCCAGCGGACCGTTATAAGGTCCAAGTCCAATATAATCAGCTTGAGAGGTATCATTAACATTCGCTAAATCCAACCTATATCGTGGCGCAGTCGTCCCAATTCCAACGTTGCCATCCATATAAGTTGTACTACCGGTGTGAAGTAATAATTGATCTATATTATGATCATAACCTACCCAAGCACGGTTAGCTAATTGTGCATCACCAAAGAAAATATATTGGTCATTAGTATTCGGAGATAAAAATTGCATTGATGCCCTTGCGCTGTTTTCGATTACTAAACCACCGTTTGATTGATATGGAGTACCACCGGAAGCGCCACCATATATATGTAATTTATTAGTCGGCGTAGTCGTTCCAATTCCAATATTTGTTCCATTATTATAGAAAAGTGAATTTGCAATCCAACCAGTTCCATTATGTCTTAAAGTTTGGCCAGTTGTTCCAGTTCCAACGCCACCACTTCCACCGACCTTAGCATTAACATATTCAACGGTTGATAAAGCTAGAGTTTGAGTTGCACCTGGAGTAACACCAAAAGATATTGCATCAAGCTGTGCTCCACCAGCGACCTGAAGTTTTTGAGTTGGGTTAGTTGTGTTGATTCCGACGTTGCCGCCAACTGGTTGTAACGCCAAATTATACGCCGTGGCAGAATCTTTTCTCATGACTTGTAACCAGGCACCGCCCGATGAGTTCTTTAGACCTGCAAACAAGCCCCAAAGATTATCAGTTGACCCAAGCAAGAAATTAGAACCCGTTGCTGAACCAAGTGTCGGCCAATCGCCAGCAGATCCAACTAAATTGAATTTCGCAATAGGATTCGTCACTCCAATCCCAACGTTGCCAGCAAAATAATTTTTTCCATTAGTATCTGCCTGATAAACCCCCCAAGTATTTGTTACCGTTCCTGAACCTCCTTTTGCCCCAAGAAAGGCACCGTAATAATTTGTGATTGTTTTATTGGCGGTAACATTTAAGTCTGATTTAAAACCATACGATGTCGGCATGGTAAACGTTCCTGAATCATCTACAAAAGAAATCCGGGATACTACGCCAGCCATGTAACCGGCAGAAACAGAGGCGCCCCCAATAAAATCATGTTCAACAGTTCCCTGCAATCCAACCGCTGAATTACCAGAAAACTGCATTGGAGTTTTTACATATCCATAAACGCCATAGATTGAATGGTTGTTTCCACTACTAGCTGCCGTATTATTAGCATAAATCCCAAAAGATACTGAACTATTATCTGTGCCCATTCTACTATGATTTACTAATAAGCCATAAGTCGTATCTCCCCCAACAGTTGATACCGTCCCAGAGGTATTTATCAAAGCACCGTTTAAACCAGAGGAACTGGTCACATCTAATTTTGCCCCCGGATTTGTCGTCCCAACCCCAACATTCGTTCCGTTATTATATAAAAGTGAGTTAGCAGTCCAGCCGGTTCCATTATGTCTTAGAGTTTGACCACTTGTTCCCGCGCCAACGCCACCACTTCCACCAACTTTTGTATTAACATACTCAACCGTTGTAAGGGCGAAGGTTTGGCTTGCTCCTGGAGTAATCCCCTCAGCAAGGCCATCAAATATTCCTGTTCCAGCAACATGAAGGAGACGAGAGGGATTTGTTGTACCGATTCCAAAGTTGCCGCCTGAATTAGTATAAGTACGAATTGCAGGAGTAGCTATTATTGTTAACCCTGCCTCACTAGTAATTAATGAAGATGACCAACCAGTTCCCCAATCAGTTATACTACTAAAAGTAGTAGAAACATCCGTTACTTCAACAGAGCCATAAGTCCAAACCGTAGAGGTGTTACCAAGTAAAATAACAGGCTTAGCTCCATCATAGGCTAAACGAATTTGAGTAAAAGGAGCACTACCGATTATTTGAGCCTTATGATTACCTGTATACCAGCCGCCACCAGTTCCTGAATAAACATAACCACTAACTCTAGCTTCCCAAGCTCCGATACCAGTATAATTATAACCCTTAATAGTTATATCTATCATAGTATCTGCTTGTTTTGGAAGAACTATTTTAAGAGTTCCGGTCTGAGCGTTATTACCGAGGTATGACATTAAGACATTTCTATAATGATTAATACTAGCAGTTCTATTAGCTATAGATCCATTATAAATATCCAAAGAAGCATTGGGTGCGGTCGTTCCAATCCCAACATTACCGTTAACCATCAACTTTCCAGTAGCCGCCGCGGGGGAAGCATAACCAATACCAATTTTATTTTGATCAATAAAGAGACCGTCAGTAGGCATTGTTGTTGTAGATTCGCCATTATACCCAGTTGCTAAAACAATTTGACCTAAAGAATTTGCATGCCAAATTCTCATTTCAGCATCGCCACTATCATATGTACGAATACCGCTATTCCAGTTATTGTTTAAATTTCCAAAAACTAAACTAGCACGATAAACATTAGCTGGATCGCTGATTCTTAAACCACTAGCTCCACGCACTTCTAAGTTATTATTGGGCGTTGTTGCTCCAATTCCAACATTCGTTCCATTATTATAGAAGAGTGAATTTGCAATCCAGCCAGTTCCATTATGTCTTAGAGTCTGACCACTTGTTCCCGCTCCAACGCCACCACTTCCACCAACTTTTGCATTAACATATTCAACTGTAGAAAGAGCTAGAGTTTGAGTTGCACCCGGAGTAACACCAAAAGATATTGCATCAAGCTGTGCTCCACCAGCGACATGAAGTTTTTGAGTTGGGTTGGTGGTGTTGATTCCGACGTTGCCCGTTCTTAATACTGTAAGTAAATCAGTACCGCCAGCTAAGCCTTGATTATTGACCGTGAATCTCCCCTCTGTCGCAGTTCCCGCTATTCCTGCTCCGCTGGAAATACCCATCGTAACCCAACCCGGTTTAGTAGCATGAGAATTAGCATATAAATTAACTGCTCCTCCATAAGCACTAGAACCAGCACCTGCCTGCATTATCAATTGGGTTGTTCCAGTATTAATTTCGTCCGTCAATATGTATCTAGTACTCGCGGGATTACCTTTAATTTCTATATTTCCATTAACAGTTAATTTATTTGTAGTATTAGTCGTTCCCACTCCAACATTAGTTCCATTATTATACAAGACGGAATTTGCTAACCAGCTAGTCCCATTGGAACGAAGAGTTTGCCCGGCAACTGATGAACTAGGTAAACCAACAAATGACGAAGTTGTTGTCGCAATTACATTACCGGAATTATCAACCATCAAAAGACGATTACCGCTACCAATATAAAGCGCTCCGCCAAATAGAACCGAACCTAAAGTTCTAAAACCTTCTGTTCGATTATTATCTAGCCCAGCGACCGGATTACTAGTTCCAATTCCGATGTTACCATTATTGTAATAAATACTATTACCGTTTGTATTCCAAGCTCCGGTAATTGTTGCCCAAGAAGTTCGACAATCAGATCCAAAACATAAATTAGTTCCTAAGATTTTTACATTATCTCCAGCCGCACCAATATTAATATCTTTCGCTTCAGCAAAAAACGGAAATAATAATGGAAAACAAAAAATCAGAGATATTAAAAATCCCTTGAGAAAGGTATTAACAATTCTTTGTCTATCCATAAGCAAAAAGCTTAAAAAAACGGATATTTTTACTATCTTCAGATTATCTAAATTATAACATTTATTTATTTTTTAGACAATATTTTTTAACCTTTAATTTAGGCTATTTCCAGCTATAACTGATAGACGTTAGCCCATCAATCCAAGGAGAATAATTTAGTCGATTATTTTTAGTCTTTGCGGTGATTTTCCAATACAAATTCTTCGTCGCTTCCGGGAAAATAACCTCTTGACCTAAACTTATTTTTTTAAATTTACTTCCCTCTCCGGAAATAGAAAAACTTAAAGAATTATTTAAAACTCCCGCACCGCATCCCCCGTCATCACAAGCAATTAAGCCGTCGAATTTAGCTTTTAAAATTTCCCCGCTATCTTTAAATAAATTATTAGTTAATAAAACATAATCTTTATCTTGGCTAAAACCATTGTCCTGAAAAATCTTTTTGCTATAGACTCCGTCTTGCTTAATATTAATTTCTATTTCACCTGGAATTTTTCCGGCGCTACACCAAGCTGAATCAACTATTCCTTTTTCACCGAATAAACTTTCTGTTAAAGATAAAACCCCTTTAACACTTTTTGAACCATTTTGCCAAAGTTTAACAAATCTTGGCTTCCCTTCTGTTTGCGAACAAATATACCAATTAGTTTCATCGCCCATTTCTTGCTTAATAACCAAAGGAGAAAACCCACCATCAGAAATTCTTAAACTAAAAAATTGTTTTAAATCAATTAATTTCTCGTCTACTACTTGATAGCCCAGTAAATCGTAAGCACCGTAAAGTACTACAAAATTATTAACTTCGCCGCCGAAACCAAAATGAGCGCCAGGAAATCCCACTCGCGAATCAAAAGGAAACAAATTTTTCGGATCTAAATTAATAAAGCCCCGACCATTAAATAAATAAGCGCGACCACTTTCTTTTTCGTTTAAATTAAAAACGATACCAACTAACCAATTGTTTCCTAATTTATAAGAAGTAACATTTAAAATTTCTATATTTTTTAAATTAATTAAATCGGCCGGAAGGGAAATTTTTTTTCCTGCAAATACTAAGGCTCCGTTAACAAGGCTTACATCATCAGGCTGAACAATTTCACTAGCCCCGACTCCGGCTTCTTTAAAATCGTATAAGGGTAAAAAAGTAAAAGCGGTAGCTGCTCTATCATAATAAAAAGTTGTCTGGTCGGTATTAATTGATAAGTCGTTAACAAAATGATCGCCATAAATATTATAGCGAATATCCTTATCGACAACCTTAGATTGACTATTCCCAATTTGAACGTTTTTTATTGAAGTAATCAGCCCCTGACTTAGTCCTTGATCAAAAATAAGGATTACAAAAACGCCTAAAATAAGAATCGTAAAAAAAATCACATGAGCCATCGGCGGAATATGATTTAATTTTTTTTGGAAATTAATTAAGCGTTTAGCTAGTTTAACCCGCATTTTTTTAATAATTTTTATTTGTTACTTAACAATCATTTTTCCAGTTTGTTGACTGCGTCCGGGCATGTCTTGATGGAAAATATATTCTCCCGGTACCGCTGGAGCGTTAAAAGTTTTTGCCATAGTATAATTACTTGGAACCGGTAATTCTAAAGCGACTAAAGCCTTATCATCAAAAACTAAACGTGAACCAACTCCGGTCGAAGTTAAAACTAAAGTAACCGGTTGATTAACATTAACGGTAAATTCGCTAGGAGAAAAACCATTGATATCTGCTGTTAATTTTACAGATGCCGCCGGAATATCGGCCGGCGCTAAAGGTGCGCTTAGTTTCGGTGCTTCCGGGGTCATCGGGAGCGCATTATTTTGAACGACTTGTCCCTTTTCATTAATTACTTTATTATCGGGCGTAACTAAACTTGTTCCCTTAACTTCCGCTGTCGCTTTATCTAAATTATCAACCGTTTCAATAAAATCACTTTCCGGATTAAAAACGCCATTATTATTTTCCGTATTTACCGCCGCTTGTTCGTTAGTTTTTTCCGTTGCTTGAGTATTAACTACCGTTGGATTTTTTTCTTGTTTTAAAAGTAAAAAAATAAAAGCAAATAATAAGGCAAATAAAATAACGCCGATAGTAATTACTGGTTTTGATACTTTAGCTTTAATATTATTCATAAGTGTAAATCGCCCCGGCGGCAAGACCGCAGGGTTAATTTATTTAATTATTTAACAATCATTTTCCCGGTTTCGTTGCTATGTCCTATCATATCATTCTTAAAAATATATTCACCGGCCGTAGTCGGCGCTGTTAATGTTACCCAGCGCGTTTCTCCTGGTCCACAACCAATAGAAACAGGAGGCATATTAGAATTATAGAAAGTTAAAACAACCGGCGAAGCTCCTTTTGCAGTTAAAGCTAAAACAATTTTTTCTCCGGCCTTAACCGTAAACTCTTTAGGCTCAAATCCCGTTTCCGTTCCGATAATTTTAATCGCCCCTTCAGGAATAGCGCTTTCTGTTGTTACCTCTGATTGTAAGGGCGCTGGTAAACTCATCCTTAAATCTTCTTTAACTTTAACTACCGGAGTAGGTTTAGCCGGCGTTATATTAGTAACGACTGGCGTTTTTTCTTCGTTAATTGGCGTAACAATTTCGCCGACCTCATTTACCGCTTGATTATTTACCGGATTTGAAACATTAATATTTACATTATTCTTGCGAGTAAAAAAAATAATTGCGAGAGCGATAACGGCGAGTAAAAGAACAATCTCAACAATGATAAGTGCGAGAGATTTTTTGGTACTAGACGGAATTGTGTTAGACTTATCGGCGCTAACTAGCTGCTCCGATTTAATTTTTACCCCATTATCTAGCGTCTCGTTTTTTATATTTTCCATATTATTTTTCTAAATTATATACTTATATAATAACATAAAAATAGAGAAAAAGATATAAGCTAAACATCGCTAAATCCCTAAAACAAACGAAAACAGCGCCAATAAGCGCTGTTTTCTATTTTTCTTGGTCTTAACTAATTTATTTTATTCAACAATCATTTTTCCGACTTCTCCTCTATCTTTATGGCCTGGGAAATCACAGAAGAATACATATTCTCCGGCAACAGTTGGAGCATTAAAAGTTGTTGCTCTAGTTTCACCCGGACGAACATTAATGTAAACTGCTTTCAAAAGTGGGCTTTCAAAAGCGAAAACATGAGAAGAATCAGCTGAACCGGTTAAAGCAATTGTTAAAGCTTTTCCTTTAGCGATTCTAAATTCTTTTGGAGTAAATCCATTAGCGTCAAGAGTTAATTTGCTTGCTAAAGGAATTTCGGCAATAGCGACTGGTAATGTTTGCTTTGGCGCTTCTGGAGAATTATAAGCAACATCAGTTTTTACTGCTTCACCTTCTTGGTTAACTACTTGACCGGTTTTAGAAACCAAATCAGCACCAGGGGCTTCTGTTCTTGCTCCTTCTAAGATTGGGTTAACAACTGTTCCGGTTGCAGCAACCGGTGATTCAGCGTTTTCTCCAGTTTGACCTTCAGGAGTTGTTTCCGTTTGCTCACCTGGAGTATTTGGAGTTGGAGCCGACTTTTTATTAGTTAAAATAACGATACCAGCGATAACTAAGACAACAACGATTACCGCAATAATCGGTAAAAGCTTCTTCTTAGTGCTAGCGACTTTGTTGTTTTCCATACTGTTTTATGTTTATTATTATTTTTATTATCTATATTGTTAATTATAGCAAATTATTATTCAACTACCAAGCCCCCGACTTGATTTTGATCAAAAGCTCTAGTCGGCCACTCTATAAAGTCAAAGCGACGCCCAACAAGACGTATCGAAGCGCTAACTGCTTTATTGCTTCTAATAATTATTTTCTCATCTTCGATATAAGCATACATATTTGCCGAGCTTCCTCTTGGGGTTAAGAAGATTTCTACATTATCTTCGTTAAAGGCAATAACTTTGCGCCAAACCCAGAGATCACTACCTTCCTGAGTTTTTGTGAAGTTAATTATTTTTTCATATTCACTTCCGACCTTTTTAAATTCGTTAGCATTAATACGACCAACATATTCTTCGTTTACACCGCCAACAATTGAAGAGGCATAGGTTGAATATTTGATACCATTAATTGTATAGAGAGGATCGATGGTATTGGCCGTAATTTTATTAACCGTTAAAGTTGATGAAGCCATAACTAAATTACCAGCTAAAGATATTCCGCCATCAACTTTTAAATTACCGGCAACGTGCAAAGATTCGGTCGGATCAGTTGTTCCAATTCCAACATTTCCTTGAATAATAAGGCCATTTGCTGGAGCGGCGTTGCTAAGATAAGCGCTACCAATAGAGGCATTTCCAAAGACCGCTAAACTAGAGGCGCCTGCACTTAAAGTATTGATTCCTAACTTGCCTTCTAAGAAATTATTAGAAGCGGCGCCATACCCTTTCAAAATTCCATTTAAACCAAAGTCACCGGATAAATCTAATTTATTACCAGGCCCCGTTGTTCCAATCCCAATATTTGTTCCGTTATTATAGAAAAGTGAATTTGCAATCCAACTGGTTCCGTTATGTCTTAGAGTTTGGCCTGATGTTCCAGCTCCAACACCACCAGCTCCTCCAACTTTAGATTTAACATATTCAACTGTTGATAAGGCTAAAGTTTGAGAATCACCAGGAGTAACACCGTATGATACTAAATCCAGTTGAGCTCCACCAGCGACATGAAGTTTTTGGGTCGGAGTGGTGGTATTGATTCCAACATTGCCACTTTTTTCTATTAACAACCTCACATTTCCGCCAGCTCCATTGTTTTCGTTACCTATAACAAAATCACCGGCATGTCCCCAACTAGCACTGCCAATAACCCATGCATCATTTGTATCAGTCCCGGCAATATCCCTCATAAAGCCCATACTCGCTTCGCCGTTATCATTTGCGGGTGATATTTTTATTGAACCATATCCTGTCGACCCCTTTACATTTAGAGGTGATACCGGGCCCGTTGTCCCAATCCCGACGTTGCCGGAGTTTTTAACCGTTAATCTTGCATTAGAACCATCAGTTTGAGTATATATTCCTATATCTCCACCGCTATTTATAATTGCACCATCATAAGCTGCACTGTTA
>JBAYIC010000016.1:0-8416 GCA_041665845.1 Patescibacteria group bacterium
CGATGGTTCTAATTGTCCAGCTCTTCAACCACAGTATACTTATGCTAGAACCGGTAGTGCACAAACTGGTAGCGCTTCTTATACAATTCAGTATTGCTTAGGAGTAACAATTAATAATGTAACGGGGAACATGATGCAAACTGCTTCTCCGGGCGGTATCAGACTTCCATAAAATTTATTGAAATTAGTTTTAAAAAAGAGACTGGTTGAACTAGTCTCTTTTTGTGTTTATGCTATAATTTTATTATGGAAATAATTGATTTAAAAGATGAAGAAAAATGGCGCGACTTTTTAACAGCTAATCCGGGAGAATCGGGAGCGGAGTTTTTAGCTAGTTCAAAGTGGGCCGCTGTTTTAAAGAGCGAAGGAACGGAGGTAAAATGTTTAGCCGCAGTTGATGCGTCTGCGGAAATATTGGGCTTGGTTTTATTAGTTAAGAAGTTTCTTGGCGGTGGTTTTTATTATTGGTACGCTCCGCGTGGTCCGATATTGAAAAAAGGTTTATCTTTAGAAAATGAAGCAGAAGGCAAAGCGAAAAATGAAGCGAAAGATGAAGCAGAGAGCAAAGTGAAAAATGAAGCGAAAGAGGTTATTAGTCTCTTAATTGCGGAAATTCAAAAATCGGACAACTCAGCGGTTTTTTTAAAAATTGAACCAGCGCAATTTTTATCCAAGTTTTGGGAATCTAATTTGCAAAGAAAATTTAAAAATGGACTTGATGTCCAGCCGAAAAAAACTTTAATTTTAGATTTAAAAAAAACCGAAGAAGAATTGCTCAGAGCGATGCATCAAAAGACGCGCTATAATATTAATTTAGCGGCTAAAAAGGGAGTTAAAATAATTGAAGGAGGAGAAAAAGATTTTTCTGAATTTTGGCGCTTGATGGAATTAACCGGTATGCGCGATGGCTTTAGGATACATGATGAGACGCATTATAAAAAATTAATTAATAGAGAAGAAAATAAAGATAAAAAATTTATTAAATTATTTTTTGCTGAGTTTCAAGGACGAAAAATCGCAACCGCTTTAGTTTGTTGTTTTGGTAATAAGGTGACGTATTTACACGGAGCGAGTGATAATGAATTTAGAAATACTATGGCGCCGTATTTATTGCAATGGGAAATAATCAAATTAGCGCGCACAGAAGGAGCAAATATCTATGATTTTTATGGAATTGATGAAAAAAAATGGCCTGGAGTTACGAGATTTAAGCTCGGTTTTGGTGGCGAGGAGCGGGTTTACCCAGGAGTTTTTGAGATTGTTTTCCGACCGGTAATTTATACAATTTATAATACGACAAAAAAAATAAAAAGGATTTTTAAATAAAAAAATCCCCCCAAATGAGGAGATTTTCCTAGCTTCAGAGCGATTCCCTGAATATTGTATTGAATCAAATCCGACAATTGATATATTAATGAGTCAGAACAGCAATTGATTATATTATACAAAAATTATAATTTAGCGTCAAGATGAAAAATAGAGACCAAATAACACCTCAATGTTATAATTACTTTAAGTAATTACTTCGCCGGATTTCGCCGGATGTGGACCCGCGGGGAGTTGAACCCCGGAAACTCAATTGTCGAATTTGGATTCGGAACCGCTCCCGGGCCCACATCATAAAAAATTATAACAAATCACTGATAAACAAAATTTAAACTAAAAATATGCTTGAGATAACTAATAAAACCAAACAGAAAATAAACCAAAAAACAACCATAGCGGTTGCAGAGGGTTTGTTAAATTTTTATAAGAAAAAAAATCAAGAGGTTTCTTTGGTTATTATTGGGGATAAAAAAATGCAAAGTTTAAATAATAATTTTCGCGGACTAAATAAGACGACGGATGTTTTATCTTTTTCGGCCCTAAAGCAGTTGTCCGATTTTCGTAAAAGACCAAAAGAGCAACCTATAGGGGGAAAGATAATTAAAGGGCAATCTGTAAGGAGTAAGGCGATTCTGCATAATATATCTTTTGATATTCCTCCGGTATTTTTAGGGGAAATATTTATTAATATTCAAGAAGCGGCGCGAACTAAAAAATATCAAGAAATTTTTAATAAAACAAAGTCTCGTGATTACATTTTTTATTTTCTTCTTGTTCACGGGTTACTTCATCTTCTCGGTTACGATGATCAGACTGAAAAAAGCCGTCAAGCGATGATAATTTTAGGTGAAAGGTATCTTAGCGGATTTTTTAAAGAAAAAGTGATATAATTTACCAATAAGAGTATGGCTGGTAAACGCAAAAATTTTTATTTTTTTATTACAGGATTTTTTATTTTATTCGGTTTTTTGTTTTTCACTCACAATATTCATAACGCCTCAGCGGCAACTTCAACAATTAAGGGCAAGGCCTATTGGGGGCAATATGGTTATGTTTATTTTGATTGTGCGGACGATGTAGTTGGTAATCGTTTAGATGAATCTCTTAATTTTTCCGGAGGAAGCACTTATAAAGAGCCGCCAGCAGACGCCGGTTTTCATTTTTATTTTCCGCCTTGTACAGACAATGTTCATGGGGTTGTGCTCGATGATAACGGCCTTCTTTCCGGCAAAGCTTGGAACCCATCATTTGGTTTTATTAGTTTTGAGCATGACGGCGTCCATAATCCGCCAAATTATAGTTTTAATTCTTCTCATTGCAACCAATGTACCTCGGCTAATAATTGTATTGCTTGCTATGATGAGGCTAATCAAACTGTTCATGGTTGGGCGCGGGTTGAATCGGCTACTACTAGTGAATGGCTGAAATTAGATTCCAGCGCTCCGCTTCCTACCCAGCTAAGAACTGGCCCGCTTAATCCAATTTTAACGGGATATAATGTTGAGCTTGGTGATTTTGCCGGGACGGCTCAACCTTTTTCTTCAACAGATTTCGGGGACCTTAGTTTTAATTGTGAAGGCGAAACTTACCCCACCTCGACTTGTGCTATCCGCGACTATAAAGTTTATATAAAAAATTTACGTTTTGGTAGATTATCGGCGCCAAATTGGTCCTACACCAGCGCCTGTCAAAGTACGGCTTTGCAGGCAGTCTTGCGTTGGGAAAAATTAAGTGGAAACCAATCGGGTTATGAAATTTTAGTTAGAGAAAATAATGACCTTAGTACTTCAACTGGGTTTACTTGTTGGACGGGCGGGAAAGTTTCTGGTACCGAGGCAGTTCAATTCATCGTTTCTAATGATAACCCTTATTGCCAAGGAAATGGCGGCGTAAAATATAATGAACAATATTATTGGTGGATACGCGGTTATGACGATAATGATATGCCAACTCCCTGGTATCAATATGGTAGTAATACCTCAGCCGATACTGACCAAAACCTTGATGGCTTAGCTGATACTTTTGAAACTTTTAAACATGAGTTTCCTAGTCCTTTTTTCACTTGGGATCCATTAGTAATTACTGTTAGCGCAACCGGAACAACGTTTACTAGTAATTCTTTAGCTTATACGACCGGGAATCCTTTACCTCAGAGTTGTGATCCAAGCCGTTGTCCTTTCTATGAATGGACAACTACTGATCCAGATGCGGTGATTGCGGCAACCAATAGCTCTAGCACCTTAATCAATTTCTTTAACGCCGGTAGTTTAGCAATTTCTTTGAAAGTTGGAGATGCTGAAGGTTATTGGTGTAGCACAACGACGCCATCCTTTACGATTAATTATGATTTACCGCTTTGGCATGAAATTAAAGCTCAATAAAATTTCAACAAGTTGCTTAGTGGGCAATAATCTATGAAAAACAATATTAAAATAAAATATTTTCAAAGCGGCGTAACGATAATCGAGCTTTTAGTGAGCATGTCGGTGATTGTTTTTATTACTGCGATTTTTGTTGCTAATTACAATTCAACCAATAAAAGAACCGATCTTATCATGGCGTCGCAATCACTAGTAGCCGACTTTCATTATGCGCAAAACAACTCGCTCGGTTTATTGAAATATGGCGATGTTGTTCCGGCGGGGGGCTGGGGATTGAATTTTAATTTAAGTCAAAAAGATAGGTATGTTATCTTCGCTGATTTAGATGGACCGGGAACATTGGGGTATATGGTTTATAATTCGGACGAAGGAGAGTTTAGTAAGGGGGCCAGAACAGTCATCTTGCCATCAGGAACGGAGATAAGTTCTTTACGGTTTTTTGGTAATATAACCAAGCCATTAGTTAATGTTACTTTTTTACCGCCCGACCCTAAGACCAATATTTCTAGCGGTTCAGCGACTTCGACTGTTTTAGAAATTGATATTTTAGAGTTAAGAACGGGAGTTATCAAAACAGTTAAAGTTAACTTTTTAGGTTTAGCCGAAGTTATCAATTAAAATTTAATTGAAATTTAATTAAAATGAAAATAAAGAAAATTCAAAATAAACCAGGCTTTACTTTAATCGAAATTATTGCGGTTTTATTTATAGTTTCTTTGGGACTAGTTGGAGTTCTATCTTTAATCATCCAAAATATTCAAGGGCAAAACTTAAACAAAAATAATATTATTGCTTATCAGCTAGCGCAAGAAGGCGTTGAATTTGTAAGAAAAGTGAGAGATACAAATTGGAATAATAACGATCCAGTTTGGGATAATTATCTCGCGCCTGGCTCTTATTACATGGACTATTTAGATGAAACGCCTAATTTATTAACCGTTGATTCCCAAGGTGATTTATATAAAGATATCGATGGTTTTTATGTTCATGGGGGCGGGGTAACTCAGACTAATTTTAATCGAATTATTGAAATAACTTCAACCAGCACTTATTCTATAGTTATTCACTCTCGGGTGAGTTGGATGGATCATAAACAAAATTATGAGTATGATTTAGCGGCGACCCTTTTTAATTGGAAATAATATGTTTTTAGCTCAGCCTAAAAAAAATAAATATCATCAAAATCAAGCGGGGTTTTCTTTGATTGAAGTTTTAGTTTCGGTTTTTTTGTTTGTGATTATTATTATATCGGCGGCGGAAATTTTTCGCTTAGTAATAGTTGGCCAGCGCACCGCAATTTCTAGTCAAAATATCCAAGAAAGTTTAAAGTATTTTTTTGAAGTTACCGGCAAAGAAATGCGGATGGCAATTAAAAATGACGGTAGTTGCCCCGGGATAAATGGAAAGATTTTTACTTTAACGCAAAATTCTTATGGCGATGTTTTATCTTTTAAAAATTACTATCAAGAATGTGTTACTTACCAAATAGGGTTTGATGAAGATATTCCGCGTTTCCAAATTACGCGTAACGGTAATTATGGTTTTATTTCTCCAAAGAAAATAAAGATAACCCATCTCAACTTTGTTCTGAACGATACCGGGCTGAATCAACCGCTAGTAACGATAGGAATAAAAGCACAATCGATAGAAGGGAATCGCGCTCCTTCGGAATTGGAGATTCAAACAAGCATTGCTTCAAGATATTATCAATAATTAAATTATAATTATAATGGGCCTGAAAATCAAAAAAACCAAATCGGGAAGTGCCATGATTTTAACGATGTTCATTTTAGCGGGGATGCTAATTGTTGCGATGGGCGGGTCTTATGTTGTTTTACTTGGGATTAAAGCTGGCGGTGTGCAGGCACAATCAACTAAAGCTTATTTTGCGGCGGAATCGGGGGCGGAAGATGTTCTTTGGCAAATAAGAAAAAAAGTTCCTCCGCTTATTCATCTTTCTCAAGTTACATCTAATCCGAGCGTACTTATTAGTGGATTAATAGGCGATGAACAAGCCTATGAAGTTTATTATACTAAAAGAGTTCCTCGAACTTATATGTCGGTTGGTGACTCTAGAAATACAAAAAGAGGCGTTGAAGTTAGTTGGTAAATCAATTATTTTTTCTGATTTTAGCTACTGCTTTTAGGAGCAGTTTTTTTGTAGTGTTTTTACTTGGCAGGAAATCAGAAAAATGATATAATTTAGGTAAATTAAGGAGAAAAGAAAGAGGGTATAAAAAAGTTTTTGATCAATAAATCATGCCCCTAATTTCAGGGAAAAATAAGGTCCAAATCTTAGCCGCTATTTTGTTAGTTGGGTCTTTTTTATTTTTGTTAAACAGTAAAACAGCTGAAGCGGCTTGGGGAGATTACGCGAAAACTAATAGTGGAACTCTAACTGCTTCCGATTGGAATAATTTACCAGCTGATTTTTTAAATAAAATTAATCCGGCGACTATGGACGGGCCGTTAGGAATAAATACTAGCGCTCCGGCTTTTGGTTTAAATGTTAATGGTCCGATAGTTGGAACATCTTTTGGCGGTAGTATGAATGCGGCTTATATTTCTTCCGGAAGTTTCGGTAGCATTTCTAGCCCGGGAGGTAATTATTTCTTTGCTGGAAATGTTGGAATTGGGACAACAACATCCGCTTATGCCTTAAGCGTTGGCGGTGATATAAATTTTTCCGGAATCTTAAGATATAATGGTTCGCCTTTTATTTCTAGCCAATGGTTAACTAACGGAACTTCAATTTATTATAATAACGGAAATGTTGGGGTGGGGACGAGTAGTCCTTCGATGAAATTACAAGTCGGTACAGGCGGAAATGGTAATATTATGTTAGCTGCTTATAATTCTAGTAGTATTGGGCAAGGTATAATTTTTAGAGAAGGGTTTGATCCTATAGGTAGTCGATACAATCTCTCTATTCTAACTGACAATACTTTAGCTGATGGATCTCCGGATGGATTATCAATTAATGCATATGAAGGAGTAGCTTTTCGTACTGGGAATAACGCTTCAAGTACGCCTAAAGTCTACATAAATCAAGCTGGCAACGTCGGGATTGGTACGACTACGCCTACTGGCAAACTGCACGTTGTTATTCCAGAATATACCACCCCAATTATATTACAATCAATATCTCATCTTCATGTGAAATTAGAATCTCCAGATACGAAAGAAAAAACATTACAGTTTACAGAAGGAGGAATTTTACAATGGAAAATTGGAATGGATAACGCAGGTGCAAACTCTAATTATTTTTCAATAAAAGATACCGATGATGCTACTCCAGAATTTACCATAGATACCTCTGGCAACATCGGAATTGGAACGGCAACACCAGTTTTTAAATTGGATGTTGTTGGTAGTGGTATCAGAAATTATCACGCAACTGACCCTTATTTACTGCTTTCCCAGGGAACAAATAATGCTTATTTGGAAAATTATAGTGGCAAATTACATATTCAAGCTAGAAGTCTCCCTATATATTTTGAAACAGATAGTTCCTATACTATTCCTAAAATGATGATTGGGACAAACGGTAATGTTGGAATCGGAACAACTACCCCAACTAAATTATTACATGTTAATGGTGGCGGTCAATTTGAGGATGTTGTATTTGGCGTTTCACCTGGCTCAACTCAAAATTTAGCCTTAGCAACAGTCGACTATGTTAATACTAGAACTGGTGTAACGGCTGGAGGAACTGGCGGTGTAGGTATTGGAACTTCTGGTCAAACGCTAAGACATAACGGAACCAGTTGGGTTGGGAATTCACTTTTGTATAACAATGGAACAAATATTGGTGTTGGAACAAGTAGTCCTCTTGCTAAGCTTCACGTTGTTGGCACCCAAATGGTTGGCGATGGTAATCAAGGAAGTTTTTTGCCAGGCGCTACTTTACAAATACAGAAATTTGCAGGCGCAGTAACTTCTTTAGGGTTTTGGCAAAATGGTGTAGCCTCAGCGTTAGTTGGTCATAAGGCTAACGATTCCAATTTTTATATAACTAATAATTATTCAGGCCCTGGCTTAGGTTCAGCTGCTTATTCTATTACTTTAAATAGTGTTGGCAATGTTGGCGTGGGGACAACAAATCCTATTTATAATGTAGATGTATTGAATGCTACTAGTGCAACTCCGACATATTCAAGAGTCGGTTTGGATGTAACAACCTCAACATCATTTCCAAGATTACAGTTCGGCAGTCTAGGTTCATACATTGGTTATGATTATTCTGGAAATGAAGCAATGGTTTTAAATCCTCGTTATATAAATTCAGTAATTAAATTCCAAATAGCTGGAACCGAAAAAGTAAGGATTGACAAGGATGGTAATGTCGGAATCAACACAACTGCTCCATCTCAAAAACTTCATGTCGCTGGTGGAGGCCAATTTGATTTGTTATCATATGGCGTTACTCCTGGTGATTCTCAAACTCTAGCCTTATCAACGGTTGAATATGTTAAATCTAAAGTTGGTGGAGCTGGTGGTATTGCGGCGGGAATAACTGGTCAAACTTTAAGACATGACGGAACCGGCTGGATTGCAAATTCTACAATATATAATAATGGAACTAATGTTGGGATTGGGACAACTAATCCACGAGAGAAGCTTGATTTATCGGGCGGACAAATTACAGTTGATAGGGGTCGAGGGTACTACTGGTATAACAGTGCAGCTTATGATGGTGCAATTATAAA
>JBAYIC010000017.1:0-7912 GCA_041665845.1 Patescibacteria group bacterium
GTACAATCATTTGTTCCGGTATAAGTACCGTTCCAAGCGTTATTAACACAAGTCTGTACTTCGCTGCGACAATATGTTCCACAACTATTTGCTCCAGCTCCAGAATCCCATCTAGTACGAGTTTCTCCGTTAGTACAAACCGTACAATCATTAGCACAATTAGCAACCGTTTCTCCGGCGGCGGTATCACAAACATCATTACCACATTGAGATTCGCAGCCATCAGCAGAACAATTACTATTGTTATCAAACCAACCAGTTACACAAGTAGCAACTTCTCCCGTTACCGTTGCCACCCCTGTACCAGAACAAGAAACATTGGCCTTACAGTTAGTAGTAGTGGTCGATGATGGAGTAGTATTTTTAGTTATACTAGCTTGTGATGAATTATAGTTTATATTGTTATAGGTATAACCATTTAGAGTATTAGCTGCACAAATACAGGTATCTACTGAGCAAGAACCGATACCGGTTCCATTCCAACCATCATGAGAGCAAACCTGAGCCTGAGTTGAACAAGTATTTCCGCAAGTAACCGAGCTTGTGGTGTATCCCGTTCGGATAGAAGCGAGGGCGGAACAATCAGATATTCCAGTATAACTACCATTCCAAGCGTTACTAACACAAGTCTGAAGTTCGCTGCGACAATATACTCCACAACCAAAGGGGCTAGTTCCAGAATCATATCGAGTACGAGTTGCTCCATTAGTGCAAACTGTACAATCACCAGCACAATTAGTAATCGTTTCTCCAGCGACAGTATCGCAAGTACCATTACCACACTGAGACTCGCAACCATCGGCGCAAGAGCCGTTCGCATTAAAATAACCAGCGCTACAAGCTGCTACTTCCCCACTAACACTAACACCTCCGATTGCTGAACAATTAACGGTAGCTGTACAAGTTCCTTGGGTGACTGTTTTAGAAACTGGATATTGTGAGGCACTATAATTTATATTGTTATAGGTATAACCATCAAGCGTAGCTCCTACACAAAAACAATTTACGGAACAGGAGCCAATACCCGATAAATTCCAACCATTATAAGCACAGGTTTGAGTTTGAGCAACACAAGAACTTCCACAATTAACTGAGGCTGTTTGATAACCGACTCTTTCAGAATCTGAAGCGGAACAATCAGCTGTTCCCGTATAACTACCATTCCAAGCTCCATTAACACAGGTTTGTTGTTCACTGCGACAATATGTTCCGCAACCGACCGGACTATTTCCGGAATCATACATCCAACGAGTTGCTCCATTAGTGCAGGCATTACAATCACCTATACAATTACTTGCATTTTCCCCAGCCGCTATATCACAAGTCCCATTACCACATTGAGATTCACAACCATCGCTACAAAGACCATTAGTATTAAAATATCCTGCATCGCAGGTAGCCGATTCTCCGTTTATACTAGGAAATGAGGTAGCTGAACAATTAACGGTAGCGGTACAAGTTCCGTGAGCAACCGATTTAGAGACTGGATATTGTGATGAACCGGGATTTATATTGTTATAACTATAACCACTAATTTGTCCAGCGGTACAAATAGCATCGCGAACACAACGAAGAGAAATAGCGTAAGAGCTAGGAAGATTGGTCCAATAGCTTATTGGGCCATAAGCGGGTTGAAGATAAGCAGATAAAGCAGCTCCTGAACTCCAATAAAATCCATAGCTTCCAAAATAAGCAAAACTACCACCTTGAGTATAACCGGCAGATAAACCTTGAAATAAGCTATTACCTAAAAGAGGAAGATTGACGATTAGGTCATCAAATTCGGTCGTAGAAGGAACATGAAACCCTGAGGGACAAATTCCCTTAACTCCAGAAACTGTAGAATAATTTGTTGCTTCATTTAAAGTATAAAATCCGCCATAAGTATTACAATTTGCTGGGTCATCAAGATAACAATATTTTTCTACAACACCATTATTGCTTGGTGTTGCACTAGCCGCTATTTGCGTACCAACGTTTGAACTTTGAGTTGTCCAACAATATGATCCAAGATAAGCGCAAGATGTTGGTGGAACCGCAGCACAATCATTTATATTATCTGAGCCTGCTAAAGAAGTGTAACCAGCATCGCAAGGTAAACAATCATCAGCGCTAGATTTTCCGGTATAAGCATTATACGTCCCCGCTGTACAGAAATTTTTAACACTTGCATAACACCAGGAACCAGTCGGACAAGTTGAACACGTTCCATTATTATTATACGAACCAGCGACACAGCTTAGAGGATTTCTAACACAACGGACCGAGTTAAAGCCATCAGCTTGAGATATCCAGTTAGTTATCGCCGCTCCTATCCCTGCTTGATAATAAGCATTATACATAGGTGAGGCCCAATAAAGACCGTAAGATCCTTGTAAATTATACGACGATCCAGGCAAATAACGACCGCCCATCAAACCTTGAAACAAGGAAGATCCAGAAGCAATTAAATCACTAACCTCGGTAGTCGTCGGAAGATGAAATCCATCAGGACAAATCCCTTGGATTCCTGAACCTGATAAATATTTCATCATCTCTTGCGCACTATATAACCCACCATAAGTATTACAGTATGCTGGGTCATCATTATAACAATATTTTTCTACAACACCATTATCACTTGGCGTTGTTCCTCCCGTTACCTGTGTTCCAACATTCAAATTTTGAGTTGTCCAACAATAATTGCCAATTGTCGTACAGGCCGTACAAAGGCTCAGGCTAACCCCCGACAGATTACCGGCTTCAACCTTGTTTTTAAACGCATTCCACTCGGTTGATGTACTGGTCGGAATAAAATAATCAATATTCGAATTATTGCTAACTCTGTAGCAAGCTGACCCTAAAGAAGTCGCATCAACAGTAAGGCTAGAGGCGCCTGTTGAATACTTTTCAACTTTAAAACCGGAGTTAATTGTACCGACTCCCCAAACAATTCCTGGTACTGAAAGAAACGCTAAAAAAACTATTGCAAGTTTTAAAAATGTGATTGGTCTCTTCATATATTTTTATAAATTTTATTTGGGGACGATTTAAAAACTATAATTATTTTATTTTTTTAACAAATTAATTTCCGCCTTTAAGCTATCTATTTCAAGCTGCTGTTCTTTAACAGCCTCAATTAACAAAGCGACCATATTCGCATACTTAACCGATTTAATTCCATTTTCATCAGTATAAACTAACTCTGGAGTTACGGCTTCAATATTTTGAGCAATTACGCCGATATCATGAGCGCCATTCTTTTTCCAATCGAAAGAAACGCCATTCATCTTTTGAATTTTTTCTAAAGAATTACTTAAGGGAGTGATATTCTCTTTTAATCTAGCATCGGAATAAATGAAAGAATTTGCGGTCACACTTGCTCCATTAACGGTTAAATTCCCCGACATAAAAGCATTAGTTCCATCATTAGTTATAACCGAACTAGGTCCCCAAGTACCGTTACTATATCTCAATGTTTGATTAGTCGATCCTCCCGGTAAACCGCTTCCCATAAATGCCGCTTCAGCCGACTTGTTGAAATTAATTAAGACTGTTGCTGCAGCTAAAACAGCGAATAGGCCAAAGGAGATTATTAATTTTTTGTTCATATTTTTTTTCTTAATTAAATAATAAAATTAATTAGTAAATAAACCAATTAGAACCATTACAATAAACCGGAATCGTCCAATATGGCTGTAAGGTTATTGAATCGTCACCAGAAATTTTAACTGTTCCAACATTATCAGTTGTTACTGCAACGGTAGAAGTATTAGCTTCATTGGCAATCAAGAAGGATCGTCCCGCCGTACATAAAGCCCCTGGTAAAGTAATTGTTCCACCTGGCCCATTATAACCTATTATATAATCTGAGCTTGAGGCTGTATAGTTAGCTGTCGCAACATTAGTTCTTTTATAGATTAAGCCACCGTTAATTGTTAAATCTCGGTCGTTATCATTACTCAAAAGAGGGGTTCTATATAAACTACCGCTATTAGTTGTCATAATGAAACGATTTCCAGCTCCGCCAAGACCAGTTATCATTCCGGTTGAACTGCGGAAACCGCCGTTTGGAAGATCAAGAGCAACAGCCGGGGTTGCACCAATTCCCACATTACCGGTCTTATCAATTCTCATTCTTTCTACCGCATCAGCCGCTCCTGCATTAACAGCAAAAACTAAATCAGTAGGCATATTAGACGCTGAAGGGGTTCCATTAACTACAGAGGAGATAAAAGAACCTCGGCGGAAAGTAGCGCCATCATAGCCCCAACCTTCAAAACTATTCATCCAATCACTATTAGCAAGAATCAGAGGTGAGGCTGTAGTCCCTCGACTTTTTCTCATTCTTATAGTCGAGGCTGAATTATTATTACCATATTGGTCAGCAACCATCATTATTCCGCTCGTATCAACGATATGCAATTTACCACCAGGAGAAGTTGTCCCGATACCGACGTTACCATTTGGCATAATACTCATTACTTCAGTTTCGTTAGTATAGTTACCTTCTACGTGTTGTAAAAAGGCTAATCTTCCAGATCCGTTTGGTCCTGTATTTATCTTTTGCAACGAAGGACCAACAATAAATGCGGGGTCGGTATTATTCCCCCAGAAAGATAATTTAGGACTATCAGTATTAACGTCTCCAGGAGTACTATTGCTAATAATAACTCTATTAGTACTTGAACCAACAATTTGAAGCTTACCGCTTGGTAATGTCGTTCCAATTCCTACATTAGTCCCATTATTAAATAAGAGTGAATTTGCAATCCAACTAGTTCCATTATGTCTTAGAGTTTGACCTGATGTTCCCGTTCCAACGCCTCCCGCTCCACCAACCTTAGATTTAACATATTCAACCGTTGATAGAGCTAAAGTTTGAGAATCACCGGGAGTAATGCCATACGACACTAAATCAAATTGTGCTCCGCCAGTAACATGAAGCTTTTGAGTTGGGGTAGTTGTACCCATTCCAACATAACCGCTTGCCTTGACAAACAATGCCCCATCCTTGCCATTTGTATAAACATTCAATAAATTACCACTAGCATCAGCATAATTGCTTCCAACTACTAAAGTTGCCTTTGTCCTCGTTAAACCCGCTGGGTCTTGAAAAGTTAATCCACTAGTAACAGATCCATAAACGAAAGATGAAATAACAGTCGTTGCCCCAGCAGAGGCGCCAACATGCAACAATGCTCCCGGATTTGATGTTCCAATCCCGACGTTAGCTCCGCTCCAAGCCATTGTATTGGCAAACGTTCCGGAATTATTAATAATATCTAAGGCTAAATATTGATTAGCGTAACCGCCAGTAGTTCTTTGTCTAAAAGTATACGATCCATAATTATTTGCAGCAGAACCAATTCTCAACTGGCTCATATCGGAAGTTGTATCAGGAGCAGTTATATATAACTTTGCTGTCGGTGTACTTGTCCCTATCCCAACGTTACCCAAATTATTTATTCTCAGAGCCTCAGATAATGTGTTGCTGTTTCTGGTATAAAATGCGAGACTTCCTGATGAGTCATCACTATTTGGACCACCTATGCCATAAATTACACCTGCGTCATAAGTTCCTGGAGTAACCGCCCCGCTCGTTGAAAAAGCCAGTCCCGTCCCCATATAATCCCATCTTCCGCCAGAACTATCAGCAAGTTTTAATCTTGAAACTATTCGTAGCTGATTTGCCGAAGAAATCTCTTCGGTTTGGGTTATGTCCAGCTTTGCCCCCGGATTAGTCGTCCCAATTCCAATATTCGTTCCGTTATTATATAAGAGTGAACTAGCAATCCAGCTGGTTCCATTATGTCTTAAAGTTTGGCCAGTTGTTCCAGGACCAACTCCACCTCCAATTTTAGATTTAACATACTCAACAGTTGTAAGAGCAAGAGTTTGAGAATCACCAGGAGTAATACCGTATGATACTAAATCCAGTTGAACTCCACCAGCAACATGAAGTTTTTGAGTTGGATTAGTTGTGTTGATTCCGACGTTGCCAACTGTACCAGATCCGCTAGCATTTCTGATTGTCAAAGTTGGTACAACAGTACTTGGTGCTCCCGTAGAGGCATTAACACCGAAATTTAATATACCCACCGCCGGCCAAGTGGCCCATATCCTAGCGGAAAAATCTGTACTCGAATAACGATCAATTATACTAATTGATCTATCAGTCGGATTTAAAAGAAGTTGATCTCCTTCAGCCGATGTTCCAGTCATTACTTCTAAAGCAGCACCAGGTGCAACCGTTCCAATCCCGACATTTCCGCTTGGTAAAATTGTCATTGCTCTTGCTAATGCCCCGTTATCAAGAGGAGAGACATCAAAGAATAAACCTGCGCCAGTATGAGCACTTGAATTATTGGTAATGGTACTACCGATTCTTGCGCTATCAACTAAATTTGTGCCACTATCATAATTAGTAGCTCTAAATAAAATACCTCCGCCATGCCCTGTCCAAGGCATAGTATTAGCTGCGGCTGAAATTGTTAAAATATCAGAATAACTTTGTCGATTTACAGTTTCTAAACGATAAATTTCACTTTTTGTTCCCGGATTCGTTGTGCCGATACCAACATTGCCGTTATTTTGAATAACCATTTTTCTATCCGTACTACTAACCCAGGGATTACCTGCGCCTTGATCATCTGACCAAAAACTAAAGTTACCACCATTAACCGTGATAGCTCCTTTTGCATCCGTACTTCTAAAAACTAATGATGGGTAATTAAAAGCATTATCCTCAATAATCATCGAAGTTGTTAAACTATCAATCCCAGAAGCACCAAACAAATGTAACTTTGCCCCCGGAGTTGTCGTTCCAATTCCCACGTTCGTTCCATTATTATATAAGAGTGAATTTGCAATCCAGCTGGTTCCGTTATGTCTTAAAGTTTGGCCAGTTGTTCCAGGACCAACTCCACCTCCAATTTTAGATTTAACATACTCAACAGTTGTAAGAGCAAGAGTTTGAGAATCACCAGGAGTAATACCATATGATACTAAATCAAGTTGTGCACCACCAGCAACGTGAAGTTTTTGAGTTGGATTAGTTGTGTTGATCCCGACATTGCCAGTTGATAATATTCGCATCTTTTCTGTAAACCCGGATGCGGAGCGATTACCAAAAGCTAAATCACCATAAGCACTACCTGCATTAACAAGTTGTGTCCATATTGCCGCTGCCCCGCTAGCTGCTCCAGCACCAAAAGTAAATCCTATGTTTGTATTATTAGTGCCGTTGGAATTATTAAGTCTAAATCCAAGAGAGGCGGCAGAAGGAAGAGCTCCGGTATCTGAATCTGAAACTTCAACCTCCAGCTTAGCTCCACTATCTGGTGCCGTCGTTCCAATACCGACGTTGCCTGTTGATATATAATGAACACCTGATCCGGTAATACGAAGATTTCCTGATGAACTTACATCGGCTGTAGATAAGAGTAATGTGGACCAAGGACTAAAAGATGTTTCGGAATAAAAAGCATCTCTATATCTTATACTTCCATCACTAGCAAAATATAACTGTGATTGTTCATGACCGCTGTAACCATAAATATCGAGCAAAGTACCATAAGAAGTTGGTGCGCTTGCTCCCGTATAATTATCCCAAATTTTAATAGAAAAAGGATCAATATTCGCTCTAACGGTTGAAGACGCAAAATTATACTGCTCTCTAGACCATGTGAGGTTATTACGATTTAACATGATGTTACCAGCCACATCTAGTTTTTGAGATGGATTCGTCATTCCAACCCCAACATTAGTTCCGTTATTATATATTGTAGAATTTGCAATCCAACTGGTCCCATTATGTCTTAAAGTTTGGCCAGTTGTTCCAGGACCAACTCCACCTCCAATTTTAGATTTAACATACTCAACAGTTGTAAGAGCAAGAGTTTGAGAATCACCAGGAGTAACACCAAGCGCA
>JBAYIC010000018.1:0-2605 GCA_041665845.1 Patescibacteria group bacterium
AACCGTAACAGTATATTTAAAAGTTTCTTTTTTTGTCGGCCAAACTACCTTAGTAAGTTCGTTTCTAACTTCGCCTAAAAATCCAAATATATTCATCCCAGTATATCACCCCGTAGAATCACGGCGACGTTTGATTATCTACCGTTAAGTCTATGAAGAGGGTTCCTTTAAATTTATTAATTATTGTAGAGGCAACGCCGTATCGCCGTAGCTCTACGGGGTTGTATTTCTATTATTTATTTCCAAAGTTTAAGCTTTTTTAAAAGGCCCTCAAAAGGCCTTTATTGGTAATATAATACAAGACTATCTTATTTTTGTCAAATCCTAAATTTTCCAATAAAGGCTTAATTACTAGGCTACTTTTAGGTAACCATTATTTGCTTAATCTTTAACGCCACATCATCCAAGTTAGTATTGGACTTTACATAATACTCTTCAATTTTTAAAGCTTTGGCGCGTAAAATATCTTTATCACTCCATAAATTACTCAATATTACAACTTTAATACCCGCTATAGATTTATCGGGATAATTTCTTAAACGTTCTAAAACTTTAAAACCGTCAAGCTTTGGCAACATCAAATCCAAAAGGATTAAATTTGGACGCTGGTCCAAAATTAATTCCACAGCCATTTCTCCGTCAATGGCTTGCAAAATTTCACAATTAACCAAAGCCAATTTATCCACTAAACTGCTTCTTAATTCATTATCATCTTCTACCACTAAAATTTTTCTCTTAGTGTTTTCCATATTGTTTTATTGGCTTAATTAATTTTCGCCCTACGGCACCTCAATAATAATCGGAACCTCCTGCCCCGTAAAGAATAAAATTAACGGGGTATTTTTGTTAACAGTGCCGGCATTGTAAGTGGCGGAAAAGCTGTTTTGGAAACGGGCGGAAGTGGCAGAGAAATTAGCCGGGATGCTTAACTGAGCTTCAAAGGTAATTCGACGAATAGCCGGGGGAATGGGTCCGGGAGTTGGGACATTGGGGACATTGGTAAAGGTGAGGATTTGATTGGGAGCGGTTCCTGACACAGACAAGGTAATGCCAACTGAAGCAATAGAGACTTCCCCACTGCCACTGTCATATTTGGCATTCCAGCCGGCAGTCGGCATAACTAAGTTGGTAAGATGGTCGGTAACGGTAATGCCGGTAGCTTCCTCTGTCCCACTGTTACAGAGGTTAATGGAAAACTTAACCTTATCGCCTAAATCAAGCTGGGTACCGACAGGCAAGGCGTCTGTGCCGCTGCATTGGTCGCCTTTCCCGGTACCGATATTAGTGCCGTTAATAGCGACAATATCTTTGTCCGAAGTGGTAAGGTTGGCAACACAGGCAATGGTGGAAACAGGGTTGTTTTGCAGAGGCACTTGGGCGGAGTCTCCGCTGGCTCCGGTAGCGGCAATAGCATAACTGTGGGCATTGAGATCACCGGGATTAAACTCATAAGTCAAAGTACCGCCGGTAGCAGAGGCCGGGGAACTGGCCGGGACAGTGGTTAAGTAAACACTGTCTTTGTAGATCTTAAACCCGGTTTCATTATTGGAATTGTCAGTCCATGCCAAACGCAGATATTCACAGGCTACACTGCCTCCTCCCGGAGGATTGGAAGAATTGGAATTGTAACCGCCCGGATTAGGGGAAGGGCTGCCTCCCGGAGCAGCAGGGGCAGGAATGTACGGACCTAGACAGGAGCCGGGAACCACATTAGTGGTGGAAGAATTAGGAACACGCCAACCGACTGCCAAGTTATCTCCTCCGGTTCCTTCTTTATGAATAGCTTCTATGTAATAGGTCTGGCCGGCGGTTAAGTTAATGAGCGCGGAGGTTTGGCCTGCATATTTAGTCCATTCCCGGGAATTGGTCCAGCCGGCTACCGTGGCAATCTTCACTTTGTTGGCGGGATTAGCGTCAGTGGACAGATACAGATCGGAATAATCATCACTGGCAATGTAGAAACGGTAGGAACCGGTGGCAGGAGCTTTAATCAGGCCGTACATCCTGGTGCCGTAGTTATCGGCAATGTTGGTGGGAGCTTCAAAGCTGGCGGGCTGGGAAGAGCTGGTGGGGTTATTGGGATAATTGGCATTGGAAGTAAGGTCTGAGATCGTAACTCCGCCGATTCCTGACCAGTAGTCGCGCTGGACATACCCGGACATGCCGGTGCAGGATTCTACGAGGGCGGAAGTGACAGTATAGGTAACAGCCGCGGTCTGGGGACTGTTGGAAGCAGATGAATCGGTAATGGTAACTGTACAATTGAAAGTACCTACATTGGAAGGGGCGTTCACGGATACGGTAACATTTTGACTGCCACTGGCAGCAACACTGCCGGAAGCGGAGCTGATATGGCACCATGTTTGGTTAGTTGCTCCTGTCCAATTTAAAGTAGCGCTACCGGTGTTGCTAATAGTCAAAGTTTTACCTGCGGGAGTGGCTCCGCCGGAGACTCCGCTAAAGAAAAAAGAAGCTGGAGAAAGGGAAATAGTAGCAGCTGCCACGGAAGCGACAACAAAATCATAAGTGCTACAATTAGATTCATTAGATTCAGCAACTGCATTGGTTATGTCCGCGCAGACTTCTATGCGGTGGTTACCGGCCG